>CAYUZB010000036.1:27208-31111 GCA_964449565.1 uncultured Granulosicoccaceae bacterium | reverse complement strand
AGGCCAGAGGCAAGAAAAAAGCCCGTGGCAAGAAGAAGGCCAGAGGCAAGAAAAAGGCATCTGGTAAGAAGCGAGCTTCGAAAAAGAAGTCTCGCGGTCGTAAGAAGAAGTAATTCGGCTTGCCGACCAGTTAAAGGGGTGGCTTTGCCACCCCTTTTTCGTTTCCGCTTCCTAGATTTAACAGCCCAGACTTGAACAACGCCAGACTCATAGGGTTGCATCAGAGAAGTACTGATAAGGATATACCCGCACCTTATCCCCGATGCCAGCGCCAGCTGACTCTAACGACAGTTCAATCAAGCAGTTTGCCTTTTGCAAGGAACTCAACACATGTGAGTCCTGCAGCCCCGTAGTGTCGACTTGCCATTCTCCTTTTTCGTTCTGCATCATGATCCCGCGTTGAAATTCAACACGACCAGGGAGTTTTTTGAGCGTTGACATGACAGGCAAATGCAAGGGGGGAAGTGTGGCGGTTTGTGTGTTGAGCAGGTGATTCAAAGCCGGGCGTACAAACAGTAGCGCTGTGACGGCTGCGGAAACCGGATTGCCGGGTAATCCGAAGTAAGGTTGCTGATTTCCGGTAAATCCAAACGTCAGTGGCCGACCAGGTTTCATCGCGATTTTCCACAAATCAACGCTGCCACTCTCACCAAGTACCTCGCGGACATGATCTGCGTCTCCAACCGATACGCCACCGCTGGAGATCAGGATATCGCAGTCTGCAGAAGATTCGAGCACCGATCTCAAAGCCTCCGGGGTATCACCGACAATGCCGAGATCTAAGATAGTAAGCGCCGTACTCTGGAGCAGTGATTCAATCAACTGTCCATTTGCATTGAATATCTGGCCCTTACGAGGAGTTTCATTGGCTGTGACTAGCTCATCACCGGTGGAAAACACGCCAACCTTGAGTCTTTCGAAAACCGGTACATCAGCGATACCGTGCGCAGCCAGCACAGCGAGCTCCGCGCTCCCCAATCTCGCACCACGATCAAGAAGCAGGCATCCTTTCGCTGAATCGCTGCCCGCGACACGAACGTGCAGCCCCTTTTCGGGGGCTTTGACAATTCGCACATGATCGTTTTGGATCTCGACGTTTTCCTGTTGCACGACCGTGTCCGCGTCATCCGGTATACGAGCTCCTGTTGTCACACGAACACAGCATTGTGCGGGGAAACTGTCCGCTCCGGGATGTCCGGCCAAGGATGTACCGGAGATGCGTAGCAAGGTCTCGTATTCTGCAAACCTTAGTGCATAGCCGTCCATTGCCGAGGCGCGAAAGGGCGGAACATCGACAGGTGATTCAACTGCAGCAGCGAGAATCCTACCAAGCGCCTGAGTAGTCGAGATTCGAACCGTTTTACTACTTGGTGTCAACGCTCTGAGAATTGCCGAACGAGCGGCCTCTATTGTCAGGGCTGAGGGATCGGCATCCGGTAACGATGCACTTTCTGACATCCTGTGTATCCTTGGCAGTCTATGGGATCAGTACATGCTAACGCCAAGCAGTCGGCAAAGGCGGATAAACGCGTAAAAAGCGCTGTGCCTTTGTCAGATGACAACATCAAATTGTTGCGTCGGTTCGCGGACAGCCAGTTGATAGAGCGTGGATTATCATCCAATACCATTTCCGCCTATCAGACCGACCTCAAAGGGTTCACCCGTAGTCTGGTCCCCGCTGACAAGCGACTCGATACGGTTGATCGCAGTGATGTCATGGCTTACCTTGCGCAGCGTGTTTCCGGTGGCACATCATCTCGTTCGGCTGCACGGTCATTGTCTGCGTTGCGCAGGTTTTATATCTGGATGGTGCGAGAGGGTGAGATTGCTCATGATCCAACCCGTCAGATCAGTTCGCCCGGTATAGGGCGACCATTACCCACAAGCCTGACTGAAACGGAAGTCAAATCTCTGCTTGCAGCGCCGGACGTCAGTACCGATCTCGGCTTGCGTGATCGAGCCATGCTGGAATGCCTCTATGGGTGTGGCCTTCGTGTATCCGAACTCGTTGGGCTCACTGTAGACCAGATCAATCTGTCACAGGGTGTTTTGCGAGTTTGGGGCAAAGGCAACAAGGAACGGTTGGTGCCAATGGGTGATGTTGCGATTGACTGGATACAGCGTTACCAGAAAACGGCGCGGCCCGCCTTGATCGGAACAGCCAACGACACCCTGTTTCTTTCGCAGCGTGGCAAAGTCATGACGCGTCAAACCTTCTGGCACAGAATCAAGCTCCACGGGCGTATGGCCGGTATAAAGTCGAGTCTTTCGCCGCATACACTGCGTCATGCATTTGCCACCCATCTGGTCAATCACGATGCAGATTTACGTGTGGTGCAACTGTTGCTTGGTCATTCTGACTTGTCGACAACACAGATTTATACTCACGTGGCCCGCGAGCGCTTGAAGGCAATGCATAAATCGCATCATCCGCGAGGCTGAATGTGAACATCTCTGCATATCGTGGTCACCTTCGGGAACTTATCATTGCGATGCCCATACAAATCAGAATCAATCTTGGAAATCTCATGGCTATGAAGCGACTTTCGATGCTCGGACTGTGTTTCGTCCTGTCCTTTAGCGCTTTATCAGCCAGCGCGGACGAACTCGGCGATTTACGCGAGAATATCGAGGCGCTATTGCCTGGAGTTCCAATTTCAAGTGTCTCCGAAACACCCGTTGATGGGCTTTATGAGCTGATTGCTGGTGGGCAGCTGTATTACGTCAACAAGACTGGCGAGTATTTGCTTGATGGCAATCTTATACAACTGAATAATCGCCAGAACCTGACCGAGGCACGCCTCGGAAAATTGCACTTCGGCATGTTCGCGGAGATCGGCGAAGAGAATATGCTCATCTATGAACCACCGACCAAATCCAATCGTTCGCTCACCATATTTACTGATATCAGCTGTGGCTTCTGTAGGCGTTTACATGCTGAGATTGATACTTTGATGGAAGAGGGTGTTCGAGTTCGATACCTGCTGTTTCCACGGGCAGGCCTTGGTTCGCAAGGGCACAAGGATCTGGAAAGTGTCTGGTGTGCTGATGATCCACAAGCAGCTATGACCAGAGCCAAGGCGGGTGGCAGGATTGACGCGAAATCGTGTGACAATCCTATCGAGTCTCATGTTGCGCTGGCTGAGCGTGTAGGACTGCGTGGCACACCGTTGATGTATCTCGATAGTGGTGAACGCATTCCCGGGTATCGCGAAGCAGCTATTATCGCTAACATGATCCATGGGTCGGAGCCACTAAGCGAGAACTGATATGGTCGGACAACTATCATGGCGAGCCTCGTTGGTATCTACCTTGGCGGGTCTGGTGATGGTTGTCAGCTCAGCGACAGCAGATCAGACAGCTGCTGAATTACCCGCATTGTTCGATCAACTTCGAAGCGCCGAAACTCAAACAGCGGCCTCTGTTCTTGAATCTCGCATTTGGCGGCTTTGGCTCGAGGCGCCTGATGAAGGAGCTGCAGCTCTAATGTCTCAGTTGACCTTGGCGATGCAAGCGGGTGAACTGGATCTTGCGCTTGCACTGTGTAATCAACTGGTCGATTCCAATCCTGAATTTTCAGAAGCGTGGAACAAGCGTGCTACCGTGCACTACTTGATGGGTAATAGTGATGCCTCAGTCAACGATATTCGCGAAACGCTTGTTCTTGAGCCACGACATTTTGGTGCTATTTCGGGGCTTGGTCTGATCTTCATGCGCCAGGGCAATTTTGCCGCAGCTTTACAGGCTTTCGAACGAGTACTGGCGATCACCCCGGCTTCCTCCAATGCACAACGTAGCGCACAACGCATGCGCGATGAAATTGGCAAAAAAATCTGATTCAAATTGGTTTGTTTTCCTGCATGTTGTCTAATCCCCTCGATTGTAGTTCGGTCGGGCCGCGTT
>CAYUZB010000036.1:0-27108 GCA_964449565.1 uncultured Granulosicoccaceae bacterium | reverse complement strand
TCGGTCGGGCCGCGCTCGGTCGTGCCACGTGCGCTCGCCTTATACTTGTGTGCAACAGTTACTGCATTTGCCGATCGGAGCGATGATGCGGCGTTCCTGACGCATCGTTCACAACATACGCTCAATGCTTTAATTGGTCTTCCGACGCCTGCGGCGCGAGCTGTTCAGACCTTGGAATGGCAGTTTGCACTGGAACACAATAATCAATTCATGGGTGGGGTGAGCGCCGATGAACTATTGGTACTCGATGGCGAATCATCTGAATTGGTCATACGCCACCGGCAAATTTTGTCACCGTGCTGGCAAGGTGAGGCTGTCTTGCCTCTTGTCTTTCACAGTGGTGGGGTGTTTGATCGCGCTATCGACGACTGGCATGAATTCTTCGGATTGCCTAATGCTAATCGCGGTGCAGCCCCCTTCGACGAATTGAACTACATCTATACCGATAGCAACGGCGAATTGCGTGGGATCAATTCAAGTGAATCAGGCTTGGGGGACATCCAGCTTTCAATACAGCGTTTTATCGGTTGCTTCGCACCAACCGATTCAGGAAAAACCGAACCTATCGCCCGTATCGGCATCAAGTTGCCAACCGGTTCAGTATCATCCTTGCAGGGAAGTGGTCGTTTTGATCTGTATGCCGATTGGCAATCGCCGGTTTGGCGCCTGACAGAACGATGGCGATTCGGTACGACTATTGGCATGTTGTTGATTGGTCGCAATAGCAAGTTACCGGATCAACAATCAATCGCAGCATATGGCTCGCTCGGTACGCAGTTTATCGCCTGGCAGAATCTGCGATTACTTGCGCAACTCGATTGGCACACACCATTCTATGAAAGCGAGCTGCGCGAGCTGGGTAGCACCGCCGCGTCGGTAAGTTTCGGTTTACGTTGGTTAATCGGAAGCAATCACACGATTGAAATGTCTTTTAGTGAAGATGCCGCCGTTGATACAACCCCGGATATTACAGGTCGACTAGCCTGGACGTTCCGCCCGCGTTTGCCGTCGGCACGCCGCTGATTACACTGACTGTCATACAGACCCACATCGTTTGTCAGTTTCGCTTTGTCAGTCTCGTTTTGTCAGGGAAAGAGAATCTCGTATACATCGTCGTAGCGGCTGGCGTGGTGAATCTTCAACCCTTTGACGATATGCTTGGGCAATTCGGTAACATCTCGGCGATTGCCTTCGGGCAGTATCACCTCTTTTATACCGATACGTTGTGCGGCAATCAGTTTCTCGCGGATTCCACCAACCGGTAACACTTCTCCGGTTAATGTAATTTCGCCCGTCATGGCAATCGATTTCCTTACGCTCTTTTTCAGCGCTAGCGAAAGCAGTGCACTGGTCATGCTGATCCCAGCGCTAGGTCCGTCCTTCGGTGTTGCTCCCTCCGGTACATGCAGATGCAGACTGTTTTTCAAAAACCAGTCATCCTTCACGCCAAAACGTTTGGCGTGTGTTGTAACAAAGCTGTGCGCGATCTGAGCGGATTCATTCATGACCTTGCCGAGTTGTCCAGTCAGCCTGAGATTACGATCTTCGCCATGTACACGAGTCGCCTCGATCGGTAGTGTTGCCCCTCCCATGGCCGTCCAGGCAAGACCGGTGATGACACCCACGCCGCCCAATTGCTTTTCGGCTCGAAAGTAGGGCTCGCCGACATAATCCTTGAGATTGCGACCACTGATACTGACTTTTGTCGCTTTGCCGAGCAGTTGCACGATGCTTTTACGTAACACGCGATGCAGCAATTTTTCCAGACTGCGTACACCTGCTTCGCGGGCATATCCTTCGATCAATTCCTTGATAGCCGAATCGGATATTTTTACCTGGCTTGGCTTGACCTTGTTGCGCTCAAGCAAACGAGGCCACAGGTGTTGTTTGGCGATGTCGAGTTTTTCACTGGCGATATAGCCACCGAGTCTGATGATGTCCATGCGATCGAGCAGGGGACGCGGAATCGTGTCGAGTTGGTTGGCGGTGCACACAAACAGTACCTTTGACAGGTCAACCCGAACATCCAGATAGTGATCCAGAAACTCGCTATTTTGCTCCGGATCCAACACCTCCAGCATCGCTGACGCCGGATCACCTTGATAGGACGCACCCATCTTGTCGATTTCGTCGAGCATGATGACTGGATTGGATACGTCAACGTCTTTCAAGGCTTGTACAAGCTTGCCAGGCATTGCACCGATATAGGTCCGGCGATGCCCTTTGATTTCGGCCTCATCGCGCATGCCGCCGACACTGAATCGATAGAATTTGCGCCCGAGGCATTCGGCAATGGACTTGCCAATTGATGTCTTGCCCACGCCCGGTGGACCGACAAAGAGAAGAATTGAGCCGCTGATTTCACCGCGGAAGGAGCCCATGGCAAGAAACTCGAGTATGCGTTCCTTGATGTCTGTCAGGCCTGCGTGGTCACGGTTGAGAATCTGCTTGGCCGAACGCAAGGACAGTTTGTCCTTGGAGTAGCTACCCCAGGGAACGGAGCTAAGCCAGTCGACATAGTTACGCGTCACGCCATACTCGGGCGAGCCAGTCTCGAGAACTGACATCTTGTTAATCTCATCGTTGAATCGTTTAACGACATGCTCAGGTGGGTCGCGGGTTTCCATGCGAGCGACGAATTCATCGATATCCGAGGTTTTGTCGTCCTTGGCAATGCCGAGCTCACGTTGAATGATCTTGAGTTCTTCACGTAAAAAGAACTCTCTTTGATGTTTGGACATCTTTTGTTCGACTTCGGAGCGGATTTCCGCTTGCAGACGAGCAACTTCTAGTTCCTTATGTAGTAAGACCAGTACGCGTTCCATGCGTTTCTGGAGCTGCAAGGTATCGAGAATCAGCTGCAGATCCGGACCGTGTGCTGTCGTTATAGCTGCGGCAAAGTCTGCCAACGGTGATGGGTCATTCAGATTGAAGTGATTCAGGAAGTTCTTGAGCTCCTCGTTGTACAGGGGATTCAACGGGATCAATTCCTTGATGGCCTGAATCAGAGCCATGGCATAGGCTTTGATTTCCGGTGTATTGCCGGTACGTTCAGCCGGGTAGGTCACTTTGGCGGCAAAGGGCGCTTCTTTACTGAGCCAGCTATCGATGCGAAAACGTTGCATGCCCTGAGCAATGAACTGGATCTTGCCATTACCGCGCACGACATTGTGCAGACGAACCACGCAACCGGTGTCGGCGAAGTCACTTGAGGATGCATTGGCTTCCTCGTCCTGGTCTCCTGCATAACAGAGACCAATGATGTGTTGATCCATCTTGGCCAGTCGGGTGAAGGTTTCCTCCCACGGATCTTCATCGATTACCAGTGGTTGAACTTGCGCGGGGAAAAAGGGTCGCTCGAAAATCGGCAACAACAGGAGCTTGTCGGGAAGATTCTGGTCGGGCAGTACCAGATTGGTCTTGGCCGAGGATAGAGATTCGTTGTCGGAGTCATCATCGACGTCCACTACAACACCGTCGTCATTCTCTTTCATCGCCATGGTCAGATTCCGTTAACAGGAAAGGAACATATGTGATTCTCGGACTTTTTCAAGCACTTGCTACAGCTAACACGTAGCGCGCCAGAATCTGGCATTCTGGGTGAGTTGAAACCCACGCGATACGGTAATTGATCAAGTCCATGTCATCTATGACACCAAGAGCGTTGCCAGATTCCCTTTGGGCGGCGACTGGCGTGACGGCGCCAGACACGATACCTCTGAAAACGGATATTGATTGTGATGTTGCCATCATCGGGGCGGGCTTTACCGGACTGCGTGCGGGTCTTGTCCTCGCGGAGGCGGGTGTCAGCGTTGTGCTACTCGATGCCGGGGACATTGGCTGGGGGGCGTCTGGTAGAAACGGTGGCCAAGTCAATCCTATCGGCCATGAAACACCGGATACGATAGCCGCGCAGTGGCAGGCATTTGGCAGGCCAGACTTGGCAGCGAGGTTTACCGCCATGACGATCGGCTCGGCTGATGAAGTTTTCTCACTGGTGTCGACATATGGGATCGACTGCGATGCCGAGCAGAACGGCTGGATACGAGGTTTACACGGGCCAGCTGCCGGTAAAACTTTTGATGCGATGTTCGATGGTTGGAATCGTGCAGGTGCAGCACTGCAAATGCTTGACGGTGAAGAGCTTTCGCACCTGAGTGGTAGCAGACTGTATGAGCGCGCCTGGTTCGCACCTAATGGAGGGTCGGTCCAGCCTTTGTCCTATGCCCGCGGACTTGCCCGCGCAGCGCTTGATGCCGGCGCCATCATTCATACTCATAGTGAAGTTGAATCGCTTCAAGCGCAGTCGGATCAATGGCTGTTACGGTCGGCAACGGGATCGGTTGTAGCTAACAAAGTCATTGTAGGAACCAACGGCTATTCCGGAAAACTGATTCCCGGGCTCAGAGAATCGATAGTGCCTGTTGTCAGCTTGCAAAGCGCAACTCGGCGGTTGACCGACGAGGAAGCTCGCGTGATTCTGCCCAGTCGATGCACGATGGCTGACAGCAGACGGGTGATTTATTACTTTCGCAAGACGGGCGATGGTCGCCTGGTTTTTGGCAGTGCCGGAACCAAGGGCGACTCACCAGGTCGCGACGAGCATCAACGCTTGTTGCGGGGTTTGCGAGCGGTATATCCGCAGTTTCCAGATTTGACACTGGATTACGTATGGGGTGGACATATCGCCGTCACCCAAGATCACCTTCCGCATATTCATGAACCCATGCCAGGCGTCATTGCCGGGCTTGGGTTTAACGGGCGCGGTGTCGCAAACGCTACCGTGATGGGGCGTTTGTTGGCTGAGCGTACGATGGGCAAAGAGGATGCTGATCTACCGATCCCGGTGACACGCATCAAAGCGTATCCCTTTCATCGTTTCCATCGGGTCGCTATCAAGTTGGTGGTGGCTTACCAGGAGCGCAAGGACCGGCAAGAATCGCGTTCAGCAGATTTGCGTCGTCCTGATGAACTGAATCGATTGTCGAGAAACAAAAATGATCAGTACCACTGAGTTACTTGCCTACACCATCGCGCTTGGTATAGCCGCCGCCATTCCGGGGCCAGGTATGACGGCGCTGGTCGCCCGCAGTGTTGGAAGTGGTGCTGTGGCGGGTTTCTGCATGCTGGCCGGGTTGATCGTTGGCGATCTGTTGTATTTATCGTTCGCGGTATTTGGACTTTCACTGATCGCCCAGCACTTTCATGGATTTTTCGTTGTAGTTCGTTATGCGGCGATTTGCTATTTGTTGTTTCTCGCCTGGCAGTTCTGGACAGCCGATCGTCAGGACATGACGAGCAAAAAACCACTTGGAAAGGATCTTGTTGCGGCGGCGATGTCCGGACTGGCGATAACCGTAGGAAATCCAAAAACCATTGCTTTTTATCTCGCTTTGTTACCGCTGGTGCTTGACCTGGATTCGGTTACAGCAGGTGTTTGGGCGGGACTTCTGGTTCCGCTGACAATCGCCACTTTGCTTGTTGTCGGCGCGGTTTTCATTCTCGGTGCTGTCAGCATCCGAAGGTGGTTGACTGGGGCCGAGGCTCAAAAGCACCTGCATCGCGGTGCAGCATTTGCCATGGCGAGCGCGGCTGGCTTGATGATTCATCGAGAATTATGAACTTATCAGTCGTCAGACAGCATATCCATCAGACCTTTGAGCGCACTCTTGCCGGCATCACGGGTTTGCTCGGCCGAGGCAGTGCTCAGGTCGCCAATCACTGTGACGTCGTCTGCGGGCAAATCGTCGAGAAATCGACTGGCGTCGGCAGCTGATACGTCCCCAAACTGTTGACGGGCGCGTGAGCGGGTAAAGGTCAGTGTATGTCGCGCTCGTGTCATACCAACGTAGGCGAGACGCCGTTCTTCTTCAATCGCTTCGTCTTCAACGCTGTTTCGATGAGGCAGGAGCTCCTCTTCCATACCTACCATGTATACATGCGGAAACTCCAAACCCTTGGCCGCA
The DNA here is from genome assembly GCA_964449565.1 of uncultured Granulosicoccaceae bacterium. GTDB lineage: Bacteria > Pseudomonadota > Gammaproteobacteria > Granulosicoccales > Granulosicoccaceae > Granulosicoccus. The sequence goes on along the minus strand of CAYUZB010000036.1, from coordinate 21,142 downwards.
TGCAAGGTCATGACATTCACTTGATTTTGCTCCGCTTCTTCGTCCTGACGAGACAGCATGTCATGCAGGCTCAACTGCCTGACTACGTCGACCAGGGTTCGATCCTTCTGATCTTCGTCGGTCAACAGGCGTTTGATCCATGACATCAACTCGTCGGTATTTTCAACGGCACGTTCCACTTGTTTCGGATTATCGAGTTGTTTTTCCAGCCAGCCGTGATAATCCATATCGTTGAACAAATCACGCACGACAGCAAAGGTGTCGCCACGTTCGGCGTTGTCGGCTGCCAAGGTCAGCCAATTCGCGAAATGCTGCAGGCGTTTTAAGGGACGACCACTCAAGCGTTCCTCCAGCCCAAAATCATGACACGCGGCGAACAGGCTGACATTGCGTGCATGCGCGTGTTCGCCGAGTCGTGACAGGGTACTGGGACCAATCTCGCGCCGCGGTGTGTTGATACAGCGCAAAAATGCCGTATCGTCATCCGGGTTACACAGCAATCGCAAGTAGGCGAGCATGTCCTTGATTTCAGTCTTGTCGAAAAAAGAATTGCCGCCACTGATTGAATACGGTATCTGTCGTTCCCGCAGGGCTTGTTCAAACGCACGGGATTGGAAATTACTGCGATAAAGAATCGCGAAATCACCCCATTTTGTGCCTTTTTGAAAATGCCGGGTCAGTATGTCAGCTGCTACCCATTCCGCTTCGTCGAGTGGATGTTTGCAAACAGCGATACGTAAAGGATCACCCAGACCGAGATCACTCCATAATTTTTTTTCAAACGTATGTGGGTTGTGACTGATCACCGCATTGGCTGATCGCAGGATGCGCTGACTGGAACGGTAGTTCTGTTCGAGTTTGATGATGCGTAAATTGGGATAGTCCTTGTTCAGAGCCATGAGGTTTTCCGGACGCGCGCCACGCCAGGAATAGATGGACTGATCATCATCACCGACTGCCGTGAACGCGCCGAACTTATCGACCAGAAGGCTAACGAGTTGGTACTGCGCCGCGTTGGTATCCTGATATTCGTCGACCAGGAGATGACGAATGCGACCACGCCATTTGTCGCGTATCTCCGTATGTTCGGTAAGCAACTTGACAGGCAGGCTGATGAGATCATCAAAGTCTACCGAGTTACATGCCTGCAACAGCTCTGAATAACGGGCGTAGAGGCGTGCGGCGATAGTCTCTTGTTCGTTCGTTGCACTTTGCAATGCGCTGGCGGCGTCCTTGAATTCATTCTTCCAGTTTGAAATCATCGACTGCAGCGTACGTTCTTCCATCGCACTGTTGCCTTCGCGTATCAGTTCTCGAAGTGCGGATTGCACATCACCTTGATCGAGTATGGTGAATCCGCGTTTCAAACCGATAGCCGCGCCATCTTTGTGCAGCATGCTCATACCCAGGCGATGAAAGGTCGCAATGGTCAGTCCTTTGACTTGTTTCGGGTCCAGCTGTTTTTTCAGACGACTGCGCATTTCCGCAGAGGCCTTGTTGGTAAAGGTGACGGCAACGATCGAGCTTGGCGCGTACTGCTGTTTTTCGATCAGCCAGGCAATCTTCTGGGTGATGACTCCGGTCTTGCCGCTGCCTGCGCCCGCGAGCACCAGCAAGGGCGTTTCAAAATGCCGGACTGCTGCGAGTTGTTGAGGGTTGAGGCCCATAAAAGCTTGAATTTGCCTGTGTGAATTGTTCGCAGCCGACGGGCGCGGGAGGCGTAGTCTAGCGACTTCACAGGCAATGTTCAGCATTGACATGGCAGATAAAACCTGTGTCTTTATAATGGTGTTTTTTAACGTTTGTTTTTTATGACTATTGACATACAAGTAGCCGCCGAAGCAGCTGTTGAAGCGGCCGATGTTGCTGAGACCTTGATCCAGCAATTTCTCGCCAGTGGTGACTGGCAGGTTTCGGAAAAGCCAGACAACACGCCGGTAACCGAAGTCGATGTTGCGGTAGAAAAATTGATTCGCGAGCGTTTGACAACTGCGTTGCCCGTCGCTGATTTTTATGGTGAGGAGACGGGCCGACAGTCTGGAGATCAATCCGGGACCGCGTCCGGGACCGGTGCCCAAGCGGGTGGTCCGGCCGATAGTCGATGGCTGGTTGACCCGATCGATGGAACAAAGAGCTTCATACGCGATTTACCTTATTTTTCGACGCAAATTGCCCTGGAGGTCGGTGGTGAACTGGTTGTGGGTGTCTCAAATGCACCCTCTTACGGTCAGCGTCTGGTAGCGGTTCGTGGACAGGGGGTCACGATAAATGGCAAGACGGTGCAAGTACGCCGATCCATTACCTCACTTGAGCACGCTTTTCTGTCATCCGGGAACCTGGCGACCCTGGCCGGAGAGTCTTCGAACTGGCTGCGCTATGGCACGCTGGTCAGCCAGGTCAAACGTGTTCGTGGCTATGGCGATTTTTGCCATTACCACCAGCTGTGTGCGGGCCAGGCCGATCTCATCATCGAATCAGATGTCAATATTCTCGACATCGCTGCGTTAACCGTGGGGGTGCGTGAGGCAGGTGGGATCATCACTGACTTGCAGGGACAGGCTATTGATGAACGGACGACCTCGGTATTGGCGGCAGCGACCACCGAATTGCATGAAGCAGCGCTGGATATCCTGCATTAAGCAGCCGCGCTGGAAATCCATCATCAAAAGGTATGAATGCCACCGTTTACCGAGATCTCACTGCCGGTGATATAGCCTGCGTCGTCAGCTGCGAGAAAGCTCACGGCTCTTGCAATGTCGTCAGGCGTGCCAATGCGTCCTACCGGAATGGCATTGATGATCTCGTTTTTTTGCGCTTCTGGAATTGCTTGTACCATCTCGGTCTCGATGAATCCAGGTGACACGGTGTTGACCGTAATGCCTTTACGAGCCGTTTCAAGGGCAAGCGCTTTGGTGAAACCATGGACACCAGCCTTGGCCGCAGAATAGTTTGTCTGGCCAAATTGCCCGCGTTGCGCATTGACCGATGAGATGTTGACGATACGCCCAAAGCCGGCGGCGAGCATGGTCGGCAACAAGGGTCTTGTGACGTTGTAAAGGCTGCCGAGATTGGTGTTGATGACCGCGGACCAGTCACCCGGATCAAGGTTTTTAAGCGTTGCATCGCGGGTAATGCCTGCGTTATTGATCAGAACATCTACTCGATCATGTGTGTGCAGGATGCTGGCAGCCATGTCCTCGCAAGAGCCCACATCAGCAACATCGCCGGCAACCAGCGCGATATCGACACCGTCTGCTGCAAGATGTTGCTGCCATTGCTCGGCCGCTGTGGCCAGGGCAGGCAGGTAGTTGGCCAGTACCGAATAGCCGTCAGCCGCCAAACGTCGACACATCGCAGTGCCCAGACCACCAATTCCACCCGTAACCAAAGCCGTGCGCATCGTACAGTACCATTCAATGAGAGCAAGGCAAGATAGCACGGTCGCCTGTGCTAACCTTCGCGCGGAACACGGCAGGACCTTGAGCAGATTTGAAAATCCCGTATTACAATCCAAACCGGCGCAGCGTGACGTTCTCCCTGATTCTGTTGTTGGCCTTGGTGTTACTGGTACTGACGGGGCTCGGGGTATTTCGCTTGTATTTCGGTTTCGACTGGACAGCGGGAGATGATAATTCCGGTGAATTGTTCTCGCTGAAAATTCGCGGTGGTAATGCTTTTAATCTGTTTGAATCCGAGCCGTTCGGGCGGGTTTTCTGGATAACCCAGCTGATCACGGTTGCGCTTGCGCTACTGCTACCCTGGTTTCGCATCATCGGCGGTTCATTGATGACTCTGGCGGCTGTTGCTGGCATCGTGTTGCTGCATTTGAAGTACAGCCCGGCGATACCCGGCATTCCGCTCGAATTCCAGATGTTGATCGTGTTTGTGCTGTTCTCGATCTACGTGCTTTTGTCTTATATGGCCGAGGTGCGAGATCGTAAACGGTTCGCATCCTTGCTCAGTCAATATGTACCGCCAGAGCTGGCCACCGAATACAGCCGTAATCCGGAGCGTCTTGGCTTGTCAGGCGAGGAACGCGAGATAACAGTACTGTTTTGCGACACCGTGGGCTTCTCGGCCATCAGCGAGCAGTTGGAAGCGCAGCAGCTCGCTGCCTGGTTAAACGGCTTTTTCTCGATGGTCAGCCGAATTGTGGTTCGCTATCGCGGCACAATTGACAAGTACATGGGCGATAGCGTTATGGCGGTTTGGGGTGCGCCAGCACCATCGGAGACCCATGCCTTTGACGCGATGAGTGCGGCGATGGATATTCGTGAAGAGCTGGCCGACCTGAATGAGCGTTATCGCAAACTTGAACTGCCCGAAATCGCTCTGGGGGTTGGTGTCAGTACCGGGCCTGCCGTGGTGGGGCCACTCGGTTCAGAATACCGAATGGACTACACGGTTGTTGGCGATACGGTCAATGTTGCCGAACGCCTTGAGGGCCAGACGCGCAAATACACGGTGCCCATTATCGTCGCTGACAAGACTGCCGAGGCCTTGCCCGAGTTTTTGTTTCGCGAACTCGATACCGTGAACGTCAAGGGCCGCAAGCAGCAAGTCACGATGTACGAACCCCTGGGTCTGGCCAGTGAAGCCGATGAGACAACAGCGCTGCGTCTGAAACTCCATCGTGAAGCGATGGCGGCCAGTAAGGCGGGCAAGTGGGATCGGGCGACTGAGCTTTTTACGGAACTGCGTGAAGAGTGGGGACCGTCGAGCATGTATGACATCTATTTGCGCGGGATCGAGCTGGCGTCTACGGGATCTGACTAACGCGGTTTGTGTCGATCGATATCTGCCTGCGTATTCATTTTGATCCACTGATGACCATCGTAGTGTTCCTGTGGACGGAAGTCGGTCTTGTATTGCATTTTCTGGCAACCATCTACCCAATAGCCCAGATAAAGATAGGTAATGTTCATTGACCGGCACAGCTCGATTTGCGACAGGATACTGAAGCGACCGAGTGCTCTAGCCGAATAGGCCGGATCGAAAAACGTATAGACCGCTGACAGGCCGTCGGTGGCGGCATCGGTGACGGCAACGGCGACAATATCAGCCTCGTGACGCACTTCCAGAAACAGCGTATCGCCCCACGGATTCAACAAAAATCGTTCAAAGTCCTCGGGTTCTGGGTCATCCATACCGCCGCCTGGGTGTCGATGGTTCAGATATCTGCAATAAAGATCAAAGTAGGCGTCGGTAAAGCGGGCCGCTTGATAGTCGATCGACAGGTCAGCGTTTGCCGCCAGGTTGCGTCGATCCGTGCGTCGCGGCTCAAAATCGTTGCAGCGGATTCGCACCGGAACGCAGGCACTGCAATCCGTGCATCCCGGCTTGTAGACATATTCGCCCGAACGCCTGAACCCACGGGTAATCAGTTGGTTGTAGACAGCTCGTGGCTCGGGATGATGCGGATCGGCGTAAATATTGGTCGCCTGCCGGTTATCAAGGTAGCTACATTCGCTGACCGCTCCCTGATAAAGCTTGATGCGCTGCTGACCCATTCCACCAATGGTAACAGAGTCGCGTAGACGTCTAATCAGACGTTATCAAGTTGCATGGTTCACATATTTGGTTTCTTGCAATTGCTTACATTGTGTAGATTTCTCGTTGTTATCCGATGCTATGCTCTTCGCCGTTCTTCGATGCTATGCTCGCCGCAGTTCACGGATGCCTTTGGTCGCTAGTTACGGATTTTTTGCCTGACTCGTACCCTGGAAAATTTAATGCAATTTGGTTCCACTACAAATAGCCGTTGGCACTTTCTGTCTCAGCGATTGCTACGCCAACTCCGCTTCCCATCATTTACCCGAGGCGTTACGGAAGCCCTGCTGTTTGCGCTGGTTTTTCTTGCCGCTGGCCATGTCAGTCTTGGCTATGGTGTTGCCGAAATGCTGGAGCCAATGGTGCCCGTCGTGTTGTTGATGATGATTTGTATGGTGTGCAGTGGTGTCTACCGCGATGACATTACCCATTCGATGATCAATGTTTACTTCCACACGCTGTACGGCTTTATTCTCGCGGCCGCAGCGTTGATGGTGTTTATCGCCTGGCTGGCACCGGCTTTCGGCCATTTCAAATTCATCGTTTGCTTTCTGTTTTTCGGATTCTTCGTGATCAGTACAATGCGACCGCTGATCAGTGGAACTGATTTCAATGACGGCGGCGGCCGTCGAATTAACTGAATTACTGCTCTGGTAGTGGTTTTAGACGCTGTTCGAGTTCGTCAGCATACTGTTTCAAGGACGCACCAAGGGCTAGTTCTTCGGGTGGCCAATCGATCGATCCGATAAGCTCGCGATACTTGCGAAAGCTTAGCCATGGGGCGTCATCATTCAGCAGTCGAGTACGTGCGTCGTGCTGCCATTTCTTCTGCTCGGCGAGTGACAGTGAATCTGGATGGTTTCTGGCCCGATACCGCCACAGCATTTCATCGAGTCTTGGATCATCAAAATAGCCGGCAAAGTTGGCGAGCTTGTCCGTTGAGGCCTGTCGCAACTTGGCCAGTCTTTGCTTGTCATCGCTGGAAAAAAAATTGCCGCTATACAGCGTACCTTCAAGTTCGTAAGGGCTGTCATCCCATTCTCGGTGCATGGCGTTAGCGATGCTTGTTGTCATCTCCTCATCAAGCAGCTGCTCGAGTCGAGAGGCTCGGGTGAGCATTAGTTGTCGATTGATACCAAGGCGTTCTTCATCTTCGGCTCGCAAGGTATTCAATGGGACCAGAACCGGACATTTATTGGTGGCAATGTTGGTGAGCCTGATGCGATCCGCTGGGTCAATTTCGTTAGACTTTGCGTAGACACGTGATGCGATCGTGTCGCTATCCATGCCGACAAGAACCTCTGGATCGGTCGTCAAGTCAAAAGCGATAACACTATTGGTGTTTACCGGGTGCCGACAAACGGGCAGTATTACCGCGATATGATGTTGCTCCCGAGGAACAAGGGCGGACACAAAGAGGCAAGGCTTGCGGTCTCGTGTGTTCAGCATTTGCGCTGCACTACCCTTGTCCTTATGGGTGAAAACATAGTCATACAGCCGCGGTTGCGCTGATTTGATCAAGCGAGCAACGTTCAGGGTTGCCCAGACATCGGACATCGCATCATGCGCGTCGCGATGCTCAATACCATTGGCGGCTGTCAGATTTTCCAGTCGGTTGGAGGCAGTGCCATCCTCATTGAAGGGCCAGTTTATGCCATCGGGTCGCAATGCCCGGGTCAGTCGTACGACATCGAGAAGATCCCATCGAGAGTTGCCCGATTTCCACTCATGTTCGTAGGCATCGAAGAAATTTCTGAACGCGATATGCCGGGTAAATTCATCGTCAAAACGAATGTTGTTGTAACCGATCGAACAAGTGCCGTCCTTGCCGATCGTTTTTAAAACCTTGGCGATAAATTCCGCTTCGCTATCTCCGCGCGTATTGACATGCTGTGGCGACAGGCCAGTCACACGGCAGGCATGAGGGTTTGGCAGATAGTCATCAGCCAGTTTACAAAAATAAGTAACTGGTTCTTCAATCTGATTCAAGTCGAGATCTGTGCGCACTCCGGCAAACTGCGCGGGCCGGTCCCAGGCGGGATGGGTGCCGAAGGTTTCGTAGTCAAACCAGACCAGGGTTTGCGCGTTCACCATTGCAGATCGTCGGGCACCTTGTAGTCGCTGTATTCATTATCCTCCGCCTCATCGGTACCACTTCCTGGTCTTACAATCGCCCAGTCAGGGTTGATGGCTTCTATAGCCTTCGCGGTATCCGAGGGCACTATCTCGGTTTTGCCATTGAGACGAGTAATTACAATCGTTCCCTCATTGAGTTTTTCGCGAATCGCTTCGCTTACATGCAACTCCCGAATACGCTTGCCCAGGATGAAGCGATAGACTGAATCGCCCTTGAACTCCCCGATGCGTGAATCCTCGATCAAAGACTTGATTTTGGCTTTGGTCGCTTTGCGTTGCGCAGCCTCTGCAGCTTCCTTGTTCGCTTGCTCGGCCTTTTTGTTGGCCTGCCGTTTTGCCTGGTCATGCCGCTGCTTCGTCGTGTGGGATCCAGGCTTTTTTTGTGCTGTCTTTTTCTTTCGGGTTTCTGAAAACCCAGCTTGCAGCAATTGATCACGTAATGAGTCTGACATCAGCTATGCGCTCGTGTCGCCAGGGGTGTTTTTGTGCTTGTCCAGAAATTCAAGACAGATGCGCGCAAATACAGCGGGCTTCTCGGCATGTAACCAGTGACCGGTACCATCGATGGTCTTCAGCGAGGGTTGGCTAAAGGCGGCCTTGATAGCGGCCTCGTCGCCTGCTTGAAGGTAGTCGCTATTGCCGCCTTTAACGAAAAGGGTCGGGCAGTCGATCGTGTTTTCAATGACCGGTACATCGGTGATCAGGGCGTAATCCCGAGCGATGCCCTTGAGATCAAAGCGCCAGCGAAATAGCTCGGACTTCGGTGAAGAGCGGTATAAGCTCTTGAGTAGAAAAGCACGTACTCCAGCGTCGGGTACATCGTCGCGTAATTGTATTTCGGCGTCATTGCGACTTTTGATGGATTTAAGATCCAGTTTCAACATGGCATCGATGAATGGCTGGTGGTGGGGTGGATATTTGCGCGGTGCAATATCTTCGATAATCAACTGCTGAATACCAGCGCCTCGTTTTGAACCTGCCAATGCCATCGCCACCTTGCCACCCAGTGAGTGGCCCAGTAAGGCATAACGCTTGATACCACGGCCTGCCAATTCGTCTGCGACGGCATCGGCCATACGTGCATAGCTGAGTTCTGGCAATGAAGATGATTGACCATGACCCGGAAGGTCAAGTCGAAGCACTGTTCGATACCGGTCAAAATGCAAGGAAAGCGAGGCAAAATTATCTCGATTGCCAAATAATCCGTGCAATATGACGAGGTAGTCGCCGCGACCGGATTCTGTACCGTCAAGCGCCATGGCTAGGCCGCTTTGCCTGATGTCCGCTCCGGGGTTCGGGCGTCATCACTTCCAAGCCATTTCGAATCCCGAGTCTGGCTCGTGTGCGGTACACTTTGATGTTGATATTGTGGAACCTTCACTGTGTACTCCAACCTCAAACAACGCGCATCCCGGCTTGTCGATGAAGCAGGGCCTGAGCTTCTGATAGACCGACGAATCGGACTTGAAAAGGAATCCTTGCGAGTCATGGTTTCCGGAACCATCGCCTCGACAGATCATCCCGTGTGTCTTGGTAAGGCGTTGACTCATCCATCGATCACCACGGACTTTGCCGAAGCCTTGCTCGAAATGGTAACACCCCCGTGCGATTCTGCTGCACAGGCAATGCACTATCTCACTGGCATCCATCAATTTATTGCGTCCTGCATGGACGGGGATGAGCAAATCTGGAATACCAGCATGCCGTGCATTTTGCGTGGGGCTGACAGTATCCGGATCGGTGAATACGGCGATTCGCATCAAGGGCGCATGAAGCATATCTATCGCCGTGGACTGGGTGCTCGTTATGGCAAACGCATGCAAGCGATCGCCGGCATCCATTTCAATTTCTCGATGCCGGAATCCGTCTGGCCTCTTTGGCAGAGCTTGCATGCAGATTCTGCCGCTTTAGCAGATGCTTCCAATGTGTTAGATCAGGCGCGATCTCGTGGTTACTTTCAAATGATGCAGAACCTGATGAGAGTGGGCTGGATGGTTCCATACCTGTTTGGCGCATCGCCGGCTATTTGCCGAACGTTTCTGGCCAAAGGGGAGACGAGTGATCTGGATGTCCTTAATGATTCCACCTTGTACGCGGCACACGGCACGTCCTTGCGCATGGGCAAGATCGGCTATCGCTATCGTGACGATCAACCCATAGACCTAAGCGTTCGCCACACGGATATTCACGCCTACATTGACGATATCATTGGTCATGTCACATCGGAGCACCCACCGTACAAGGCGCAGGGTATACGTGATAATACTGGTGTCTATCAGCAATTGAGCGCCAATCGACTGCAGATCGAGAACGAATACTACGGCACGGTTCGTCCCAAGCAGATCCCTGAAAAAGGCGAACTACCGATTCTTGCGTTGAAAAATCGTGGTGTCCGATATTTGGAGTTGCGCTCGGTTGATGTCAATATGTTCGAGCCTGCCGGGATCAGCCTGGAGCAGGTTGCCATGCTCGAGTTATTGATGATCTTTGCGTGGCTGGGAGATGCCAAGCCACTTTGTGCAGATGGAATGCAACGATGCTCCAACAACATCAATACGGTCGCGCATCATGGACGACAACCCAATGTGCAACTTGAAGGACCAGACGGCTCGATCCCGCTCAAGGACTGGGGTATGTCGATCCTTGACTCGCTCACAAGCGTCGCTGCCTGGCTTGATGAAGCTTCTGACGATGACTTGTATTCGCGAACCTTGCAGTTGCAGAGGGAAAAATTTCATGACCCTGAAACAACTCCGTCAGCGCAAGTGATGAAAGGTGTTCGCGAGGCAGGTTCGTTTTTCGACTTTGCCCACGCACAGTCCAGCAAGCATCAATCTGAGTTTGCGTCGATGCCGGCTGACCAAGGAATGCATGACTTACTGAAAACGGCGGTCGCAAAATCCATTGAGGATGCTGCCAAACTTGAGGCGGCGAGCAGCGGTAGTTTCGATGATTACCTGCGCAACATCATGTCGCAACTTGACCCTTATAGCTCAGCCAAAGGTTCGCAAGCGCCCATGACAAGCCTGGCTGGCAGCTGATGCTGTGATGAAACAAGCAGCACTGTTCGGTGGTATGCAACTCGGTGCCGTTGTGTTGGCCGGTGGTCTGGCAAGGCGTATGGGTGGAACGGACAAGGGGCTGGTGGATCTCGCCGGGCGACCGATGATCAGCTACGCCATATCGGTAGTCGAGCAGGTGACGGGGCGAATTGTTGTCAACGCAAATCGCAATGCAGCGCTGTATGCCGCGCTCGGCCATGAGGTTGTTCCTGATGCTTTGGATGGTAACCTCGGACCCTTGGCGGGGCTCAGTGCGGCCATGGAGGTATTGGAGACTGATCTGGTTTTCATGTGCCCATGTGATTCGCCGTTTATGAGTGCCGAATTGATTCAACGACTTGCGATAAGTTTCAACCAGAGCGACATCGATATTGCCGTAGCGTTCGGCGCTGATCGTATGCAGCCGGTATTCGCAGTCGTACGGAGTTCGCTAAAGGACTCGCTGGATCTATTCCTCGCGCAAGGGGAGCGCAAGATAGACAAATGGTATGCACAACATCGTGTGCAAGAAGTGGCCTGCGATGATCTTGCCGATGCGTTCCTGAATATCAATACCGAAGAGCAACGTCTATCAGCGCAAGCGAGGCTCAATTCATGATTGAAAAATTACCTTCCTGCGACGATCCCTTTGATCGCCTGTTACCAGTAACGGAGGCACGCAAACGGTTGTTTGCGGCGCTGACATCTATTGTCGATAGCGAGTCTCTTGCTTTGAGTAACTGCCTTGGACGGGTGCTTGCCGAAGATGTCGTATCACCCATCAACGTACCTTCATTGCCTAATTCCGCGATGGATGGTTATGCCATCAATGCAAACGATATACCTGACGAAGGTGAATTGACATTGACGCTTGTGGGTACTGCATGGGCGGGAAAACCTTATGTCGATGAGGTGACAAGTGGTTCGGCGGTACGCATATTTACAGGTGCCATCATGCCAGCTGGTGCTGATACAGTAGTGATTCAGGAGCACGTTACTGCGACCGACAAACAGGTAACCATTGCTCACGATGTGCAAGCTGGTCGGAACGTCCGAGCGGCGGGTGAGGATGTGGAAAAGGACGAGGTCGTTCTGATGCATGGTCGTCAGTTGACCGCCGCTGACATCGGGGTATTGGCGTCACTGGGTATCGCTAGCGTTCGAGTCGTACGACAACTTCGTGTGGCCTTTTTCACAACGGGCGATGAGCTTTGTTCACTGGATGAGTTTGCCGGTCAGGAACTGCCGCCCGGGAGTCTTTTTGACAGTAACCGTTATACCTTGCAAGCCTTGCTGACCTCCATGGGGGTCGAGACAATCGACCTGGGCGTCGTTCCGGACAACGCTGCCGATACACGTAAAGCATTGGAGACTGCTGCGGCTGATGCAGATGTCGTGATCAGTTCCGGAGGTGTTTCGGCTGGGGACGCAGATTATGTCTCGAAGGTGTTTCATGAGCTGGGGGAGGTTGCCTTCTGGAAGCTTGCCATGCGCCCAGGCCGGCCCTTGGCGTTTGGCTCCATTGGCAAGGCTCGATTTTTTGGCTTGCCGGGTAATCCCGTTGCTGTAGTCGTGACCTTCCTTGAGTTTGTTCAACCGGCAATTCGGTATTTGTCGGGCATGCGAGATGTTGAACCAGTAACATTGCCGGCCACATCGCTGTCAAAACTCCGAAAGACGCTTGGCAGAACGGAATTCCAGCGCGGCATCATGCGGGTGAGCGAGGATGGCGAGATTGTTGTCGAGTCTACAGGCAAGCAGGGGGCTGGACGTTTGAGTTCGGTCAGCCGTGCCAATTGTCTGATTGTTATTGATGCCGATGTAGAGACGGTTATGCCAGGAGATCGTGTTGGGGTTCAGCCGTTTCATGGATTGTTGGCTTGACTGAGCCTGACAAACAATTGCTGACCATGTAGCAATTTAGCTTGCTGCTTACCACTCGAGGTTCAAGGCTTCGAGGCCGTGAAAATGGTATTTGTCCTGATAGGCTGGTTCGCCAGAGAGCCGCAAATCGGGGATTCGCTCAAACAAGGTTTGTAGCGCTACCCGTAGTTCCAGATTTGCAAGAGCAGCACCAATACAAAAGTGCAAGCCGGCCCCGAAAGAAACATGATTACCATCTTCTCGGTCTGGGATGAAAGAACCGGCATCTACAAATCGCCTTGGGTCACGGTTAGCTGCACCCAATAGCAATCCTATCTCTTGGCCGCGACGCAATTGCACATCGTGCCCAAGCGTGACGTCTTCTTGCGCATACCGGGTAAATAAATGTAGCGGAGCGTCATAGCGAAGCGCTTCAGCAACTGTCGCATCTGCTGCTACTTGGGTGCCAAGCAAGGTATCAGTATCGCAGTGTAACTCCAGCAATGTCTTTACCGTATTGCCGATCTGGTGGACAGTCGCCTCGTGTCCGGCATTCAGTAGCAGTATCGAGATGCTAATGATTTCATCATCTTGTAAGTAGTTCTTGTCTTCACCGCTAGTCACCATATGTGAGATCAAGTCCTCGCCCGGTTGTCGACGTTTCTCGATCACCAGTTTGCCAAGATAATCCTGAAACTCCCTAGCGGCGAGGTTTGCTTGTTGCTCTTCTTCGCGTGATTGCGTCAAGGTGTACACGCGCACCATGTCATGTGACCATGACAACAGCAGATCTTTATCACACTCGGGTACACCCAGTAGCCGTGCAATAACCGTTATCGGTATGGTCGTTCCATAGGCGGTGATTAACTCAACCGATCTGTCGTTGATAAATGTATCAATGCATTCGTGGGCCAGCAATCGGATACCTTCTTCCATTTTCGCCACTTGCCTTGATATGAAGGCACGATTTACCAACTTTCGCAGACGCGTGTGTTCGGGGGGTTCCAGCGACAACAAGGAATACTTTTCCGACTGCGCAAAATCACTTAGATGTTCAGCCATGGGAGGTTTTTCGTGACCGGCTGGGGGCAGGCGGGCGAAACGCTTGTCTTTCAATGCTGAATCGACCGCAGCGAAGCCAGTAAGGCACCACATGTTGTAGTTTTCCCAGAAAACCGGGCCCTCGATGGCGTGCATCTTGTCGTACACAGCGTAGGGGTTCTGCACGAAAGCAGGGTCTTTCGGGTCCTGTTTTATGTGACGCTTGGTCAGCTTAAGAGTGGCCATGGCTCATGATAGTGCGAAAATGTGAATATATTCACAATCCCAGATGCATCCGAGCGGGCAAGGCCGGTAACCTTGTCGTCTGATTGGGAACCCGCTAATGACAACTACAAGACTCCTTTTGGCGGAACCGTCCGCCACCATGCGCTACGTGCTGGCCAAGCACGCGGAGTCGCTGGGTTTTGTCGTGGACGTCGTTGAGCGCTATAGCGATGCCATCAACGCCCTGCAGGACCAGTATCAAAGTTTCGGTCATGACTACGCCGGTGTATTGTTCGGATGGCCTTCCGTACCTGACGAGAACGCCGCATTACTGTCCCGCCTGTTGGAGCAGGATGAATTCAATGATATGGCAGTGGTCGTACTGTCGACTGACATGCGTGCGGAAACCCGCGCCTGGGTGGCTGGTCGAGACAATACGGCCGTGGTTGCCTGGAAGCACTATCTCGATATCGAACCCAAATTGTCAAAACTACTCGATGAACGCGATGTCGACACGGATGTATTTGATGCAAAGTTTGATAATCGCGATATTGAAATACTGGTTGTAGATGATTCCGCAACGATAAGGCATTCGCTTAAAGAACTCTTTTCGATGCAGGGTTATCGTGTCTCTGTAGCGGCAACCGCTGCTGAGGCTATGGAAACAGCGCGTAATAAAGTTATCGACATTGCGATTCTGGATTACTATCTCGCCGAAACTACTGGCGATGTCTTGTGTCGTGATCTCATTGCAGACACAGGCACCCAAGACATCATATGCGCAGTCTTGACCGGTACCTATTCTGATCACATCATCAAGCGCAGCCTTCGCGCCGGTGCGGTTGAATGCATGTTCAAGAACGAGTCGAGCGAGCTATTGCTTAACCGAATTGATGCCATAAGCCGCTTTGTTCGACAACGTCGTACCCTCGAGAACGATCGCGAGTTGCTTGATGATGTCGTTGACTCCGTTGCTGGTCCCACGATTGTGCTTAGCAAGGATGACCGCATTGTTTATCTTAGTCAGCTCGCCATGCATGAACTGGAACTTGACTCGGCAGCGAAGTTGTTGGGTCAGGCTGCGGCATTGTTGCTTGAACCCGAAGGTGTTGGAGTGGCGGGGCAGGCGCACGATGTTCACTGGCGCCGACCGGGTGGACGTGAAATTCGTGTTTCTTACGTTCGACGCGATGTGGCTGAGTCAGGTCACAAGGTGCTTTGTTTCAAAGCTATTGCCGGCTTGTCGACTACAGGGATGTCGACTACAGGGGTGTCAACTATAGCGGCAGCTGTTGCCGGAGTAGCTACTGCTACGAAATCGTCGCAAACTCAAACACCCGCGCAAGTCGCCAGCGATGCCTTAACAAGGTTCGAACTCCCCGAGACAGCACTGCCATTTCTACAGCAAATGCAAACCTACCTTAATGATGCGGACATACTCGCTGAGCGTGTCAGTTTGTTGGTGATAGATGTTTTCAAGAAAACGGGGGGCGGTTTGGCGTCGATCGAAGACGATGAAACGTTTGCCGCGATAACACACCAGCGCATCATGAGTATCTACCGTCGCAAAAATCATGTGGTTCGACTGAGCTCTAATCGCTACGCATTTTTACTTCGACACTCAAACGTACCGCAAGCCTATTTGCTAACTCGCAAGATCATGCAAATTTGCAACGATTCAAATATTGGAGCGAGCAAACAAGTCGCCAGTGCTGCGAGTTTACTTGGTATTAACGAGCGCGCGAACCAGGGGGTCACTGAGGTTTTGTCGTATGCCTTCAGAGGTGTCGAACTGGTGCCTTCGAAAGGGGCGGATCAGGCGTACCTTATGGACTTGCACCAGATGTTGAGTGTCTACCCAAGCTGAGCCTTACTGAAGCACCAGGATCTGACCCGTATTGATGTTAATGGTATCAAGCGCTTCGGAAAGTGCACGGCCATGCTCACGAGGTACTGATATCATCAATACCCTCCCATCATGACTCAACGCTAGGTGCCCAACAAATGCACTCTTGGCGAAACCCGGTGCAGACTGGGGTAATTCCAGCGCATGCTGCCACGCTTGTCTCGAGTCGTTTGCATTGTTTTCTGCGATAACGCTTGTAAGCGCCGCGTCTGAGCCCGCGAGCGATTGCCAGGCGAATATGATTGTCGATAGGTCATGATTTGCGGCAAGCTGCAATGTGGCATTGTCGCTGGCTTGCTTAAAACGGCCTGAGCGTTCGATATCGAGCTGCAGGACTGGCATTGCTGCTGCGTTATCATCTGTGATGCCCTCGATGCGTGACTGGAATTGCCATGCGACAGGAATCAAGCGGGAATCGCCCCGATTTTCCCAGGCGAGCACGACGAGTTTGTCACCGCTGGCTGAAGACGCCAGCTGGATATCGGATGTTGGTGTGACCTGCGGCAGCGAATACAATTGAGTTACAAGTGATTCATTCGCTATGATTTGCAAACCTTGAATCGAGACTCCAGCTACATCGATACTCGCAAAATGGATTCTGTCCAAAGAACTTGAAACACCCAGACTCGTGGCAAGGCGTTGTGATGGCAAGGCGTTGACCAGGATGCTTGGCTGCCAACTGCCGGCAAGCTCTGTAAACAAGATAAGCGACTCGGGTGTCGACAAGAGCACGCGCTTGCCGTTAGCTGATAGATAAAGACCTGTCTCATCAAGCGTTACCGATTCTTCCGTATTTTCACCGCTTGTCGCGTTGGTGTCAGACCGGGTTCCGGTAAGTGCCGAAATATCAAGTTCCTTGGTGATGAACCACGATTCGCCTAGCCGTTCGAGTATCAGCAATCGAGGCTTTGTGATTGAATTGATGTTTGCATTGTCGTTGTTTTCGCGGACGTCGGTTTCGTTCGAGAGGACGGCGATCGTATCGCCATCTGTCGACATCGCGATATCCAGTTTACGTGTGCTGGATATGACGTCACTGATATCGATTGAACTGGACAGTGACCAGTCGTTGTTATTGCGAGTAGAAATTGTGACACTGCCAGCCAATGGTTCAGCAATAGCGGCGACCCTGCCATTGTCATTGATGGCCACGGACTGACCAAACTCTTCACCGCTCAAGGACACAGCAGGTGTCAGCGTCTGGATTGAATCAATGGCGCGACCCGACAAACCAACCCGCAGTGAACTGACACAATCATCAACATCACACAGTTCGATTCGGTATTGACGCGAATGCCATGGTAATTCGTGGCTGACCGTCGCTACATTGAACTGCGTGTCTTCAGCACTGATCGCATCACTGACGAGCCATTCATTTCGGGTGATGGTGTCATAGGCATACAAGCTCGTTCGCGTTGCCGTGATGACATTGTTCCAGGTAAAGTTCAGCTCACCTGGATGGATCGCAATTTCAAGTATCGGAGGTGTCGGGGCAAACAGAGCATCGTTGGAAAGATCAGTCACCACCTGATTTCCTGTCGCGCCAGCTATGGGTGGTTCTCCAGATGTCGAGCTGTCACATGCTGATATCAGCAAGACAAGCACTGTGGCAACGAGTGCTAAGCGCTTGTGTCTTAGGTGTATCGGGGGCAGGTTTGTGCCAGCCACGTGAAGCCCTCGGATAAGGATCGGGATACGGCGAATAGTGGCGGTGACGACGACTTCGGCTTTTCCTGGTATTCGGTATTAGCCGTCTGTATAAATTGTCCGAAGCGTGTCATCACCGCCTTGGACCTGGCTGCAAGAATTGATCCGTCAGTCGAGGGCCTCAGGAGGGGGCCGGGGAGAGTGTCGATGGCCGCACAATTGGCGTCTTGAGCGTGTCGATTGCGTCCTGCAGTCCGTCAACCGTCAGCGGATGCATGCGATTCGCCATCAGCTCTCTCGTCATACGCACCGACGGGGTTCGATCCCACCAGTCCGGGTCCTCCGGATTGAGCCACACGCAGTGTGGAAAGGCATCCTGCAATCGCTGCAGCCAGACAGTTCCGGCTTCTTCGTTCCAGTGCTCGACACTGCCGCCGGGCATGGCAATTTCATAGGGGCTCATGGTGGCGTCACCGACAATCACCAAGCGATAGTCCTTGCCGTAGGTTCTCATCAGCTCGACAGTCGATGTGGTTTGAGTATGCCGTCTGGCATTGTCCCGCCACACGCGCTCATACAAAAAATTATGAAACCAGAAGGTGTCCAGGCGTTTGAATTCGGCACGGGCTGCCGAGAACAAGGTTGAAGACAGTTCCGCGTGATAATCCATTGAACCGCCAATGTCGATAAGAAGCAAAATCTTGATCGCGTTCTGGCGTTCGGCACGCATGTGGATATCGAGAAGGCCTGCCTTGTTAGCCGTCTCACGTATGGTGGTGTCCAGATCCAATGAATCCGGTCTGCCATCGCGGGCCAGCCGCCTGAGTTTACGCAGTGCCATCTTGAAGTTGCGAGTGCCAAGTTCGCGACTGCCATCAAGGTCCTTGTAGCGTCTTTGTTCCCAAACCTTGACGGCTCTTCCTTGTCGACGTTTGCCGCCGCCAATCGATACACCCTCCGGGTTAAAGCCGCCATGGCCGAACGGCGAGGTGCCCCGGGTGCCTATCCAGCGATTACCACCGTGATGCTCTTCGGTTTGTTCTTCGAGGCGCTGGGCAAGCGTCTCCATCAATTTGTCCCAGCCGCCGAGCGCTTCGACCTGAGCCTTTTGTTCGTCGGTCAAGGCGTCCTTGTTGGCAAGCTTCAACCATTCATCGGGGATGCCCTTGGCTAGTGAGTCGGCGAGTTCGTCGAACCGTTGCTCGCGACCAGCCCAGTAATCTCTGAATACCTGGTCGAAACGATCGTAAAGCGATTCATTTTTCACCAGACACAGACGAGCAAAGCTGTAGAAGCCATCGATATCCAGTGTGCCGACAGACTTGGACAAGCCGTCAATCAGGTTCAGCCATTCGGTGAGCGAGACCTTGATCCCGGCACGACGCAGATGATCGTGGAAGTCGAATAGCATCAGAGAATCAATTGCCATGGGAACCGGCAGAACGTAACCGCCGGTTTTGTCACCATCGGCTCGATACTCATTGTTTGCGATGGCCTTTTTGTTTGTGCAAAAAGATCAAACGTTCGAATAAGTGTACGTCTTGCTCGTTTTTCAATAGCGCGCCGTGCATTTTGGGTAGTACGGTGCGAAGTTCGTCGCTGGCGAGGTCTTCAGGTTTCAGTTCATCCGCGACCAGGAGCTTGATCCAGTCAAGTAGTTCAGATGTTGAAGGTTTTTTCTTTAATCCTGGTACTTCGCGAAGATCGAAAAACACGTCGAGAGCTGCGGATAGCAGATCCTGTTTGACGTTTGGGTGATGCGCGTCGACGATACGTTGCATGGTGCTTCTGTCAGGGAAACTGATGTAGTGAAAAAAGCAGCGCCGCAGGAAGGCGTCGGGGAGTTCCTTTTCGTTGTTGCTGGTGATGATGACAAGCGGACGTCGTTTTGCCACGATTGTTTCTCGCGTTTCGTACACTTGAAACGACATGCGATCGAGTTCCTGCAACAGATCGTTCGGGAATTCGATATCAGCCTTGTCAATCTCATCAATCAAGACAACCGATTGATCTTCATTGTCAAACGCTTCCCACAACACGCCGCGTACGATGTAGTTACTGATATCGGCGACGCGGTCATCACCGAGCTGAGAATCACGTAAGCGTGACACGGCGTCGTATTCATACAAACCTTGCTGCGCGCGCGTTGTCGATTTGATATGCCAGGCGTGCAAGGTGCAGTCAAGGCGACGCGCGACCTCCATGGCAAGCTCGGTCTTGCCGGTGCCCGGTTCACCTTTGATGAGCAAGGGTCTTTGTAGTGTCAGCGCTGCGTCAATTGCGATCTGCAGCTCATCGGTTGTGATGTAAGTGCTCATAGCATCAAGTGGCGTGAGCAACAATCATCGGACCCGTATCAGCGCCGCCGAGCAGATGCATATGAATGTGTTGTACTTCCTGTCGTCCGTGGTCGCGACAATTGATGATAAGCCGGTAACCATCTTCGCTGATACCTTCATCGCGGGCGATTTTTTTTGCCACCGTCAGCATTCGGCCAAGCACTGCTTCATCTTCTTCGGTGACATCGTCTACGGTCGGAATCAGTTTGTTCGGCACAATCAAAACGTGCGTGGGCCGTTGCGGGCTGATATCACGAAAAGCGGTGACCAGATCGTCCTGGTGGACCATGTCGGACGGGATTTCCTTGCGAATGATCTGGCTGAAAATCGTTTCTTCTGGTGAATCGTTGGACATGTCCTGGCTACCCTTATTCGATGAGGCGTGGGAGGTGCAGTCGAAGCGACCTGCATTGCGATTATACTGCCTAGTCCACTACCTGCTCAGGAAGCCAAAATCGGATGGGAAATCGATTGTCCAAAATTTACACGCGTACCGGCGATGACGGCACGACGGGCCTGGGTGATGGCAGTCGTACTGAAAAGGACGGTGCGCGCGTCAGCGCTTATGGCACAACGGATGAATTGAACTCCATCATCGGTATGGTGCTGGCACAGCCGCTACCCGATAAGGTCCACCGAGTGTTGCACGAGATACAGCATCATTTGTTTGATCTCGGTGGTGAGTTATGCATCCCGGGGCATCAGGCTATTCAGGACTCACATATTGACTGGCTTGAGGCAACGCTTGATCATTTCAATGATGCCTTGCCACCGCTCAAGGATTTTATTCTGCCTGGTGGCAGTAGTGCCGCGGCAAACTGTCACCTGGCGCGTACAGTGTGCAGACGTGCTGAGCGTTATGTCGTCAGCTTGCAGCGAACCGAAGAAGTGCCGCCATTTTCAATGAAATACCTGAACCGATTATCGGATCTGTTGTTCGTTCTGGCGCGGGTTATTGCACGTCAGGATGGCGGCAGTGAAGTTTTGTGGCAAAAGGATCGTACACCGGTAGATTTATGACATGAGTGCTACTGACAAGCCTGCAGAAGAACGTCACGCCAGATCAGATTTTGCCTGGTTCATGCAAATGCCGACACGCTGGATTGACAATGATCTTTATGGTCACATGAATAATGCACTTTATTACAGTGTTTATGAAAATGTGGTCATGAGTTGGCTTGAACTTGAAAAGGGATTGAACCCCAACACCGGAAATGTGCGATGCTTCACAGCGGAAAACGGTTGTCGCTATCTGTCTGCGGTCAAATATCCTGATGTGCTCGATTGTGGTCTTCGGGTTGCGCATCTTGGTAACAGCAGCGTTCGCTACGAGCTAGGAATTTTCGTCGCGGAACGTGAACCAATTCGGGCAATGGGACATATCATCGATGTAT
>CAYUZB010000035.1:28855-31445 GCA_964449565.1 uncultured Granulosicoccaceae bacterium | reverse complement strand
TTGATAGCTTAGGCGTTCTGGCAGAATCCGATGGCCGCAGGGGGCAAAGGTTCCCGATTCGCGGGCCCCTTGAAACCTTCAACTCGATGCTCGGTCTGAAACTTCGTGAGCATGGTTCCTGCATGGAATCGGGCTGCTAAAATCTGATTTTACCCAAAACCTGAGGTGATTTCCCGATGGTGTTTAGATCCATGCTTCTCGCTGCCACAATGGCTGTCGCAACCATGCCTGCCGAGGCGGAAACTACCACAAGTTGGTCCATGGCTGAGTTCGGCGAGCCGCTGTACAAGGATGGCATCGAGCACTGGCCCTATGTGAATCCTGATGCGCCAAAAGGCGGCTCTATTGTTCTGGGGGCTTTTGGCACCTTCGATAGTCTCAACAGCTACATTCTCAAAGGCAATATACCTCGGTCGCTTGGTATCGCCTCAGACACCTTGATGATCGGCTCAGCTGATGAGCTTTCATCAGTCTATGGGCTGATCGCGGAATCGGTCGAGTATCCGGATGATAAAAGCTGGATTATTTTCAATCTTCGCCCTGAAGCCAGATTCAACGATGGCACCGCTATCACGGCAAAAGATTTTGAATTCAGCTTTCAGACAATTCGCACTCACGGCCGCCCCTTCCTGAAATCATTTTACGATGAAGTCGAAGGTGTCGAAGTCGTCAGCGATCATCAGTTAAAGTTTACTTTTACCACTCGCGACAATATGAAGCCATTGCTAAAGGTTGCAGGCATTAGTCCGCTTTCGCATGAATACTGGAAAGACAAGGACATCTCGAAAACATTTCTGACACCGCAACCGACCAGCGGCTCGTACTATGTCAGCGATGTTGATGCCGGACGGTCAATCACCTATGAACGCGTCAAAGATTATTGGGCTGCCGATCTTGAGGTAAACAAAGGTCTCTCTAATATCGATACCATTCGTTATGACTACTATCGTGATCTTGAAGTCATGGTCGAAGCATTTAAAGCAGGTGATATCGATTTCCGTGTTGAGAACAGCTCCAAGCGCTGGGCAACCGCATACAACACTGATGAAGTCAAGAATGGTGACATCAAATTGTTTACCCCGCCTGAATCAACACCTCGGGGCACTCAGGCTTATTTCTTCAATTCACGTCGTGCACCATTTGACGATGTGAATGTGCGCAAGGCCTTCGACTTGCTCTATGACTTCGAAACGATCAAGCGCACCATTCTTTATAATCAGTATGATCGTATCAATAGCTATTTCCCGAACTCTGATTACGGCGTAAACGGCCCACCAACCGCCGAAGAAATTGCCATTCTCGAACCTTACCGTGATCAGCTGCCGGCGGAAGTGTTCACTGAACGCTATGTTGGCCCAGTTACCGACGGCAGCGGCCGTAACCGTAAACAGTTGCGTGAAGCACTTGCTCTGTTCAATAAGGCGGGTTGGAAACTGGAGAGCGGCAAACTCATGAAAGACGGCAAGCAGATGAAAGTCGAGTACCTGCTGGCACAACCTGACGGCCAGCGAGTTGCCGCCCCTTTTGTTCAGAATCTTAAGAAAGCTGGCGTCGACGCATCCATGCGAGTTGTCGATAGCGCGCAATATCAGGTCAGACTTGATGACTTCGATTTTGATCTCATCACCGTATTTCTTAATTTCTTCCCACCGCCGGGCCCTGAATTACGTTCCTACTTTGGCAGTGTCGCTGCCGATGAACGCGGTGCAGCAAACTATGCGGGAATCAAAAATCCAGTGGTTGATGCCTTGATCGAGGATATCGTCAATGCAAAATCCCTCGAAAGCTTGCAGACTACAAGCCGTGCACTCGATCGGGTTTTACTGTGGAACAATTACACAATACCGCAGTTCTACAATAGCCAGCACCGTACCGCTCACTGGAACCGCTTTGGCACGCCCGATTCCTTACCCAGATATGTAAGTTTTGGAGGCTCCGGCTTTCCTACCGGTTGGTGGATAGACAAGGAACTTGACAGCAAGCTTGATCTGGAACGCTGACAAATTGCCTGCAAGCTCTCAAATCGCTGACTGACCCACAAGGGTCCCTGCTGCATGCTCGCTTATATTCTTCGACGACTGTTGTTGATCGTGCCAACGTTGCTGGGCATCATGGTGATCAACTTTACGGTTGTCCAATTTGCGCCTGGTGGGCCCGTCGAGCAGGTTCTTGCCGAACTTCGCGGCAACGCAACTGATGCGACCGCCGCCTTCGCAGGGCAAGCTGGTGATGTTCAGGGAGCCGGCACTGCGCAATCAGGCGGCGACAGTCGTTACCGCGGCGCACAAGGGCTTGACCCCTCCATCATCGCCGATATCGAAAAGCAGTTCGGCTTCGACAAGCCGGTACATATTCGTTTTTTCAATATGTTGTGGGACTATGCCAGGTTTGATTTTGGCACCAGTTATTTTCGCGATGAAAAAGTTATAGATCTATTTATCGACAAACTACCCGTGTCGATCAGTCTCGGGCTATGGACCATGTTGTTTGTCTATGCCATCTCTATCCCTCTGGGCATTCGCAAGGCCGTCAAGGATGGGTCATCGTTTGACGTCTGGAGTAGCGGCGCCATCGTACTGGGCTATGCAAT
>CAYUZB010000035.1:25709-28755 GCA_964449565.1 uncultured Granulosicoccaceae bacterium | reverse complement strand
CGCGCTAAAGGATTGACTGAAAGACAAGTCTTGTATGGTCATGTCTTTCGTAATGCGATGCTGATCATCATCGCAGGCTTTCCAAGCGCTTTCATCGGTGTACTGTTTACCGGCTCGGTGCTGATAGAGGTGATCTTTTCACTGGATGGGCTCGGCCTGCTTGGTTGGGAGGCTGTGATCAATCGCGACTACCCGGTGATGTTTGGCACCTTATATATCTTCACGTTGATCGGCCTGTTCCTGCAATTGATTGGCGATGTGATGTATCACGTGATTGATCCGCGTATAGACTTTGACAGCCGGGATTTCTGATGCAACTGTCCGAGCTTAATCAAAGAAGACTGGCCAACTTCAAGGCCAATCGACGCGGCTTCTGGGCATTCTGGATATTCAGTATTCTATTTGTACTATCTCTCGGTAGCGAATTGATCGCCAATGATCAACCCATCGCCGTGCAATACGATGGCAGTTGGTACTTTCCTGTATTCAAAACGTATTCTGAGACAACGTTTGGTGGTGATCTTGAATTCGATGCTGACTATAGCGATCCCTATCTGACCGATCTAATCAAAGAGAAAGGCAAGATTATCTGGCCTTTGATACCGTTTTCTCACCAATCCATAGACTTCAACATGAGCACTTCACCGCCGAGTGCACCGTCAGCTCGACACTGGCTCGGCACTGATGATCAAGGTCGTGATGTGTTGGCCAGGGTTATTTATGGTTTTCGTATATCAGTACTGTTTGGACTGGTGTTGACACTACTGAGCACGGTAATTGGTGTGGCTGCAGGGGCGGTACAAGGGTATTTTGGTGGCCTGCTCGATTTGATAGCACAACGTTTTATAGAAATCTGGCAAGGACTCCCCGTACTGTTTCTGTTGATTATCATGGCAAGCGTCATCGAACCTGGATTCTTCTCCTTGCTTATCCTCATGACTTTGTTCAGCTGGACTGCCTTGGTAGGAGTGGTGCGGGCAGAGTTTCTCCGTGCACGTAACTTTGAGTATGTCAGAGCTGCGAAAGCGCTCGGTGTGCGCGATACCGCGATCATGGTACGCCACACTCTACCCAATGCGATGGTTGCAACAGTGACCTTCCTACCGTTCATTCTCAGTGGTTCTGTAACAACCTTGACTGGGCTGGATTTTCTTGGACTTGGCCTGCCGCCAGGATCAGCATCATTGGGCGAGATGCTCAAGCAAGGCCGAGACAATCTGCACGCTCC
This sequence comes from uncultured Granulosicoccaceae bacterium, assembly GCA_964449565.1. GTDB lineage: Bacteria > Pseudomonadota > Gammaproteobacteria > Granulosicoccales > Granulosicoccaceae > Granulosicoccus. Next base: position 27,527 of record CAYUZB010000035.1, on the reverse strand, counting down.
CTGGCTTGGCCTGACAGCGTTCATCGTACTGGCGCTGATGTTGAGCCTGCTGGTATTTATCGGCGAAGCGATACGTGACGCTCTCGATCCTCGCAAAACTTTCAGTGCAGCTGCAGAATGAGTTCTGATACGAGCACAGGCAGCCTGCCAAGCGGCTCGCCAAGCGGCTTGCCAGGCGGCTTGCAAAGCCAAACGCCTCCCAACGAGTCTGGCGACCGCCTACTGGAAGTTAAAGACCTTTGCGTTTCCTTTGGTCACGGCGAACGAGAAGTAAAGGCGGTCAAGCATGTTTCCTTGTCAATCAAACGCGGTGAGACAGTCGCACTGGTTGGCGAAAGTGGTTCGGGCAAATCCGTCACGGCGCTTTCTATCATGCAGCTTCTGCCCTACCCGTTCGCACATCACCCTTGCGGCAGTATTCAATACGAGGGACAGGAACTCGTCGGTGCCGGACCGTCGATCATGCGTGCAGTACGGGGTAATGACATCAGTGTGATTTTCCAGGAGCCAATGACATCCTTGAATCCACTACACACTATCGAGAAGCAACTGGCCGAGTCACTGAGACTTCACACGACTCTACAAGGTAAGGCTGCAAAGGATCGTATTCTTGAATTGCTCGATCTTGTGGGTATACGTAACGCTGAGTCACGCTTGAACGCCTACCCGCACGAACTCTCTGGCGGACAACGTCAACGTGTGATGATTGCCATGGCATTGGCAAACGAGCCAGATCTATTGATTGCGGATGAACCGACTACCGCTCTTGATGTGACCATTCAGGCACAGATTCTGGCACTGCTGCAGAATCTGCAATCACGTTTAGGCATGGCACTGCTTTTGATCACCCATGATCTTGGCATCGTACGTAAGATGGCAGATCATATACATGTCATGAACGGTGGCGAGGTGGTTGAACACAATGATGCTGCATCACTGTTCAGCAACCCGCAGCATGAATACACACGCCACCTCTTGAGCGCTGAACCCGGTGAACTATCGCCACGTGATGTCGATGAACCACCAACAGTTATCGAAGCGCGAGACATTCACGTACGTTTTCCGATCAAGGGCGGCTTGTTCGGGCGCGTCAAGAGTTATGTACATGCTTGCGATGGCATCAGTTTATCCGTCAAGGCCGGCCGTACGGTCGGCGTCGTCGGCGAATCAGGTTCAGGCAAAACAACGCTAGGCCTGGCTCTTCTCAAACTGATTCCCAGTGAAGGGGAAATATTCTTTCAGGGCAAGCCCATTCATCAACGCAAGGCTTCAGAACTTCGAAGCCTGCGAAAACATATGCAGATCGTGTTTCAGGATCCGTTTGGCAGTCTGAGCCCTCGCATGACGGTTCTCAACATCATCGAAGAAGGCTTGAAGGTCCACCAACCGGAATTGTCTGCTGCTGAACGCGAAGCACTGGTTACACAATCCCTTATAGAAGTAGACCTACCGACAGATATTCTGAACCGGTTCCCACATGAATTTTCGGGTGGACAACGACAACGCATAGCCATCGCACGCGCCATGGTGTTAAAACCCGAACTGGTGATACTCGATGAACCAACGTCGGCTCTGGATATGTCAGTGCAATCGCAGATTGTTGATTTATTACTCGACTTGCAACAACGCCACCAGCTTGCTTATCTATTCATCAGTCACGACCTGAAAGTCATTCGCGCTCTGAGCGACGAGATAATGGTCATGCAGCAAGGCAAGATTGTCGAATACGGAAATGCCAAGCAAATTCTTGAGGCACCTCAAGAAACCTACACCCAAGAATTGATGGCTGCGGCTTTCGAGTTTACCGCTTGAAATCAC
>CAYUZB010000035.1:0-25609 GCA_964449565.1 uncultured Granulosicoccaceae bacterium | reverse complement strand
GGCAAAATTCGATATGCTGTCTTGATGGATAACAAGACGCTATGTATTCGTCTCGCGACAGCAGATGATTTGCATAATATCAAAACATGTGCGCGACTGGCTTATACAAAGTACCTGGCTAGAATGGACCGTCACCCTGCCCCAATGGTTGCGGACTTTGCCCGCCAAATAGCTCTCGAGCAGATTTACGTCGCGACTTCTGGATCGCTACTTTCGGGGTTTGTAGTTTTTTATAAAAAATCAGATCACATACACCTGGAAAATATTGCAGTCATCCCAGAATCATCTGGAAAGGGAATTGGCAAAGCGCTTATTGAATTTGTCGAGCAATGCGCTCATGACGCTGGAATCAATGCTGTCGAGCTTTATACCAATGAAGTCATGACCGAGAACATCGCTATTTACACCAAACTTGGCTATGTCGAAACCGAACGTAAACGCGAAGACGGCTTCAACCGAGTGTATTTCCGAAAATTACTTTGAACGCTTTATCTCACATTGAACGCTTCTTTAACCATACGTAAACTATGCGGCACTAGAACTGCAATTCCGGTGGCAAGCTCGGGAAGTCCAGCTTCCGTGGGCTACCATCAAGTGGTATGTCTGGCCACCGTGACGGACTCACTTCGCGACGCCAGTCGATATTGATGCGTTCACGAATACCGTCAGCGAAACCAGATTGCGAGTAAGCTGCCCCGTGCTGATATTCACTGGCAACAAACAAAACACCAGCAAGACCAATCAATCCTGCAACGGCCGCCAACCCTATTTTGACAATACTGTACGGCCGTTCACCACGCACCTTGCCTGTACGTCCATTGACAACGAATCGGTAGGTCTTGTCACGAAACTGAAAACCCGCCGTCCAGAGCGGTAACAAAACGTGCTTGAACGTCGTATCGCTATGTTGGGTTCTCAGTGATGTGATTCGTTGCTTGTCGCCACCGATCGCATGACGAACATCTTTTTTGATAATCGTGTCCATGGTGCTCTGAGCGACGTTAAACCCTTCGTCCAGATCGACCTGATACACCTCACTTGAAAAACCTGCAAGAAACTCTTCAGTATAAGGCTCAAGATTCTGTAGGTCCCACGGGGCGAGCCAGTCGGTAATTTTACGTGGCAATGTCCGAGTAGCCCCAACCAGCACATCATCAAAGTGTCGACTTGTACGACCACTCACCCGTCGCCAGCGAATCTTCGGCACCTGTCGGGTGCGTGTAACCCTCTTGCCATTGATCGTGGTGGTATAGCGCTGCGTAACATAATAAATATCACCACGCTGCCCGCGATAGGCTGTAGCGGTATCGCTATCGTAAGTCCAGAAGGGAATGTATACGCCATTGAGCGTCGTATCGCCACGGGCATATTTCTTTAATGCACTGGGTGCAAACCAACGCTTGTTCAACCAGCGCTGATAGGAGTCCCTCGCTTCATCGGATGTGATTGAAAACGGCAGCAATCCTTTTGGTTTGATCGGTTTGGCAACGCTGGTGCCCGTAACAACATGGGTACTGCAAAACGGACACTCACCAGAATGAATATGAGCATCAAGCGCAAATTGCGCTGCGCAATTTGGACAATTGATAACCTGACTCTCTGGCGACACGGCGTTGGAGGTTTGTAATTGCCTTAACGCGGCGTGCAGATCCAGCTCTTCAATACGTTCCTTGCTATGTGCTATCTGGTTGGCGTGCCCACAGTATTCGCATTCCAGCGAGCGTGTGCCAACCGCATAGTTCAGTATCGCCCCACACTGCGCGCACGGAAAACGCTTCTCTGTTAAAGCCCGGGTGGTTGCTTCACCAATCTCGCGAGTTGAAGATTCACCCGACCATTGATAGTCTTCCGTTGCCGGAGATTCAAACTGAGCCTTTTCGATTCCTTGCCGCAATCGATCTTGCAAACGCCTCTGTATACCGGACGCCGATGCATCCAGAGAAGCCTCGGCATCCAAAGAATCCCAACGATTGCTCACGTGTATTCGTCGTCTTGCCCAAATTGCGGCGCACATTCGCCGCTAATACTTGCTTTACTGATCACGGTTTCAGCCCGCAGGGATCGGCGGTGGAGCTTTAGCCGACGACGACAATACCGTCTGCAATGCATCGACGTCCTTTGCTGGAGTCCAACTACTCATATCGGCTGACCAAACCAGAGTGTCACTCGTCAATGCACCCGTTCCGACTTGTTGACGCAAGGCATCAATGGTGAATGGCCCCTTCGCCTCTCCATTGACCGCGATATGGAATGTGGTCGCCCCCGTTGGTAACGGTGGTGGAGAGCTATTACCATATCCAACGCTGTCGTTCATCCGGTTCGCCATGGCTAACCCAACCCCCATACCAATACCATCGGAAGCACCACCACCAGGATTGGCAGCCGCGGCTTCCATGGCGCTACCTGTCTGGTACTGAAGATAACGATCAAGGTTACCGGTCATACCCATACTTGTTCGTTTATCAAGCGCTTCCGATACCGCAGGCGGTAAAGAAATGTTTTCCACCAAAATGCGCGTCAACTCAAGGCCATATTCACCAAATTCCGGCGCGATTCGTCGCGTCAGGAACTCACCGAGCTGATCATAATTAGCGGCCATATCCAGCACGGGTATGTTCGAGCCACCTATTATCGTCGCAAACCGTGAGGTAATCAGGTTACGCAATTGGCCACTAATCTCTTCAGTGGTAAAGACCCCTTCAGTTCCTACGATCTCACGAATGAATTTAAGCGAGTCTGTAATGCGTACGCCATAGGTACCAAACGCACGTATACGCAAGCCGCCGAACTCACTGTCGCGTAGCATCAATGGGTGCTTGGTACCCCACTTCAGATCGGTGAAGCGTCGTGCATTGCAGAAATACACTTCTGCCTTGAACGGGCTTTGAAAACCGTGATGCCAATTCTGCAATGTAGTCAGGATCGGCAGGTTTTTCGTTTCCAGCTCATAGGTACCCGGGCCCAGTACATCAGCGACTTCACCCTCGTTAACAAAGACTGCGAACTGAGACTCGCGAACGATCAGCTTGGCACCGTACTTGATCTCGTTGCCGTAACGCTCGAAGCGATAAACCATCGTGTTACTGGTGTCATCAGTCCACTCGATGACATCGATAAACTCATGAAACAGACGACTAAAAAGACCCATTGACTTAAACTCCTGCCGTTGACGACTGGCCAGCGCGTGCAGAGGCCGCTTTAAGAGTTTCTTTCAATTCCGCTTCCATGGTTTCAAGTTGCTGCTCGGCTTCAACACGGCGACGCTTGCCTTCATCGGCAATCTGTAGACTCTCTTCAACCGTCGCGATCAGATTTTCATTGGCTCGGCGCACGGCATTGACGTCAAATACGCCACGTTCGAGTTCTTCTCGTACGGTTCGATTAGCGGAACGGAGGTTTTCAGCGTTTTTCTCGAGCAATTCATTGGTCAAGTCGCTTGCCGCCTTGACACTTTTAGCAGCTTCCGCGGAACGAAAGATGGTGACAGCTTGCGCCAATTGCTGACGCCACAAGGGCACCGTATTGACGAGCGTGGAATTGATCTTGTTGACAAGGCCTTTGTCGTTTTCCTGAATAAGACGAATACTTGGCAAACCCTGCATGGCTACCTGACGGGTGAGCTTGAGATCATGAACACGCCGTTCAAGGTCATCACGACCGGCTCGCATATCGCGTAGCTCCTGGGCATGTAGAACTTCATCGGTAGTTTCCGCTTCTTTCTCCGCTGCCGGAATCATCTCATCATCGATGTACTTGAGCTTCTGTTCTCCGGCAAGAATATAGGTCTCAAGATTGTGAAAGTAGTCGAGATTCGCGCTGTAGAGTTTGTCCAGACTGGTTATGTCGCGCAACAATTGCGTCTTGTGTCCTTCAAGATCGTCGGTAATGGTATCGACCTGTCGACGCACACCTTCGTATTGTTGTATGAACTTGGCAACTGGCGTGATGCCACCGAACAGTTTTCTGAACAGACGAGCGATAAAGCCGGGACGCTTGTTAGGGTCAAAATCTTCGACTTCGAAACCTCGTAAGGCTGTGACCATGTTGTTCAATGAGCTACCCGCTGCTCCAAGGTCCTTGTTACGAACGCCTTCGAGCATATTGTCCGAGATGGTCGTTAATTCTTGCTGCGCCTTGCTACCAAAGAAGATGATCGAGTTACTGTCACTTAGATTGATCTCTTCCATAAGCTTGTCAACCCGAGCCTTTTCGGACGGATCAACTTTTTCGTAAGGCACCAAGTCGTGTTTGAGATCAGGTAACAATTCAGTGCCAGCCAACAATTCCACATCGTTCGCGACTTTAGTAGTTGTTTCGCTCATTCGGGTCTCCTTGAGTAATCTATTGAAAAGGGCATGCTTATGTCACGCCTTCTTTTTCCAGTTGCAGCTGCAAAACTTCGATATTGACGTCGAGATCAGACAGATTGTTCTCTCGAAGCTTCGCTTGTTGTTCAGCTATGACAGTTTCGATCGTTGTCAATACTCGTCGGAAGTTATCTTCCAATTCATGTGACCCGCCATCCTTGTGTGTTCTCGCATAGCCTTCGGTGACTTGCTGTGCGCCGTCGAGGTACACCTTGAGGAATTTACGCGCACGGCGAGCATCCACCGGGTCCTCCTCGATAGTCGTCAGTATGTCCCGTGCCTCTTTGACGATACGGCGGAGTCGATCCTTAAACTCTCTGTTATTGATATCACGGCTGGCTTTTTCAATGCCCTCGATACGTTCTTCAGCTTCGTCGAGAAGATCAACCAACTCTTCAGTGGTAATTCCGACGGCGGCAATGTCCGGGCTTTTATGGGCAGAATCGAAGTCATAATAAAGATAACTTCCGAGTAGCACCGCACAGCCAAAGAGAATACTGTCAAACAGGCCGTGCTTTTCGGGTATGCCTATCCAGGCAAGCACGAACATGCCGATCGCAAGGATTGTCGCACCGATAACGCGATACCGCACCGTGCTGGCGCGGCGCCTCAAATTTCGGCGCTTCGTTTCGTTATCGAGGCGAATGCCTTTTCTGATGAGAGTGGCGGCGGTCATGGCGGCGGCAAAGGCAAATACGCGCGCAAGCGCGACAACTGCTTCACCGCCACTAAGTGCAATGAAAATTGCCGGCAATAAAGGCAACGGCAGGAAATACAACAGCAATCCCCGCCACATGACTGGCTTTTTCGCTTCCGGGTCGTAACGCGTAACAGCGGCCATGATCAGCCCAGGAACGCCTGGCAGGACAGTAAACCAACCGTCGCGAGAATGATGAAAAACCCGATGACTCGTTGCAAGGGTTTGGGCATGTTATTGATTCCAAGCGATGTTCATTACAAACGGTGGAGTCGGAAGACCCGCTCTTCAAGCGAATCCAAACCTCTTTTACTAAGATTTCCGACGTATTCCGGCCCACTGTAATGTGCAAGCTCTTGTATGTCGAAGTTCTTGGTGAAAAGTTTTGTGACCATAGGAGCAGGAACCGGGAACGGCGGGCCCTGCATCTTCGATGTGTCATAGTCTATGACGAGCAGCAGGCTAATGCTGCCAGCGGGCAATATTGCAGCGAGCTGCTGCGCATATTGTGGCCTTAGATCATCGTTCATGGCGATTAGTGAGGCGCGATCGTAGACAGCGGATACATCGCAGCAGTGATCGGCCGTGAGCGCGAAAAAGTCGCCCGCCAGAAGCTTGATTCCTTCTGCCTTGCCAGTACCTGAGAATACTTCGAAAGGGCCGTCAGTATGGCGCTCGAACGAGAGATCGTTTTCTTCGAAAAAGCTCTCGATCGCTTTTTGGCTGAGTTCAATGCCGGTGACCTTGTAGCCTTGCTCGTGCAACCACAACATGTCGAGCGACTTGCCACACAGAGGTACGAACACCTCCGAATTCTGCGCGATCTCCGCTTCCGGCCACCACTGCTGCAGGTGTTTGTTCGGGCGCGCCTGATGAAAGCCGATACTGTCGGCTTCCCACTTCTCATGCCAGAAATCTGCTTCCAACTAGGAGTCTTCCTTCGTCAAAGGCGTCCATTCTCGCCAGCCCTTCAGCAAGGGAAAGTATAAGCCAACGCGCACTGGACGGTCATCAATACGGCGAATGATATCAGCATAGCGCTCCAGCTGATCCCGATATCGCTCCTGCTCCTGATCCAGAAAGGCCTCGACCTGCCCCCCCCGGTGATCACCCGTCTTGAAATCAATAATCCACCGGACCCCCTCCTCATCAACAAACGTCCGGTCGATTACTACCTTTTGGACACCCACATCTGTGGGAGCAGTGATCGCCCATTCGGATCTGGACTCTTTGTGGGTGTCCAATATCCAGCGGCCTCGCGCATCAGCATGAGTATTTTCAAGGCCTAGCAGTACCTTTTCTCGTGTGGCTACCAGCTCGGCATTTGGGACACCCAAATTTCGGAGCTGGCGCTCAACGATGGGTTCCAACTCCCCCGATACGAAATTACCCGCGTTTGTGGGTGTCCCAGACGCAAGCCGTTGTAATTGAAGATGCAACACGGTGCCAACATCGCGTGCAGTGCTACCTGCCCATAAAAATTCGATTGGCGTGGGTTCTGCGAGCATTGGTTTTTGCGTCTCAGGCCACTTAAACGCAGCTGGCTCGGGCATTTGCCAATCGGCTGACAGGCGCATTAGTTCAGGCGGCGGGACTGAAGGATCGTCAGAATTGTGGATGTCCAGAAAGAGATCCTCTGTCTCGGGTTCATTGTCCGAAATGTGGGTGTCCAGTACTTCGGCACACAGAGGTTCGGCCAGATGCCAGATTGGGTGCAGTAGCGAGGCCTTTGTGGGTGTCCTTAATTCACCGTTAGTGCGGGTTTTTGCGGGGGTTATCAGGTGCAGTCGGGATTTCGCGCGGGTGCAGGCGACGTAGAGGAGTCGGAGCTTTTCTTGGTCGTCGGCGCGGGCGCGGGCGTCTCGTACCAGGCGGTTCAGTCGGCCACGACGGTTCGAGGGCAAGCCGTACTCTTCGAATGGCGCCAGCAGCAGGCGCGGAGCTCCTCCGACCGTACTTTCAAACCAGTTCAACAGTCGCGTCCCATCAGCTCGTGGCTGACGATCGAGAGCCGGCAGGATCACCGTATCAAACTCAAGTCCTTTCGCCTTGTGCAAGGTCATGATCTGGATTTGGCAGCCAGCCTCGTCAGCAGGGTTGGCAAAGAGATTGGCCATCGCAGACTTGAGTTGGCTCTGCTCCCACAAACGTCCATCAGCCTCCAGTACGCGCAACATCGCAAGGCAACGTTCAGCCGCCTCAACATCGATCGCATCCTGACACGCTACAGGCCCACCCAGCTTTAGCCAGCTTGATTCGACCCACGGCATCAACGCCGCACGTGAAGAGCGTTTTACCGCAGGCTCCATGACCGAAAGAAATCGAGCAACTCGACGCTGCCCATCCTCACTCATCTGCCTGACACGCTCCTCGTCACGCAGCGCTTCGATCACTGACACATCACGTTCGAGTTCATGCATCAATACCGCCATGTCGTTCAAGGTCAACCCGGTTCCGGGCGCGCGTAGTAATGACAACCAATGCAGACGATCATGCGGATAGCGTAGTGCCAGCACCAGAGACATCAGATCACGAACAACCAACTTCTCGCCAACAAGATCCATATCAATCGACTGATACTGCAACGATCGAGCTTGCAGAGATTTGAAAATCTCCACAGCGTGCGACTTTGAACGAACCAGAATCGCCACTCGATGTTCGCTATCTTTGGCAATGGCTCGGGCCGCTATATCTGCTACGAGGTTAGCTTCATCCTCCCGAGCTGCATTACACATAGGATGTAAAGTAACGCTGCCTGAACCATTCAGATGTGCATTCGATGGTGAATACGGAACTGCACCTGATTCACTGTTCCAGTGTTCAGGAAAGACACCGGCGAAAGTAGTATTGATCCAGGACACAACATCCGGCGCTGCCCGAAAATTTACAGACAAAACGAGTGATTCAAGTTGGACAGGCCCAACACCGTTTTGCTGAGCATGAAAAAATACCGCTACATCCGCATCTCGGAACCGATAGATGGACTGCATCGGATCACCCACAGCAAAAAAGGTCCGTCCCTCATCGGGCGACCATTCCGCAACCAGCTTGCGAAACAATTCGAACTGGGATTGCGACGTATCCTGAAATTCATCAATCAAAATATGTTTTAACGACAAGTCCATCGCCAAAGCAAGATCCGTTGGCGACTCTTCAGAGCCGAGCGCGCGTATGGCTCGGGCACCTATCTCTGTAAAATCCACCACTCGTCGTTCAGCAAACATTAGTTGTAACTCGGCAAGAAGTGCGGGTAAATGCCCGGTCAATGCACGAAGCAAATCCCATTGTTCCGGCTTGTACCGGGGATCAGGGAGATTACGCACCTCAACAAGTGCTTCATGAAATTCGGGATGTTCGCCCACGGCGCTAAGCAGCTCGAGCATGGCCTTCTTGTGTTGATCCAGTTCCGCCGCCTCAACCCCAAGTTTCTTGGCATCGGATTTAGCCGGAAAACCATTGGCCTTGGTCACCGTCTTTCGCCAGGTCTTTGATGTCGTCAACAGCGCTTCACCGATGCTCTGCCACAAGGGCAGATCATCAACATCAGGTCTTGGCAATTCCCGCATATCACGCCACAGTTGATGTTCTTCCTTCAGCTCACTGACATCACCCTCATGCATGACAAGCAACAGATCGGCAGCCATACGCAGACGTGCGGGCAATGTATTGAGCTGAATAGGCAAGTGGGAATAAAGCAAGCTCAGTCGTGACTCAATCAATTCTCCCAACATGCTTTCCAATGCTTCGCGCATGCGGTCCGGTGCAAACATATAGGGAGCAAGATGGCGCATCCATTGATCTCGATTTCCCAAGAGGTCCGCCAGCAACTGACGGGCAAGCTCAAGACGATTACCCAGATGCAAAAGCACGTCTTTCAGTTCATCAAGATTATTTTCAATGAAACGCTCAGCAACGTCCTGATACAAGCCACGAGCATCCTCCATCAAACCGGTCGGCGCACCCAGTGCCGAAACGACTGGCATCCGATAGGCAAGTTGCGACGACAATGAATCAATCGTGCGCAAATTCAGTCGTTGTGGATTGCGAATCAGTTGCCAATCACGCGCGCTGTCTCGTTCGAGCACCCTCAAAGCAAGATCAAGCCCTTCCTTTTCGTAGTCATTTTCAGGCTCCTCACCTTGAACCGCCTTGATCAATGAATCCACGACACGTTGGCGCATTTCACTCGCCGCTTTGCGAGTAAACGTGATGGCTAGAATTTCTTCCGGCTCATCTACCGTGATCAGCAAAGTCAGAATTCGTCGCGTCAATAACTCTGTTTTGCCAGAACCTGCCGGTGCCTGAACGATGAAAGAGCGCATTGGGTCCAACGCCTGCTCACGAATCGCTGCATCGATTGGTGCACTCATGTCACAGATTCCTGTGCATGTGAGTCTTCGTTGACAGGATCTTCCGCATCCACATCTATTCTGCACAAGGGCTTCAAATCACAGTAGTCGCAGGCGTTCTTCATCGGTTGAACAGTCGCCAGCCCATCGCGAACTTCTTTGGCAACGATATCCAATGCGTTCTGCCAATGATTACGCCAAGCTGCCCAGTCATTGATTTCGCTACCCCTGACACTCACCGACACCTTCGGTAACTTACTGTCATCCTCTGCGATTCCCTTGAACGCATGGTTGTGACGTACCACTTGTGCGAAACTGGCGCCGCGAATACTGTCATCGGTCAATACATACAGAGGCAACTGCGGGTTCTCTATACGCTCATCACCCCACGGTAGCGCGGTGTTGCCAGCGCCGGTTTTATAATCGATGACAACACGTGAACCCTCAATTTCATCGATACGATCGAGCGTGACATTCATCTTCACGCCACCATGTTCAATTTCCATTGCTACTTCGGTTTCAAGAACCGTAAAGGGCTCACGCTTCGATTCAGAGAGAGTCAGCCATTCCAAAATCAGACGCTTGAGCCTGGGCCTTTCCAAGGCAGCCATCGAGCTACTAATCTTTTCTTCAGCGATCGCCTCATCAATGGCGCTTACAACCGCTTCATCGCACTCAGTCTCATCCATGGCAAACAGACGCTCCTGACTACGTACATCGGCCCAAAAAACTTCCATGGCCTTGTGCAACAAATTGCCATGCTGACGAGGATCGAGACCGAGTCCTGCTTCTTCGAGCGGCCGAATAGCCAGTCGATGTCGAGCGAAGGCTCGAAAAGGGCACTTGGCCTGATCCTGAAACAGGCTGGCGCCTCCACGCGCCTTGGAACCGCGTGGCAAGGGCGGGCCAAAGAAATCTTCAACACGAGTTAGCTGCGCCGATTGTCGAATGAGATCGACAAGATTCATATCATCAAAGTTAGCAAGTGGCTCCTCAGCATGATCACTGTTGATAAGTCCAATACCGGGCAACGACGCCGACACCAACTCCTTACCCTCTCTTTGCGAGGCGCAGCTGATCATTACGTTTGTCGCGCTGGAACACCACAAACGAAACTCATCTTCAGCCAAGGCAAGCCTGGTTGTTGCACTGGCCTCCGGGATGCCACAAGCCTTTTGTGCAGCAATAGACAGAAACGGCGTCGGGTTGGCAGAGGGTGGCCATTGATCTGCATCAAGCCCTGCTATCCACAATGCATCGAATTGAATGCCATGACTTTCAAGGCGCCCCATGATCTGAATCGGCACACCGGGTGGTGTCTCTGCCTGAAAAACCCGGTTACGCGACAGATCTCGTAATTCACCCAGCACCTGTGATGCCGACAAGACTTGCCCTTCATCGATCATCTGCAACTCATCCAGGCACTCATTGAATGCCATGATCGCCTGATGTTCTTCGCTGCCATAAGCGCTGCCCGGCCACCCCAGTCCATGCAACCATCGGCTGAATCGTCGAGCCCATTCTGTCGGTGATGTTCGCTTCATGCGACGTTTTTTCAAGACATCACGCAACGCAGCCGCCAGTTTCGATCCGCCGGACAGTTGCGCCAGCAGATCATCGGCACCAATACGCCGGACGCGTTGTTCGCGCAGTTTGCGATCGAGCTTTTCACGCGCGCTGGCTTCCGCCGTAGCGCCAACAAGATAGGGACTCACCAACAAGGCAGACATATCGCGTGCCGGTAACTCATCAATAAGGAGCGTAATCAACATCAAAGCTGTTCTGACCACTGATTGATCATTGAGCGGAGTGCCGAGGGATATGTCATAAGGCCTACCTGTCAATGCGATTTCCCGTGGCGACAAACCCGGGAAAAAAACAGCATCAAAGGCACGCGTCACTTCACTACGAAGCTTCGCAAGTTCTGGTATCACAACACCTAGCGACTGCCCCATGTCGTCACCAAGCCGTACCTTGACGGCGCGGGCAATACCGAATAGTTCGTCCGAGTCATCGACGTACCGGCGAGTGTCAGGGACTACCGGGGAAGACATGGGTAGGGATTCAATTCGCACACCCGCAGCACGCAGCGTGTCAAAAAATGTCTGCTGTTGCGGAGTGACGCGGAGAAAACCCGCCAGACAAATTCTGGAAGGTAGGCAGTCACCGAGATGCCCTGCCCTGATCAATTCGACCAGATGATCGGCAAGCATGGAATCATCCAGCAGAGATTGCTCATTACACATATCAATATAATGGCGACGCCAACGTTGCCAGGCAAATTGATCATCTGACAAATACTGGCTCTCATCATTTACGCAATGCCAGGCATTTGACAACTGCCATGCTTGTTCGGCAGCCACAGCGGCAGCGGCTGTATCGAGCAGCTGCACCCGCTTATCAGCATCGATTGCTCGGCGCCAATGCCGATGCCGCAGCAGCTCAGGCAAGCGCACTCGCGACGAAACACCTTGGGCCAGCGCTTCATCATGCATCTGATGTAACCAGGCACGTATCGGTAGTATCGACGGTGTCTCCCACCAAAGCGCATCACCCGCCGATTGAATGGATTGATAACGACTGTTGAAGTGTCGTGCCAACCGTTGATTCACTGACAACAGCACCGCACCTCCTGCGACCGACTGTACCCAGTTTTCCAATACCTTAGCTCCCATCATTAATTCATACGATGCGCAATGTTACACTCGTTAACTTCGAACGACAGTTCATTATCCTCCTGACATCCAAGCTGCAAACGCCGAATTCACTATCACGTTCAGCGATTCAACCACGGAAGCCACATCGACATGTTTGAGTGGATTGCAAGCCCCGAAGCCTGGGTTGCCTTGGCAACCTTGACCGCCCTTGAAATTGTGCTCGGGATTGACAACATCATTTTTATTTCGATTCTCGTCGGCAAACTGCCCGAAGAGCAACGCGACCGCGCGCGCCAGCTTGGCCTGTGGCTTGCCATGCTGGCACGCCTCGGCCTGTTGTTCTCGATCGCCTGGGTCATGGGCCTCGTCGAACCCTGGTTTACGATCTTTGGCGAGGAAATCTCTGGACGCGACATCATCCTGATCGGTGGAGGGCTATTTCTGTTGACCAAATCAACTCGGGAGATTCATTCCAGTCTCGAAATGCACGACGAAACCACACAATCCGGGCCGGCAGCCACCTTTGCTGGGGTTTTGGTACAAATCGCGCTATTAGACATCGTGTTTTCGTTCGACTCGGTCATCACAGCCGTGGGTTTGGTCGATGAATTGCCGGTTATGGTCATTGCGATTGTATTGGCGGTCCTGGTAATGCTGTTAGCTTCCAAAGCTATTGGAGAATACGTTGACCGAAATCCGACGATCAAGATCCTCGCCCTGTCCTTTCTGATCATGGTGGGGTTGACGCTCGTAGTCGAGGGATTCGATGTTCATGTACCTAAAGGCTATATTTATTTTGCGATGGCCTTTTCAGTTATCGTCGAGCTCATCAATATCCGTATGCGAAAGAGCAAGGAGATGATCGAGCTGAACAAGAATCTCCCCGGTGAGAAACTGAAACAGAACAATTAATTCAAGCATCAACAGGACTATAGAAGCAGAATCATATGAGCAACAAACCCATACTGGTAACTGGTGGCGCGGGCTATATCGGCAGCCATGTTGTCAAATTGCTTGGCGAACGTGGTGAAACAATTGTTGTTCTCGATGACCTGTCCACTGGCAATGCAGAAGCCGTACTGCATGGTGAACTGGTCGTAGGCAAAACTGGCGACATTGATTTCGTCAGCCAATTGATGAAAGACAAGGGTATTGACACGGTCATGCATTTTGCGGCGCACACCATCGTGCCCGAAAGTGTCGAAAATCCGCTCAAGTATTATGCAAACAATACCTGCAGTACGCGTAATCTGTTGCAAGCCTGTCAAGACAACAGCATCAAGAATTTCATTTTCTCTTCAACTGCCGCGACCTACGGCATTCCAGAGAACAGTGACGAGGGCTGCAGCGAGACTACAGCAACATCTCCGATCAATCCCTATGGCATGTCCAAACTCATGTCCGAAGCGATGCTAAGCGACTTGAGTTTTGCTACCGACATGAGCCATGTGATATTGCGCTACTTCAATGTGGCAGGCTCTGACCCGGACGGCAGAATTGGCCAGTCAACCAAAAACGCAACCCTGTTGGTTAAAGTTGCCGCAGAAGTAGCTATCGGCAAGCGCGAACAGCTTCAGGTATTCGGTACCGACTTCCCGACACCGGATGGCACCGGCATCCGTGACTATATTCATGTCACCGATCTTGCCAGCGCTCATCTGTCCGCATTGGACTATTTACGCAAAGGCGGAGAATCAACATTGATGAATTGCGGTTACGGCAAAGGGTTCAGTGTCCGCGAGGTGATCGATGCCGTGGAAAAAGCACACGGTTCGAAACTCAAGGTCATCGACCAGCCACGACGCGCAGGCGACCCACCCGCTCTGATCGCCAACGTCGCAAAAATTCACGAGACACTTGACTGGCAACCTGCACATGACACGATCGACGACATTGTCGAATCGTCACTGCAATGGGAGCGTATTCTGATGGAACGCGAACACAACCAAAAAAGCTGAAGGCAAGGCTTGAAGGTTCCTGCAAGGCGTGCTTAAAGGATGTGCTTAAAAGACCTGCTAAAAGGTTTGCTTACAAGGTGCGTTTACAAGGTGTGATCGAGCTGTAACTGACCCGCGCTGGCAAGACGTTCGACAAGCACATCCGATATATATCGGTAGTAATGCAAGTGAACCTTCGGTGGCAGTTCGCTCAAGGCATCAGCCGAGAGCACCAGTGCATTGACGGAAGTCAGTGCACGCATTTGGCGCGCTTCCGGCGCGCCGTTGATAAATCCCAATTCACCCAAACATTCGCCTTCACCATAGACCGAAATCAAGTCACCGTTCTCCTCGACGCGCACCAGACCATCGGTCAGGATCAGCAGGCGACGATCAACACTTCCCGCGGTGATCAATAATTCACCGGGCAGAAAACTTTGCACCTTGACGAGTTCAAGCAGTTGCGCAATCTCGACATCGGAAAACGATGAGAAAAAGCGTTGAGACTTGAGTTCGCGAATAAATCGCTGTTGCGCGGGCGGGCGTTCCTCAACGATGCGAAACTGATTGATAAATGGCTCAATGGCAGCAGCCATCTCTCGACCATTCTGAAACCGATTACGTGGATTTTTCTCCAGCGCTTTAGCTAGTACTTCAGACAACTCAGGGGGTAAATCCGGGCGAATGTCGTGCAAACGTGGTGCTTCCTGATGAACGACTGTACGAAAAAGATCTTTGACCTTGCGCGCCTTGAACAACTGACGACCTGTAAGCAGCTCGAATAAAACCGTAGCCAGGGAATAAAAATCGCTGGCCGAATCAAGATCACGCCCAAGAATTTGTTCCGGCGACATATAGTTTGGCGTACCCAGCGTTGGGCCTTGTTTCTCGAGCGCAGCATCATCACGCAAACCAACCGCTATGCCGAAGTCCAGAAGCTTCACCGCACCATCGTTCGCCAGCATGATGTTGGCCGGTTTGATATCCCGATGCAGAATGCCTTGAGCATGGGAATAATCGAGTGCAAGGCAACAATCGACAACAACGCTCAAGGTACGATGCACAGGAAGCCGCGCCTTACCCTTGCCGTACTCTTTCAGAGACACGCCTTCGATCACTTCCATGACCAGGTAATTCAACTCTTCGAATTGCCCGGCGTCATACACCGTAACGATATTTCCGTGAGTCAGCTTGCCTGCAGCAATGATCTCGGTTTGATAGGCACGCTGCGCACCGGGGACTTTCCCGGTCGAGACATGCGGCTCACCAATGGGTGAGAGCTTGATGGCCACTTCACGTCCGAGCAGATTATCCAGCGCTTGATGTACGACACCACACGTGCCGGAACCGATTCGTCGGCCAATGGAATAGCGATCAATATGATCAGGTACCGCGATTTCCAGAGGCTTGAGTTTGGGTGAAGCAGCTTTATCTTGTGTGCCGCCCTGCGCAACATGAGGGGTACCGCGTTCACTAGCGACCGGTGGCTGAGGAACCCCAACCTCTGTGTTGTTACCCTGACTGTCCTGCGGCTTGCGGGTAGAGCCTGGCTCAGGATTCGTATCGTCTGTCATCCGGGCAGCCGTGTCTTTGGGTCGCGAAGACTCTCGACGAGCATCAGTCGAACGACGGGTTCGATATTGGGACAGGACAGACACGTTGAGATTGCTGGGCCTGATTGGAGGTGTGAGCACCCTATAGTACCATTCTCAGGCAACACACCACCATAAGCACTCAAGTAATTGAATAACCGACAATTGCTCCTCAGGAGCAATGCCTAAACCGAGACTGCTGAACAAAGCCCCCAATACAAACGTCAATAACATGACATACGCATAGGCGATCAGAATGCTGATCGGCAAACCCACCTCGAAGGTATGACGAACGATATGCCCCAAAAGAGAAATCGTCCAAACCATCAACACGAAATTGGCGATATCAAACAGGGTGCGTGACTCCGCCGCTACCGTTGCAGGATCGACACCGGCAGAAAAACTCAAGTAGATCGGCAAGGCCGCGAGATTGACGAACACAGATGCACCGCAGAACGCTGCATAGGCTTGAACAAAACGCTCCTCTCGACCGAACCATCTGAGTGCGATGTGAAGCAGCAGGCCGAGCAAGACAAGATCGACCACCGCCGTCAAGACCGCCGTGGGCATACCGGTAAGACTGACCAGCGCCAGAACATAGGTGAGAAAAGCACCGACCAATCCGATTCGTAACGGCGTGATTCCCGCCGGCACATCCTGTGGCTTGCCCATCAGGAATGCGATATGAAAAAATTGTCTGAAGAGCTCTACCACGCCTTCGTCCAAGCAAAGTACCAGCGCCGATGGTATCACCGGCGTCGCAGTGTATGATTCAGCGCTTCGAACACCTGTACACCAGAGCACAGACCATTCATGTATCAGGCCGGCAAAGCCAATCGGCTTAACGAACGTTTTCGCGGCTATTTGCCTGTCGTCGTTGACGTAGAAACTGGCGGCTTCAACGAGCAAACCGATGCCTTGTTGGAAATAGCAGCCGTCATTCTCGATTATGACGAGGTAGGTGACTTGCACCCGGTTGCCAGCTACTCGACCCATGTCACGGCTTTTGAAGGCAGTAACATCGACCCGAAGTCCCTCGAAATCAACGGTATTGACCCGGATCATCCATTAAGAGCAGCACGCGCCGAACGCGAAGCACTGTCACATATACTGACGCCGATAAGAAAGGCGGTTTCCGACGCAAATTGTACGCGTGCCATTCTGGTTGGGCACAATGCCTTTTTCGATTTGAAATTTCTGAACGCAGCGGTCGAGCGTACCCGGATCAAGAAGAACCCATTTCACCCGTTCAGCTGCTTTGATACCGTCTCTTTGTGTGGACTGGCCTACGGGCAAACCGTATTGGCGAGAGCAGCAGATGCTGCGGGTATGGAATGGGACACTAGTGAGGCGCACTCGGCAATCTATGACACGCGCAAGACGGCCGATCTTTTTTGCAGTGTGATCAATCGCTGGGAACAACTGCACCGGGATCAACAGGATTGATCATCTGCCACGACACCTGTGTCGTGGCAGATGATGGTTGAACCGTGTCAAAAGCTTTGAAGCCGACGTTCAGCTTTTCCACTTACACTATGAGCGCTCTGCTTACTTGGCTGCCTTGTCGATCATCTTTTGCAATTCACCACTTTCGGCAAGCTCCATGGCGATGTCGCATCCACCAACCAATTCACCCTCGATATACAACTGTGGAAACGTTGGCCAGTCTGAGACTGAAGGCAAGGTTTCTCGTACAGCCTGATCAGCTATAACATTGACGAAGGCAAATTCCTTGTTGCATTTCTTCAAGGCTTCAACCGTGCGCATTGAAAAGCCACACATTGGCAACTGCGGCGTACCCTTCATGTAGAGGATGACCGGGTTTTCCTTGATCTGCTGAGTGATACGCTCCTGCACATCATCACTTTGGGCGCTCATTACGCACCACCTGCAGCAGCAAAGCGCTCGGAAGTTTTCGCCCAGTCAACGACTTCAAGCCATCCATCGATATAGTCAGGACGCTTGTTCTGATACTTCAGATAGTAGGCGTGCTCCCAGACATCCAACGCCAAAATGGGCGTGCCTTGCATATCGGCAACCGGCATGAGTGGATTGTCCTGATTGGGTGTTGATGTAATGGCAAGCTTGCCGCCGTTTACAACCAACCAGGCAAAACCGGAACCGAAACGGGTAATACCAGCCTGCTTCAATCCGGCTTTCAATTCATCCATCGAACCAAAGGCGCTGTCGATAGCAGCACTCAGTGCAGCACTCGGGGCGCTGCCACCATCACACATGGAGTTCCAGTACAAAATGTGATTGTAATAACCACCACCATTGTTGCGAATAGCGGGCGAAGTGCTGGCATCAACGGTTGCCATTACGTCCTCGAGCGACTTGTCAGCCAGCGGGGAATCGGCGACCGCACCTGTGAAATTATTGAAATAGGTACGGTGATGTCGATCGTAGTGGATTTCCATGGTCTGGGCATCCACGTGTGGCTCAAGCGCCGTAAAGTCGTAGGGTAAATCAGGAAATTCAAAAGCCATGAGAGCTCCTTATTGTAAATTTTGAATCAGGCAGATAACTACGCCGATGAGTAATGGTCGCACCGACGATGAACGCTTGGCAAGGCCTAAGGATACCCCGTCAGTGCAACTTGTACGCATTTCGCAACAGAATCGATACTTGGCGCAACCGCATCCTTGTAATAGTATCGACGGCTTTCCCTGATACAAGGCACTTTCCATGGCTTCTTTGATGGCCGCCTACGGCAGACTACCCGTCACCATGCACCACGGCAGTGGGGTGCGGCTATGGGACGAAGCTGGCCGCGAATACATCGACGCCCTGACCGGAATTGCCGTTTGCGCCCTGGGCCACGCCGATCCCGCGATATCCGAGGCAATTGCCACCCAAGCGAAAGAGCTGCTGCATGTCAGTAATCTCTATCACATCCCTCAGCAGGAGGCACTTGGCGAGGCGCTGTGCACTCTTGCCGGCATGGACAAGGCCTTTTTCTGCAATTCGGGAGCCGAAGCCAATGAGGCCTGTCTGAAAATCGCCCGTCTGCACGGCCACCAACAGGGCATAAAGACACCTACGGTCATCGTGACCGATACGGCTTTTCACGGACGCACGCTGGCGACGATCGCAGCGACTGGCAATGAAAAAATTCAGGCAGGTTTTGGCCCACTGACCCCGGGGTACGTCATTGTCCCGTTTGATGATGTCGACGCGATCAGGCAAGTCGCGCGAGAACGCGACGACATCGTCGCGATCCTGGTCGAACCTATACAGGGGGAAGGTGGTATCAATGTCCCTGCTGACGACTACCTGACAAATCTACGCGCCATCTGCGACGCGGAAAACTGGTTACTGATGGTCGATGAAATCCAGTCTGGCATGGGACGTACCGGAAAGTGGTTTGCCCATCAGCATGCAGGCATCAAACCCGATGTCATGTCGCTCGCCAAATCGCTTGGTAATGGCATCCCTATTGGTGCTTGCCTTGCCAATGGCGCCGCTGCCGAATTGATTCAGCCCGGATCACATGGCACAACCTTTGGTGGAAACCCGATCTGCTGCAAGGTCGCAATGACCGTCGTCAATGAAATCAAGCGCCGAGACCTGGTAACAAGGACTGGGGTACTGGGTGAACGCATGCTCAATGGTTTCAGAAAAGCTTTGCACAATCAGCCTGGCGTGAAAGATATTCGCGGCCGCGGCATGATGATCGGAATCGAGCTGGATGCGACATGTACCGAACTTGTTGCAAAGGCCCTTGATGCGGGACTCCTGATCAATGTCACGGCTGGAAATGTCGTGCGTTTGTTACCCCCTTATATCCTGACAGATGATGAGGCTGATGAAATAGTGCGGCGCGTTGCTGATCTGATCACGGACTTCTACGCGGAAAAAGAATCGGCCGCTGCAGCATCCGACGCGAGTGCTTGAACATGCGTCACTTTTTATCAGAACTCGATCTGTCTGCCGAAGAATTCCGTGCTGTCATCAAACGCGGAGGAGAATTCCGCAAAGCCTGGAGCGCCGGACAACACGACGCGCTGTTTCCCCGCCACGTACTCGGCATGATCTTTGAGAAATCGTCTACCCGAACGCGTGTGTCGTTTGAAGCTGGCATGGCACAACTCGGAGGCCATGCCATCTACCTGTCGCCCAATGACACCCAATTGGGTCGCGGCGAGCCGATGGAAGATACCGCTCGGGTGCTGTCACAGATGGTCGACATCGTCATGGTTCGAACCTTCTCGCACAGTCAACTAGAACGTTTCAGTCAGCACAGTTCGGTACCCGTCATTAATGCACTGACTGACCTACTGCATCCGTGCCAACTGCTGGCCGACATGCAGACCTGGTTTGACCATCGCGGCGATATTTCTGGCAAGACCGTCGCATGGATTGGCGACGGCAACAATATGTGTAATTCCTATATCAACACAGCGAAGTTACTGGATTTCAAACTCAATATTGCCGCGCCTTCTGCCTATTTACCCGATGCGGACATCATGCAGGCTGGCGAATCACATATCACCCTGTACGACAACGCAGAGGATGCCTGCACCCAAGCGGACCTTATCGTCACAGATGTTTGGGCAAGCATGGGACAGGAAGAAGAGCAAAAAGACCGAGAACAAGCGTTTGCTGGTTACGAAGTGAATGGCCAGATGATGCGTGCTGCCAACAAGGACGCACTCTTTATGCATTGCCTGCCAGCGCATCGCGGTGAAGAGGTTTCCGCCGAAGTCATCGATGGGCCTCAGAGCGTCGTCTGGGAGGAAGCCGGCAACCGTCTGCACGCACAAAAGGCGCTGATGGAATTCCTCCTGAACAAGGCCAGACAGGCCTGAATGCACCCGGACCCGACTTCAATCGTGATGTCCCTTCGGTTTTTCTGAAAAATCGACCCTGTTTTAGTAATTCACGCCAGCCGGCCTTGGCCTGCGCCTTGCTTATCTCTGGGCATCCCGTTTTTACCGGAGGCTAAACATGCGCGAAGTACAACAATGGCGCTGGTCTGCGCTGACAACGAGTCAGGCTTTTATCTTGCACCTCGCCCTGAGTCTATTAATTTTTTCATCACTGATCTATGTGATGGCGCTTTACTGGTTCCCCGGCGAGCTGTTTTTTCTTGACGGTGGCTGGCAAGGTTTAAAGCTGGTTGCGATGGTTGATCTCGTACTTGGCCCCTTGCTCACACTCGCCCTGTACAAACCGGCAAAGAAGGGCCTTGTGTTCGACATGTCGATGATTGCAGCGTTACAAATAGCCGCACTCGCTTACGGCTTTTACACAACCCATCACGTCCGAACAGTCGGCATTGTCTATGCCGATGGCAAGTTTACAACCCTGTCCAACAAAGCCAAGCTGGAGGCAGATGAAAAATTGCGGCTGGTTAAAGCACAACCTCAAGACCTGCCAAAAGTCAGCATGTTCAATCCCCCCATCGTACTGTCCCCAGCTCACGAAGGTGGGTTTGGAAAATATCTGGAGGACCTGTTCAATGGTTACCCGGAGGCGCACGAACGCAGCGATCGCTATGTTGCGATAAGCGAAAATCAGGACGAGCTGAGAGAGAACGCCTTGTCCAAGGAAGAGCTGCGTGAAGATAACTTACTGGACATCGTAGAAACCGCGATAGCCAAACTGGATGTCGACAGGGATGTAGAAAACACTATTGAGATCCACCGTTTCGATGCAGCCTTTGCCAGTGGCGTTGTACTGTACGACACCAGCAACAACCGTATTCTGGATTACATCAAAAAGCCTGAGAGCGATTCAGACAAATCGCTTGATAGCAAGCAAACCATAGCGAACACCGAAGACGCGGGCAATTAAGCGGTATCGCTTACTACTTGCTGTTCGCAAGGTCACGTACTTCTGATGGCGGTGTATAAGTAATCGAAAACAGAATGGCATTGCTATCCGCCGACTCCACATCCAAACGCGATTTCTGACGGCGGTAGCGGTAGGAGGCCGCCACTGCCCAACTACGTGAATACTGCCAGTCAACCCGTGGCTCAAAGCTTATAAAACGCCGGGAGAATTGATCAGTCTCAATAGCGCCAAGTCGATCTGGTTCAAAGGCTCGACCACGTAACGATACATTCAATCGTCGGTTGATGACTCGATTCACCTGACCCGTCAGTTCAAGCGTCTCTACCTGTGTGCCCGAGCTACTGGGTTCAACGTCAAATCTAAGAACCGACTCGTAGCGAGTACGTCCAGCATCGTAGCGCACGCCCAGACTGCCAAGAAACCCGGTTGTATCGGTGACCAGTTCATCCAGCATCTCCTGCGGTATTTCTTCTCCAGGACGATCTTCGGGACGCAAGGTGTCTGACAGATCTGACGAATTGTTGAAAATGCCCGCTGCTGCGGTCAATTGCAGCAGTGGTGTCAGGAAACGTTCATAACCAACGGTTAATGACTGTGTTTCAGATATTGAATCACGCCGTGGCCGACGACGAATCTCTCGTTCATTCGGGTCTTCGATCAGATCTTCAAAAGGAATGATGGCGAAAGGATCAGGCTCGACGTCCGCTTCAAATCGGCTGAAAGCAACCGATGCAGACACCGTCGTGATTCGAGACAATTTGTATTTGAGTTCGAAATCAGCTCGGGCCTCAATAAAATCATCAAGCTCTCCCGACGGAGTAAATCGATCACCCACATCGGCAAGCGTCACTTCGTCAAAAGACAGAACCGGGCCAATCGGGTCACCGTTTTCGTCGCGCGGCAAGCTGTCGATAAATTGTCGAAAGATTGCATCTTGCGGATCCGGTAGATCGTGTTCGACATTGGTCGCGGTCAAACGAGAGTTGAAACGAAGACGTCGAGAAATATCGTATTCAAAGTATGGCTGCAGCGTAAACTCTCGACGATTGACATTATTCGATTGAGATACCGTCAGCGCAGTGTCCAACGGAAATGCTGTTTCGTCAGTGAGATCGGAAACGATGTCGCGACTTGGCGTGTCCTGCTTGAAGCCGAAACTGAATCCATAGCGTGATCTGGCGCTTACGAGTCTCGCGTCAAAGCCCAGAAGCTGGTTGGAATCGAGGCCGTCATTGCGATTTTCATCACCTGCAATCAACAGCCCATCAACTCGCGCCAGCCCTCTGAAAGATGCTGCCGCAGACTCACGACTGAGAATGAGTTGACCGATGCCACGGGTCGCGCTCAGGTTACTGCCGCCAATCGTATCAAGGAAAAAATTATCATCGAACCTTTGCCCGAGCGTCACCGATGGTTCAAACACCCAGACATCGGCTTGCAAGGAACCAACGCTTACAGCGGATACCAGTAGTGCGGCACCCGCCGCTCGCGTCATGGCGTGCATGGCTTACGGAACCAGTACGACGTCACCACTTTGCAAGATGATGTTCTGATCCAGATTACGCCCTCGCGATACTGATCGAAAATCAAATTTGTAAGTTACTTCCCGCCCATCCTGACGACGCAGGATTTGTATACCGCGTTTGTTCGCGTATGGCGTAAATCCCCCGGACAGCGTCAGGGCCTGAACCACATCGACGTAGCGACCCAAGGTAAACTGACCGGGCTCCTCGACTTCGCCGAGAACGAAGATCGTGTATCCCGACACTTTCTCGATCGAAACGGTTACCTCCGCATCTGGCACGTAGCGTTGCAGACGCGAGCGGATTTCATCCTGCACCTCGATCGGAGTACGCCCCGAGACTTGCAGATCACCGGCTAGTGGAAACGAAATACCGCCGTCGGGGCGGACCAGGACCTCGCGATCGAGATCCTCTTCCTTCCAGACCGAGATGTGCAAAACGTCCTCCGGCCCGATGCGATATTCCAGGCCGACGCCGGTTTGCTGCGCCTGCACTGCGGAAATTGACAGACTCGCAAGGAAAAGGCAGAAAGTGGAGACGTACCGAAACAGCACGGATTGCCGTGACGGGGTAATCGTTGACCGCATTTGTGGACTCCGGAAGTTGGCAGTGCCTTGATAATCAGGCACTTGCCGAGTGTTCTCTAGTTAGAGTATAGCGGATAGTTATTCGATAGTTGCGGTAACCGTGTCGATCACTTCGTCGCGTCGCTCAGTACTGTCGTACATCGTACGAAACATGTCCACTTGGTCAACTTCATCCGAAACCGTGAACAAATCCATCAGGTGTCCAAAACTGATTGGCTGGTAGCGTAATTCCGCGAGCACGGTGTATGGGCCCGCGGTTGACGTGTCAACGCGGTAAGTGACGGTATCAAAACCGGCATTGAAGTCATCATCGGCGGCCGCGGCACCGAATACGCCGAAGCTCGGTGGCAGGTTCGGATTGTTGTTGACAACATTTTTGTCAAACCCGTGCGGTGGAATGCGATTATCCTTGCCGTAGGCACTCCCGCGCAGCAGCGAGTGTTCGCGCTCGAGAGATTCGTTGACTGGAATGGACTGATAGACCTGAACCTGCGTCGGGGACGTTATGACGTCATGGTGCATCTCCCACTGCGTCGGGTCAGAGTCCTCAGCAACGCCCACGATACTGCCATCTGCGCGAATCGCGCCACTTTCGAAGACTTGTCGTCCCGATCCATCCAGCACCTGAACATGCAGATAGACACGTCGGGAGTGATAACCGGTTGGTAACTTATGGCCGGTGTTGTTTTCCACCTGAACATCGAAGCTGACCTGATCGCCTTCTACCTGAGCCGCGCTGATAGTCAGATCAGCAGACGTCCTCAGAAAATCCTGATTACGCGCGATGGACTCCTCGAACTCTTCATCAGTAACGGTTGGCTGCACCCCTAGCTCATCACGAAAGTTCATCAACATATCTTGCATGACCGTATTTGCGCCGAGGAAGGTATGTTCAGAAAAATCAGGGCGTTGTACTGCACCACGTTCGGAAATAAAAACATCTTCATCAAGGGTCGGCATATGACAGCTTTGGCAATTCGCCTCGCGAGGACCACCCACGGCGTATTCACTGTTCAACCATTCAAGATGATTGGCCTGCTCAGAGAAATGAGCGATGCCTTCGATAGGGTTACCTTGTTCGTCAACAGGTTCAACATTGAGGTTATGACAGGTCGCACAGGTTTCAGAGGTACTTATATGCGTGCTGAAAATCGGTGTGAAGTCCGATTGCTGAACCATATAGCCAAGCGGGTTAGGGTTGGTATACGGCCCATAAGCTGGCCGATCCTGCAGAACACCTGTCGGTGTACCGGTGATGATGTAGCCACCAGAAAAGCTGGCTTCAGTACCAAGGTTACCTGCTTCTATCTGGTGACATAAGGAGCAACTGACACCATCCATCGCATGGTTAAACAATTCATCACTAGCATCCATTCCATATAAACCTCTAACCAGAGTGCCATCGGCTTCTGAGCCCTGGTCAAAAACATGCAGGGGCTGACCAGTTTTCTTTGCAAAATCATTGGCCATTGGCGCATGACAAACGGTGCAGGTATCGTTGATCTCCTCTTCGAGCATCGGAAACTCGTGAAGCTCTGCGGCAACCACTGCATGCCAATAAGGGTCACGGGTGGAATTGGCCATCATGCTGGTCTCCCAGGCCTCACCAAATGACACATCGCGAAAGACATCCTTCACTTCAGTGGGGACCACTATCGTCTCGTCGGTATGACATAAGCTACATTGGGCACTACCTGAATAATGTTCGCTGGTAAAAGTTGCGTCCGCAATCGGTAGTGATGGCAGCAATCCGCGACTCGCTGGCAAACTCGGGGGAACAAACTCCACTTCGCCCGACTCCTCGCCTCCGCCGCTACCGCCACAGGCGCTGAGAAGCCCGGTAGCAGCTAACACCACAGCGATACTATTACGCCTCAGCAGGCGAGTCTTACCGCTTGATTTCGACATGCCAATCCCGATGCTTTTTGTTATCACAAAAGTAATCACCAATTTCATTGCGCGAGCGACGATCGAGCGGACAGAGCCCGTCAACTGTCTCCATGCTGTAGATAACGGCCTGAAGCAGGAGCCGGTTTAATTGGGAGTGTCTACCAGTTCACCGTGTGTCAAAATCGAAGGGCAAGGTGTTTGAAATACCAGC
>CAYUZB010000034.1:0-31487 GCA_964449565.1 uncultured Granulosicoccaceae bacterium | reverse complement strand
TCGCGTGAACATGGCAAGACGCATGATGATGCGCTGGGCGAAGTGCAGCGTGGGCGAGAGGTTGTCGAGTTTGTCTGTGGTATTCCGCAGTTGCTGAAGGGAGAATTTACCCGTAATGTCGGTCCGCAAATTGATGCATGGTCTGATCGCCAGCCGCTGGGAGTATGCGCAGGTATTACACCTTTCAACTTTCCGGCAATGGTGCCCTTGTGGATGTATCCGGTTGCCATAGCTTGCGGAAATACCTTTGTGTTGAAACCATCCGAACGTGATCCTTCCGCGGCGATGATGGTTGCCGATCTATTGCATCAGGCGGGACTGCCACCCGGTGTCTTGAATGTTGTGCATGGTGACAAGGAAGCGGTCGATGCGATTCTCGATAACCCCAAGGTGCAAGCTGTGAGCTTTGTGGGTTCCACGCCGATTGCCGAATATGTGTATCAACGTGGCACGGCCGCCGGTAAGCGCGTGCAGGCCCTGGGCGGTGCCAAGAATCATATGGTTGTCATGCCGGATGCCGACATGGACCAGGCGGTTGACGCATTGATGGGCGCAGGTTTTGGATCAGCAGGTGAACGTTGTATGGCGATATCGGTGGCTGTTCCGGTCGGTGAAGAGACGGCGGACAGACTAGTTGCGGCCTTACGGCCCAAAGTTGAAGCCTTGCGTGTGGGGCCAGCCGATGATCCAGATGCGGAGATGGGGCCGGTTATCACCAAGGCCGCAAAGGATCGGATCAGTTCCATGATCGATGCAGGTGTTGACGCCGGAGCCGAGCTGATTGTCGATGGGCGTGGACTTAGTTTGCAGGGTTATGAAAACGGATATTTCCTGGGCGGCAGTCTGTTTGATCGAGTAACCACCGATATGCAGATATACCAGGAAGAGATTTTCGGGCCTGTGTTGTCGGTGGTGCGGGCGGGTTCTTACGATGAAGCAGTGACCATGATCAATGATCACGAGTATGGCAACGGGACGGCTATTTTTACGCGAGACGGTGATGCAGCGCGATCCTTTGCCGATGGCATTCAGGTTGGCATGGTCGGTATCAATGTGCCAATTCCGGTACCGGTTGCGTATCACAGCTTCGGTGGTTGGAAACGCTCACTGTTTGGCGACCATTCAATCTATGGGCCGGAAGGGGTGCACTTCTATACACGCCTGAAGACGGTGAGCAGCCGCTGGCCGACAGGCATCAAGTCGGGAGCGGTATATACCTTCCCGACCTGAGCCTACGATTGGCCTGGTCGTCGGCATGCTGGTACTTGCCTCAAGTACCAGCATCATGTCGACCGATATGTATTCACCGAGCCTGCCGGATCTGACCACCTGGTTCGAGACGACACCTACACGGGTCAAGCTGACCATCAGTTTGAACATACTGGCATTCGGGCTTGCGCAGTTGTTTCATGGGCCGCTGTCGGATCGCCTTGGGCGACGACCTGTGATGCTGGTGTCTCTGCTTCTGGTCGCCGTGTTCAGCCTTGCCTGTGCGTTCGCCGAGACGATCGATCAGCTGATTATCATGCGAGTGTTGTTGGGTACTGTCGCGGCGGCCGAAGCCGTTGTAGGTCTGGCGATACTCAAAGATCTGTATACCGAAAAACAGCAAGTCAAAGCGCTGGCCTTGTTAGGCATGGTTATCGCGGTGACGCCGGCGGCGGCACCCATTCTCGGTGGGTATCTACATGTTCGTTATGGCTGGCAGAGCAATTTTTATGTGATCTCCGGGATGGCATTGCTGTCGTTCGTGATTATCTGGAAGTTGTTACCCGAGTCCACAATACCTGATCCAAAGGCGCTGAATTTCCGACGCGTCTTCAAGGGCTACTCGAGACTGATAGTCAATCGAGACTTCATGGTGCACACCAGTATGCTGGGTGTTGCGATGGGCTTGATCTTTGTTTTTGTGACCGCCGCACCGTTCGTACTGATTGACATGCTGGGTGTGGCGGTTGATCGTTTTGGTTATTATCAGGCGGGTTTTGTGCTCGCGTTTTTTCTCGGTAGTGTGCTGGCATCACGATTGGCGGATCACTGGGACGCATTGCGTTTATTCGGCTTTGGCGTGTCTCTGGTGATTGTCGGGGCAGTCGCTTTGATTAGCGTGATCCTGCTGGATGTGTTGTCGCCAATGCGCATGCTTGTTTGTTATATGATTATTACGTTTGGCATGGGCCCCTTGTTTGCAGTCGCACCAAGTCGGGCTCTACGCAGTGTCGACGGTCAGGCGGGCACGGCTTCTGCGCTACTGAGCGGCATTGAGCAGACAATGGCTGGGGTCGCCGCGTTGGCCGTCAGTGTGTTACACGACGGTACGGCTCGACCGATGGCCTGGGTGACGATCGTGCTGGCGTTTTCACTGCTACTGATGATGCGTTGGTCGCGGCTTATTGATCGCCAGCGTATTTTTCCATCAGGGCAATACTGATCCCGCCAGCGAGCATCAGGGTTATGGCTAGCCAGGTACCGGGGGCGCTCAGTGATGGCAACAACCAGTCGTAGCTGACAATGACATCCTTGGGTGGTTTTCCGACTCTCGTGACTTGTTCGACGATGGCGTTTTTCCAAGGCCAGATTACGACGAGAGAGCCGACAACAAAGCCTGTCATCAGCGCCAGCGTGTGATCTTGATAGTGTTTGAACACCCAGGCCAGAACGTGTGAGAAGACGATCAGCCCGACCATGCAGCCGAGCGCCATGGGTAGCAGTATCGATAGGGAAAAGGTGCTGATCGCGCCGAGCACCAAGGCATAGTTGCCCATGATGATCAGGACAAAGGAGCCAGACAGCCCGGGCAAAATCATACTGCTGATGGCAATGACACCGCACAAGAACACATAGGCAAAGCTTGCATTTTCGGAAGCGGGTGCGAGGGTTGCGATCAATATGGCGACACTTGCGCCAATCGCAAGTGCCACCCACACAGACGGTTTCCAGTGTTCGATGCGCTTTGCGACGTACCAGATCGATACCAGTATCAGACCGAAGAAAAAGGCCATTGTCAGTTGTTCATGATGTTCCAGCAGATATTCGAACAATTTGGCCAGTGTGACGATACTGATGGCCACACCCGCGATGAGTATGCTCAGCCAGCGACCGTCGATGCGTTGCCAGAAGTCGCTGAATTTACCTGATAGCAGTAGTTTCAGAGAAGTGATATCTCCGCTTTTCAACGCATTGATAAGACGCTCATAGATGCCGGTAATCAATGCAATGGTGCCGCCAGAGACGCCAGGTATGACGTTGGCAGCGCCCATGGCGACGCCTTTGGCAAACAGCGAAAGATCAGCTTTCATCAAAACAATCCTGATAACTTGTCTAACTATCCAGACTGTCTAGGATAGGTAAGATCCAAGGTTTGTTCTCGGCAATTTCTTCGCGTGTCAGCCCGCTTAGCTCGTAAGGCATGACCAACCATTGATCGACACTGTGCAGGTGATAATCAGGGCGTATATCGGTGCGATTGTGCGCTGGCTTGTAATAGGGTGCAGCGATGCGGGTGTTTTTTGGCATATTGGCTTTCAAGCGATGCCGCAGTCGTTGCAATACGGCGCTGGCAGTCAGGCCCGAGCTGAACACATCGTCGACGATCAGCAAACCGTCATCTTCGTTCACGGTCTCCAGTAAATATTGTGTGCCGTGAATACGGATTTCATCTTCCGGGTTGTCGACCATTTGCTGGTAACTGGCCAGACCCCGATAGGAGGTACGGATGGCGATATGGTCGGTCGGAATACCAAGAAATTGCAGACACTCCTGAACGGCTATGCCAACAACACTGCCACCACGCCACAGGCCGACGATGAAAGTTGGTCGGAAGCCGCTGTTAGCAATCTGCAAGCCGAGCTGGTAGGCGTCGCTTAACAGTTCGGATTCGGTGATGTAGCGTTTGTCATCCATGGTGTACTCTAACCCGATGGTGGAAAAAGTCTATCTTGATGCGCAGACCCTGCTGGAAGATTCGTTTCGGCTGGCGGCACGGGTATATCGTTCCGGTTTTCGGCCGAGCTTTATCGTCGCCGTCTGGCGCGGTGGCGCACCAATGGGGATTGCCATGCAGGAGTTGCTGGCCTATCGCGGGATTCATTCGGATCACATAACAGTGCGTACGTCCTCTTATCACGGAATTGATGAACAAGATAGCCATGTAGCGGTTTACAGCATGAATTATCTTGTCAAAAAAATCACACAGGATGACCGTTTGCTGATCGTCGATGATGTGTACGACACGGGACGTAGTATTGAAGCTATCATCGAACGTTTGTCGACCCTGACACGACGTAACATGCCACATGATGTGAGAGTCGCTGTCCCGTATTACAAGCCGTCACGCAACAAGACGCAACGTGTCCCCGATTACTATTTGCATGAAACAGATCAATGGCTCAAGTTTCCGCATTCACTGGAAGGTTTGACAAGTGAAGAAGTGTTAAACAATCGACCTAATCTTGCAGAGGCTATGGAATTAGTTAAAGACTGAATTCAAGCTGAATCAATGCATTATGTTTCTGTTGCATTGTTAAAAATAATTGCGCCATAGGTGACAAAGATCTGACCCTGTCACGAATCACGATAGTCACTTGCCGTTGTCGTTTTTTACGCGGTAAACTTGGTCCCGAAATTCGGTAGGACGGCATCAAAACCAACCGTCGATTTCATCACGCTTTCATCTGCAAACTCAGGAGTCCGAATGACCATGCGACGTCCCGCCTCAAAGAGTGCAGAAATCGTCGATATGTCATGTTACGTTCAACTGTCTCCATCAAATGCACGTCGGCGACAGACGCAATCGGGTTCACCGCAGGAGGCTACTTTGCTCTCCATGCGACAACACCTGGGATTGCAAGCGTCTATAGAGATTGATGATCTTGCTGGTATCCAGACGCACTATTCCATTTCGGTTCGTGATCGTATTGTCAATGATGTGCGAAAACTATTGAACCTTGAATTTGGATCACTCAGGGTTTATCGACACCGTCGTATGTTCATGATTCGTCATCATTGCGCCGAAGGGCTGATTGCAGGCTTGCTGCGCGTCCAGTATCACGCCAGACAAATCAGCATACCCTCGGTCAATTTCTTTGGTGAAGAAGCCGACAATCCGGGTGTCAGTTTGAGTTGGGGGGTAGGTCACTCAGCACTTGAAGCAGAACGCGAGCGCTTGCGCCGCCGCCGACACAAACGCTTTCCGGTTCGCTAAATTTCTTTGTCCAAGCCCACAAGCCCAAGCGTC
Source organism: uncultured Granulosicoccaceae bacterium (assembly GCA_964449565.1). Taxonomy (GTDB): domain Bacteria; phylum Pseudomonadota; class Gammaproteobacteria; order Granulosicoccales; family Granulosicoccaceae; genus Granulosicoccus. Next base: position 26,251 of record CAYUZB010000034.1, on the reverse strand, counting down.
GTTAAACCAGGTTTGTCCAATCCGCGATGAGATAGGCCACGCTGAGCAAGATCAGGCTGAGGCTCCAGACTTTCATCCACATAATGTTGCCGCGTATGGCGGCAAAGAACAGCACAATCCCGATTACGATCGCCAGGATCATCGACAGGCTCAGCATGTCGTGCATGCTGTTCCCGTAAGGCGTGTTTGGATCTGGTTTCGCGCCTTCAGGATACCGCATGGGTCAATAATTGCTCGGCAACCCAGCGGTGAAAGTGGTGTGTTGGTTCATCCATTGCGGGTGCGAAGGCGCCGCCTTGGTAGGCCGGTGATGAGCGACCTTTCTGCATACGCTCAACGGCGAAGATGTCTTCCTCGAACACATTTGTCCAAGAGGCCAGTAATGTCTCTCGGTGTTTTTCATAGTCGGTCCCGAGTGCTTTCTCGCCAACGTAAGACAGTCGAACGTGCTCTGTTGTCTGGTGTTCGTTTATCGGTTGCAGGATCATGGTAAACAGATGGTCAGCGTGAATACCGATCAGAGTATTCGGATAGAGTAACGGGTATAGAGCTTTGTTGGCCTGATTTGCTGGCCAACCATCTAGAGTGGGTAGCGCCTTGTCGTTGATGTTCAGACGCTGATAATTCAGGGTTGCCTGACCGGCTCCAAAATCGAAATAGTCGAGTGTGAAGTGTTGATCGAGTGGTGATATGCGATTGAGTTCAGGGTGGACCGACGGCAGGTGGTATGCCTCGAGAAAATTCTCGCAAGCGAGTTTCCAGTTGGACTGCACCGTCAATTTTGTTCGACAGCCTGTCGGTTTGGCGATAAAACGACTGCGTTGTTCTGCATCGCACAAGGCGTTGAATTGACGGTCAAGTGGGGCGATATAGTCTTCAAAATCGGGTGCTTTACCGGAGAGATTGATGAAGACGGTGCCGAGCCACACCGTTGAGCGTACAGCACGCAATCCATTCGCCGACTTGTCGAAGTCCGGATGTGTATGTGTACCATATCCGCCGATATGCGGTGTACCGCGCAAGGAACCATCGAGCTCATATGTCCAGCTATGGTACGGGCAACGTACGGTGCCATTAGTCCTGCAGGGAGCGTCCGCGAGATGCATCCCGCGATGACTGCACACATTGTGAAAGACGCGGTAGTTGTCAGTCTGGTCGCGTGTTATCAAAAGGGGCAAGCCCATGAACTCGATGGGTAAGGCGTAGTTTGCTTCTGGAAGGTCATCGATAAAGGCGAGCGCCGCCCAACCCTGGCCAAGGACAAGGTCACGGTCTTCAACAAAGGCATCTGCATCGACGTAGCGGTTGTTTGGCAGACCGGTGGCGACAGCGATGGGTTGATGGATACGCTTGTGGATTTTGACGATTGAATCTTTCACTAAGTGTACCTTGGCAATGACGTTGAGTAACAGACTTGCACATCAGCACGCCACAGGCAATATACCTTAGCGCGATTTCATCAGGCTTGTCGCATCTGGTAAAGATTCGTGGCGAGTTTGAGCGTCCTCGGTCCACAAACCAGCCTGACGTATGGCCCGTGCGTTTTGCACCTGTACTCTCACGATTTCTACCAGAATGATGGTGGCCGGAAGCTCATCGTGCAGCCGGAATGATTCCAAAAGCTGCTGATTGACACTGATACTCGCCTGGCCTTTTATTCTCAATGCTTCCTCGCTTCCGGGTACCAGAAAAACCAGACCGATGCGTGGATCGTCAAGCAGGTTCTTCATCGTGTCGAGTCGATTGTTGCCGCGTCGATCAGGTATGGCGATATGCTCCGAATCCAGCACACGAAAAGCTTGCCCCGGTTTATCGCCGCGCGGTGAGCAATCGATGCCGAGCTCTTGCGCTGTCGACATGATAAAGAAAGGACTGGCGGATAACCAAATTTGCATGGCCTCGCTGAGTGAGGATTGTTCCTTTTTCAGTGAGCTGATGCTCGGTGCGCGATAGCGCTTCGTCAGTGCGTCGACACTGGTTATGAGATCTGCGTTGCCCAAGGCGAGTATTGTTTGTTTCGAATGACTGTGCTTTTAACAGATCAGCCGAGACTTGGGAAGGGCGAGGGAGAGAGTGGTGGCCCGTGAAGCCTCTCTGAGGGACTTCACAGGCCGACTGAATATGGTTGATTCAGCGTTATGGCTTGACGAGTTCTATAGTACGCAGCTTGTCCGATAGATTCTGGAAGCAAGTCTCGAATTGCTCAGGTACCCGTACCGTTCAATGGATTTTTGCGCAGTGATTCACGATAGTTGCGAATTCCGTCAACCAGAGCGGCGGCCAGGCGGTTGCGATAGTTTTCGTCAGTCAGGCGCTCGGCTTCTTCGATGTTGCTGATGGCCGTCAGCTCCATCAGCACCCCGGGAGTAAAGCTCCTGGTTAGGACATAAAGCATATCAGTCTTGACGCCGGCGTCGATGACTTTTTTATTGTCCAGGCTGACTTCGTCATACACGCGTTTGTGGAGTATGTTTGCAAGGCGTTCTGAGCCGCGCGTGAAACTCAGATCGGCAGTTTTATAGGTGGCAGGTTCATGGGTCATTACTTGATAGAAATTGCCTGTGCTTGCCTGTGGTGGTTCCCTCAGCTTCTGACTCTCGATGATATCGTCGGAACTTGCGTAGAACGATTCCACCAGGTTCACGTTCGGCTGGGGCAGGTGATTGAAATGCAATGACACCACAAGATCCGTTGCTGCATCTTTAATTTTCTGTACGCGAGCCTTGCGACGCAGGCTGACATCTTCGGTGCGTGTCAATATCACGTTTATGTCCGGTACTTCGCTGAGAAAAAGTTCGACGCGGCGTGCAATGTCGAGCGTCAGGTGCTTCTCTTGTAATCCGTTGTGCGCAACTGAACCGGGATCCCAACCGCCATGACCGGGATCTATCAGAACCGTGAAGGTGGCTGGCTCTGCATCGGTATCGTTCTTTTCAGTAATGCTTGGAACCGGACTGAGCGAAGTCAGTTTGAACGCAGCGTTTTGCAACTTGATATGTTCGAAGGCTTGCCAGTCGCTGCGCTTGAAGCCTTCGGGTTGCAATAGATTGGCAAACACCTGATGGGTGTTCAGCAAGGCATTCGCTGATGCTAGCGTAATGGCGGTGGTTGTTGGAGTGTCCGATAAGCTGGAGTCTGACGGGTTCGATTGGAACAGTTCAGTTCCGAGTTGGGGGATAAAAGTTTCAGGGGTGACCGTGCTCTTGGCGACGTAGCGTTGAAACTCATTAACAGCAATCTTGGGTTCTGTTCTGGATGATGCGGATCCGAGTTGAGGGATAAGCATCTCAGGGGTAGTCGAACTCATGTAGACATAGAATCGGCGCCTTTCTTCGTTAGTCGTGTCATCTGCAACCACGTCTGCGTTGGCCGGCGTCAATTCTGTCGAACTGGACGGTTCCCAAAATTCCGCGAGTACGCTTGCGAGGCAGAAACATGCAAATGCCCCTGCCGTCTGCAGTTTTGAAACGGTTTCCGGGTGGAGTGTATTGAGTGAGCCACCAAACATTGCCAACAGTTGTCCATCGAAGAAAACTGTGATGCACCACGCAAAATGTGTTCCAAGCTCAGTTTGGGCGCAGTACCAGCGTTTGCAGGGCTCTGCCGACAATGCCTTTTTCGTCGAATAGCTGAGCGTCGGCCAGTCCAATGCTGGTCGGCTCCCAGTAGCCGACGCTACGGGTGCCGAGCCACTCGCCAACCGGATCTCGATGTAACACCAATGTCAGGTCAGCATTCATGAACATCGTTTGCGCCGGATCGGCGTTGCGCCCGAAGGCATTGCCGCAATCGGCAAGCGGACAAATACGCTGAAAGGGGCTCGGATCTTCGTCGGGTAATAAAGGCACTGTCTTGAGCCATGCGGTTGTCGGCCCTGGTTGATCGTTATCGCCGATCGGGTAGCGAGTTTCAACTCCTGTGCCATTGAAAGCGGGTTTGTTGTGCAGCGTGGCTTTAATCGGGAATGGGCCGGGCTGTGCGTCTTTTGGGTTTAATGGTGCCTGACTATGTGTCGGGTAGGGATGTGCAGGGCTTTCTGTCAGATGGAGTGCGGCTGCCGTAATTTTGATCTTACCGTCATTGTCCACCAGACTTGCTTCAGTTAGCGTGACCGTTCTACCTTGGCGCGTGATGTTGGTGATAATGCGGAAACCGCTGTAAGGAATCGGGCGTTGCAGATTGACGGTCAAGCGCGTCAGACGTTGTTCAGGGATCAGCTGTTCCAGGGCTCTCGCAATAAGACCGGTGGGTGGGCCAGCATGGCAAGCATGTTCATCCCACGGCCCTCGAGTATGTTCAGTTGGTGTGAACCAATTATTATCAGTACTTGTGAAGAAACTCTTTGCCATGCTTACCTGCCAAGAAGCGGTGCGAGAAACGGGGCCGTTCGTGATTTTTTGCTGGTGATGACTTTGCTGGGTGTTCCCTGTACGACAATACGCCCACCTCCGTCCCCACCTTCAGGGCCCATGTCGATGATCCAGTCGGCTTCAGCCATGATATCTAGGTTATGCTCGATAACAATAACCGAATTGCCCGCGTCTACCAGTCGATGCAACACATGAATCAGATTTTCGACATCGGCCATATGCAGTCCCACGGTCGGCTCGTCGAGAATATAAAGCGTGTGGGTATTGACGATGGTTTTTCCACGTTTGTCGGTCATGGCTGGTTTGGCCTTGGCCAGTTCGGTGACTAGCTTGATACGTTGCGCCTCACCACCACTCAAGGTTCGGCTTTGCTGACCTAAGGTGAGGTAGCCCAAGCCGACATCTTGCAAGAGTTTCAAGGCATGGTGAATCGTGTTGTGTGCAGCGAAGAAATCCACTGCATCGTCGACATTCATCATCAGTACCTCACCGATGGACTTGTCCTTGTAGAGGACTGACAGCGTTTCATGGTTGAAGCGTTGCCCATTGCAAACCTCGCAAAGAACGCGTACGTCTGGCAGAAAACTCATTTCGATACGTTGCATGCCTTGTCCAGCGCATTCTTCACAGCGACCACCACCGGTGTTGAATGAAAATCGGCTGGCGGTGTAGCCACGTATTCGACTTTCAGTGGTATCAGCAAAAAGCCTTCTTATGTTGTCCCAAAAGCCAATATAGGTCGCAGGGCAGGATCGGGAGGTCTTGCCAATCGGCGTTTGATCGACTTCCAGAAGTCGCCGGATGGAATCCCAACCTTCGATACTCTCGCAACCGTGCAGTTTGCCCAGCTTGCGTTTGCTGCGTTGACTGTTCAGCACACGTAAATTGTCGTGTACAACATCGCGTACCAAGGTGCTTTTGCCGGAACCGGATACGCCACTGACGCAGACCAGCTGACCGAGTGGAATATTAACGCTGACATTTTTCAGGTTGTGCAAACTGGCTTTGCTGACCTTGAGTTTTTCGGTGGCTTTTTTGCGCGGCGGGTAGAGTGGATGCTTGAGTGGTTTGTCGAGTAGTTTGCCTGTGACGGATTGTTTGTTTTTCCGCACTTTAGCCAAGTTACCACTAGCGACGATTTCGCCACCACGTACGCCAGCGCCTGGACCAATATCGATGATGTGATCGGCGTTTTTTATGGTGTCTTCATCGTGCTCGACCACAACGATCGTATTACCTTTCTTTTGCAAGGCACTCAATGTGTCTAGTAGCATGCGGTTATCCCGGGGATGCAGGCCTATCGTTGGTTCATCGAGTATGTAGCAAACCCCTTGCAGGTTGGAGCCGAGTTGTGCGGCCAGACGTATGCGCTGGGCTTCGCCGCCGCTAAGCGTAGGTGCGGACCGATCGAGTGACAGGTAATTGAGTCCCACCTCCTTGAGAAAGGCCAGACGGGAATTGAGCTCCTTGAGGCTGTCTCTGGCGATGGTTTCTTCGCGGGCGTCCAGCTTTATCGCCATGAGGATATCAGCCGCTTCGTCTATCGAAAGTGCTGTGTAGTCGGCGATATTCCAGTCCTGAAAGTAAATACTCAGCGACTCGGGTTTGAGTCTTTGTCCATCACATTGTGTACAGGGAACACTATCTTCATCGCTGTTACGCCATTGTCGTTCTTCACCTGTCTGCTCTTCATCGAAGCCGTCTATTTTGACGCCGGTGCCGTAGCAGGCTGTGCACCAGCCATGACGCGAGTTGTACGAAAACATGCGTGGGTCGAGCTCTGCGAAGCTTCGTTGGCAACTTGGACAGGCGCGCTGTGTAGAGAAGAGTTTTTCGTTAGTGGATCGGGTTCCGATCTTGACGACGCCACTGCCGAAGCCGATGGATCGTTCGATCATTGCTGTCAGTTCCGCTTCGTGTTTGACATCGACTTCCAGGGTGCCAAGCGGTAGGTCGATGTTGTGTTCCTTGAAACGGTCAAGCCGTGGCCAGTTGTCAGTTGGCAAATTCTCACCGTCGACGCGAAGATGGGCGAAGCCTTTATTAAAGGCCCATTTGGCCAGGTCGGTGTAATAACCTTTTCGGTCGACAATCAACGGTGCGTGAAAACTGACTTTTCTGCCGCGATGAGTTTTCAATACCTGGGCGGTTATGGCCTCAACTGATTGTGCCGAGATGGGCACTTCGCAGTCCGGGCAGTATTGCTCACCGAGTTTGACGAACAGCAAACGCATAAAATGATAGATCTCAGTCATCGTGGCCACTGTGCTTTTACGTCCGCCACGGCTGGTTCTTTGTTCAATGGCAACGGTCGGCGGTATTCCAGTGATGGCGTCGACGTCCGGGCGCGAAGCGGGTTGAACAAATTGCCTTGCGTAGGCGTTCAGTGATTCCAGATAACGCCGCTGCCCTTCGTTGAACACGATGTCGAAGGCCAGGGTGCTTTTACCGCTACCACTCATGCCAGTGATAACCGTCATGGCATCGCGTGGGATAGAGACGTCAATGTTCTTGAGGTTATGTTCGCGAGCCTTGCGGACTTTGATCGTGTCGTTACTGGCTGCTTTTCTGACAGGATTACTTGCCGGACTTTCGTTGATTGAGCTTTGTCTGAGTTTGTCGCTGGCGGCTTGATAGTCAGCAAGCGAGGCCCCCGTGACACTGCTCTTGTGGGCCATCAGTTGTTTGGGCGTACCTTTGCAAATGATCTTGCCACCGGCATCTCCACCACCGGGGCCAAGATCGATGATCCAGTCGCTGTTGGCAATGACATCCAGATTGTGTTCGATGACAAGCAGTGAGTGGCCTTGTTCAAGCAGTTGTTGAAACGCGATCAACAGCTTGTCAATGTCTTCAAAGTGCAAGCCGGTTGTCGGTTCATCAAACAAGAACAAGGTGTTGCCTGCGATAGTGCGTTTTGATTGAATCATGGCAGCTTGCCCGAGGTATGCTGCCAGTTTGAGTCTTTGCGCTTCACCTCCGCTTAAGGTCGGAACCGGTTGGCCGAGCTGCAGATAGCCCAGTCCGACGTCTGCCAGTGGTTTGAGTGCGATCAGTACCTTTTTTTCGTCGCGGAAAAATTCGAGCGCATCGTTGACCGTCATGTCGAGTATATCGGCGATCGATTTACCTTCAAGGTCATATTCATTAAACAGCTTGACCTCCAGGAGCTCGGCTCGATAGCGTCGGCCCTGACATTCAGCACAACGGATATAGACATCGGACAGAAATTGCATCTCGACATGTTCGAAACCATTGCCCGAACATGATGGGCAACGCATGCCGGAGTTGAAACTGAACGAGCTGGCTTTGTAACCACGTTCCTTGGCTTCTGGCAGTTTTTCAAAGAGTTTTCTGATCGCTTCAAAAGCGCCGGTGTAGCTGACGGGGTTTGAGCGAGCAGACTTTCCGATCGGCGATTGATCAACCAGAATGACATCGGTGACAAGCTCAGCACCGATGATTTCGTCATGTGGATCTGCCAGTTCTTTGGGCTTGCCTTTGATTGCGGACAAGGCGTTGAACAAGGTGTCTTGTATCAAGGTTGATTTGCCGGAACCACTAGGACCCGTGAGACACACCAGTTTGTTGAGCGGTATATCCAGCGTGATGTTCTTCAGATTATTGCCGCGCGCACCTTTGAGCGTGATACTTTGCTTTTTCGCAGTCTTGCCAGCGCCTGCCGCGGTCCGATTGTTGGTTCGTGAGGGCAGTGTCAGTTGTTTGCTACCGTTCAGGTACTGGGCTGTCAGGGATTGCTTTTTTGCCAGGAGTTTTGTTGGCTTGCCATTGAACACGATGTTGCCGCCTGCCTTGCCAGGGCCTGGGCCAATATCGATAATGCGATCGGCGGCCAACATGAGTTGAGGGTCGTGCTCGACTACCAGCAGGGTATTGCCTGCGTCTCGCAGTCGTTGCAACACACGAATGACTCGGTCCATATCCTGGGCATGCAAGCCGATACTCGGTTCATCCAAAACAAACAAGGTGTTGACCAATGATGTGCCGAGGGCCGTCGTCAGATTGATCCTTTGCACTTCGCCACCGGACAAGGTGCGTGACTGACGATCGAGCGTCAGATAGGCAAGTCCGACATCGTTCAGATAGCTGAGGCGTGTCTGCATTTCCTCGATAACCATTTTCGTTGCGTCATCCACATCCCGGTCGTTGATGCGGTTGACGAAGGCCAAAGATTTTTCCAGCGGCAATTGCATCAGATCGACCAGATTCAGGCCGGGGAGCCTGGCCATGATCTTGTCTGATAGTGGTGCATTGGCTGCGCGGTATCGTTTGCCCGCTTCAATAACCGCTTTCGCATCGTCAAGCGTGCCGACTCGCCACATCAGTGATTCAGGCTTGAGTCGGGCGCCGTGACAGGCAGGGCACTCGTCGTAACTGCGATATTTGGCCAGCATGACGCGGACATGCATGCGATAGGATTTACGTTCGAGCCAGTCGAAGAAACCCTTGACACCATACCAGGCGTTTTTCCCGGTTTTGCCATCACCTTGCACCACCCATTGTTGATGCGCAGGTTTGAGTTTTTCGAACGGAACGTCCATGGGAACCTTGGCAGACTTGGCCGCGCGTTCCATATCGCGTTGACAGATCATGCCTTTCTCGGTTTGAAAGACTTTGACCACACCGCCTTTGATGGATTTGCTCTCATCGGGAATAGCGAGGCGGTAGTCAATACCAATGACGCGTCCGAATCCACGACATGTTTCGCAGGCACCCATGGGTGAATTGAATGAAAAGCTTGACGGCATCGGCTCCTTGTAACGTCGTTTGCAGGTCTCACATTGCAAGGCAACTGAATAGGAAAGCGAGCGTGTTGATTGCCGTTCGTCGTCCAGCTCGTGTACCGTGACCTTGCCTTGTCCGTAACGTAGTCCGGCCTCTATCGCTTCGACAAAGCGGCCACTGTTGGCGTGAGTGGCACGCAGGCGATCCTGAATGACGTCCAGCTTTTTTTTACCGGTGCGGTGGATGCGGGTGTAGCCCTGCCGTTGCAGCCAGTCCTGAATTTCTTCCTTCGTGAAATTGTCAGGGATGGGGACTTCGAAGGTAACCATGACGCGCAGATCGGCGTCGGCAGTGATCCAGTCCTGGCTGATGTTTTCCGGTGTATCGCGTCGGACTTTGCGGCCACAGCCGCCACAGTAGAGTTCGGCGGTCCGTGCGAACAGCAGTTTGATGTGATCATTCAGTTCAGTCATCGTGCCGACCGTCGAGCGCGATGTGCGCACCGGGTTTGTCTGGTCGATGGCGATGGCCGGTGGTATTCCCTCAATACGGTCAACACGAGGCTTGTCCATGCGATCAAGGAACTGACGTGCATACGGTGAGAAGGTCTCGACATAGCGTCTCTGGCCTTCGGCGTAGATCGTGTCAAAGGCCAGTGTGGACTTGCCACTACCGCTGACACCGGTAATGACGATCAGCTCGCCATAGGGCAATTTCAGATCGAGGTTCTGCAGGTTGTTCTGATGAGCATTCTCGATCAGTATGTGCTTTGCCATGTTGACGCTTTTTTTCGAGGCTAAGGGTGTGTACTCTCGGCACTAATATACGCAGAAGGTGCGAATTGGGGTGACTGTCAATAAACAAGACATCAGTGCGTTTCAGCGAGACGGATTTCTGGTTCGGCGGCAGCTGATCAGCCCGGATCGCGTAGCGCAGCTTGTCGAAGCGATCGACCATGCCTTGAACCCGGCGCTTGCGCCCGTCGAGTTCGAAGCTGATGTACATTATCCAGGTGCACCCGCATCGCGACAAGCGCCAGGTGGTCAGACACCGCGCCGTCTGCTGCATGCCTATGGGCGGGATCGTCTGTTTCAATCTGTCGGGCAAGATCCTGATGTGGTTGCGATGCTCAAGGCCTTGATGGCCACCGACTCGATTCGTCTATCGCAGAATCATCACAACTGCGTCATGACAAAACATCCGGGCTACAGCAGTATCACGAGCTGGCATCAGGACATACGCTACTGGCGCTTTGATCGACAGGAATTAGTCAGCACCTGGTTGGCGCTTGGACCGGAAAATGAAGCAAACGGCGGTTTGTTGGTTATTCCCGGATCACATATTGATAGCTTCGAATTGGGGCAGTTCGATGCTGCCTTATTCCTGCGCACGGACATCCCGGCCAATCAGGAGCTTCTCGAGCGTGCTCGGCCAGTCGATCTCAATGCGGGTGATATGTTGTTCTTTCATTCCCGTACCTTGCATGCGGCAGGGCAGAACACCAGCAATATTGTCAAACGATCCTTGGTATTCACGTATCGCGACGAAGATAATCGACCGATCCCGGAAACGCGTTCCGCGGTGTACGAAGATATACCCATTGGCTGAGTCAACTTCCTTGTCCACGTCAACTGCCATGATGGCCTTGTTCGAGAGTAGTGTGTTGGATGGCGACTGGGTTCGACGCTTTGTCGGCACCGACGCGGTGTTTGACGTCCGCGTGGTCGCTGATCACGCGGACGAACTGAGCGACGCTGAGCATGAGGCAGTTGCGAAAGCTGTCGCGCGGCGACGAAATACGTTTTCGTCCGGTCGTGCCTGCGCACGGTCAGCGCTACTCGGTATCGGTGTTCCACAAGAGCAGTATCCTGTCGGACTGTTAAAGCAGGATGATGGTTCGGTTGCTTGGCCCGTGGGTACGATCGGCAGTATCAGTCACACGGATGAGTGGGCGATCGCCGTCGCCGCGTCTGGCGACCAGGGAATTGTGTCGCTGGGTATTGATCTTGAGGTCATCGAACGTCTCAATTCGCCTGTGCTCAAGACAATAGCGACAGATGATGAAAGGGACAGGCTGGCACAGGAGAATGTGCAGGACTGGCAGTCGGCTGCACTGTTCAGTATCAAGGAGAGTCTTTACAAATGCTTGCGTCCGCACCATGGCGCATTCATCGGCTTTCGAGACGTCGAATTGTTGATTCCAACGGAGCCACTGAAAGGCGTGTCGGATGATGTAGATGGCCTGGCAATGTACCAGCCGTCCATACGTTTTCTATCAGAGGCTCTGATCGCGCAGTTTGATGAACGGCGTTTGCGAGCGCGGGTCACTGTGTTCAACGGCTTTGTTTTAAGTGTCGTTTGCTATTCCGAGGCGATTGCAGGCGATAGTCAAGACACTTTTGTGACGAGTTAGAGCCTGCAGAGGGCGTGGCGCCAGCGGAATTCAGCGGGTGGTTATGCTGAGAAGGGCCGCTGGCTGCTATCGTATGCACCAATGTTCCGCTTTAAAACCGTCTCAGACCCTACCAGACCCTACCAGACATGACTGCAATGCCAGACGTCGGACCGGATACCACTGTCAGTGCGCGTGATGCGCTCGGCATCGACAGTGATATTCGTGTGCCCAGCTTTTCAAATTCCAGTGAGCATGTGCCCGAGGTCGATGATGCCTACCGCTTTGATCGCGATGTCAGCCTCGCGATTCTCGCAGGCTTCGCGCAGAATCGTCGGGTATTGGTACAAGGTTTTCATGGCACCGGTAAGTCCACGCACATCGAACAGATTGCGGCACGTTTGAAGTGGCCGTGCTTGCGGGTGAACCTTGACGGTCATATTTCGCGGCTGGATATGGTGGGGCGTGATGCCATCGTGTTACGCGACGGCCAACAGGTCACCGAATTTCAGGAAGGCATATTGCCTTGGGCATTGCAAAGACCGGTGGCCTTGATCTTTGATGAACTCGATGCCGGGCGCCCGGATGTCATGTTTGTGATTCAACGCATTCTTGAAAAAGATGGCAAGTTCACTTTGTTGGATCAGAATCGAGTGATCACCCCGCACAGCGGGTTTCGTTTGTTCGCTACGGCTAACACGATTGGTCTTGGCAACCTCAACGGTTTGTATCATGGGACGCAAATGTTGAATCAGGCGCAGGTTGATCGCTGGAATATCGTGGCGCGACTGAACTACCTCAAGCCTGAAGCCGAGGCGCATATCGTCAATGCACGTGTGCCGGAACTAACGACCAAAGGCGGCGGAGAAAAGCTGGTTGCTTCGATGGTTGAGTTGGCGAATCTGACGCGCTCAAGTTTTGCCGCCGGTGATGTCAGTACGGTTATGTCTCCGCGCACAGTAATAAGTTGGGCCGAAAATTTCCTGATCTTCGATGATCTTGCCAAAGCGTTTCGCTTGTCATATCTGAATAAATGTGATGATGCGGAGCACTCGATTGTGGCTGAGCTCTATCAGCGTGCCATCGGTGAGGAGCTGGCTGAATCCATCGTACATCTGGATGACGGTGAGTGACCTCAAACGAGGCACTTAACGAGAAGGCCACGAATGTCCGACTGCGACGGCTGGAAAGACATGGTGCTGCCAGCTTGCGTGCGGTTTCGGGGCTTAGTGATGCTGAGTACCGTGCGCAGCGCCTGCGCATAGCGGGCATTCCCCGGGCTTTTGCCGCGCCGTATCTCGCCATTGACTTCAATGATGCAAGTCTTTCGCAATGTCGTGGCGTCATGGATTCCCTGAGCCTGCGCCTTGCTCACAGTGACAATGCAGTGCATCGAGAGCTGACACCTGCAAGCGGGTTCTCAAGGCTGGTATTTGATGTGCTGGAGCAGTTGCGTTGTGATTCCTTGTACAGTGAGAATCAGCGAGGTGTTCGCGCTAACCTGGATGCAGCATTTAGTGCCTGGTGTCATCAGGCACACGGAGATGGCATCGCTGACAGCGGTTTGGGTGTCTTGCTGTATACCGTTATCCATATGGTACGCGCACGTCTTATCGGTACGCTTGAGGATGAGACGGCTGAGGCCTTGATCGAGGCGACTCGGGCCAACCTGGGACCATTGATCGGACATGATCTCTATCATTTGCAGGCCTTGCGCTGTGCGCAGCGGGACTTTGCAGAATCAGCGCTTCGCATAGCGATGACCCTGGAAGCCATGATCGAAGCCGAAGAGGGCGAAGATTTCAACGACGATGCCAAGGTGCGTGAACGTCATGCGATTGTTTTGCCGCCGGACTGGCAGGACGATGGACTCGAAGCCGATGGTTTTGTGGGCGGGGCAGCCGGTGCTATTGATGCTGCTGTTGATGTCGCGCAGTCGCTGGACACGGTGGGTGACTATCATGTGTTCACGACGGAGTTTGATGTTCAAGTCACCGGTGACTCATTGTTTCGCGATGACAAACGACAGCGACTGCGCTTTGATCTGGACAAACTGGTGGCCGCGCAATCGGTCAGTGTGCCGAGACTTGCACGCGAACTGAAACAACTCTTTGCTGATCCGGCCCACGACGGTTGGTTGTTTGGTCAGGATGAAGGTTTGATTGATGCGCGAAGACTGTCTCAGTTGGTCAGCAATCCCGAATACCATCAAGTTTTCGTGCAACCCAGAACCCAGCGCCAAAGCAATAGTGTTGTCAGTTTTCTGATAGACAACTCCGGTTCCATGAAACGTCAACGATTTGCGGCGGTCGCGGTTTTGATCGATACGCTGACCCATGCGCTGGATCTGGCCGGCGTCAGCACTGAAGTGCTGGGGCATACGACGGCCGACTGGAATGGGGGGCGGGCAATGCGAGCCTGGCGTCGTGCGGGGCAGATTGAGCATCCAGGTCGGATTGGCGAGGCGATGCATATTGTCTACAAGGACATCAATCAGTCCTGGCGTCGGGCGCGATCATCATTGGCCAGTTTGCTCGATACACAGCATTTTCGCGAGGGACTTGATGGCGAGGCGCTGATCTGGGCCTATCGACGGTTGCAACAGCAGGATGTTGCAAAACGCTACCTTATCGTGATTTCTGATGGTGCACCAATGGACTCGGCGACTCACCATGCCAATCGCGACGGATTTCTGGATGATCACTTGCGCGGTGTGGCTGAAATCATCCAACGCCGTGGGGATGTGCAGGTCGCTGCCATCGGTATCGACCTTGATCTCAGCGATCTATACCGGCGCAGCGCCGCGCTCGATCTCGGTGGCACCCTTGGTAAACAGAGTTATCGTGTATTGCATGAGTTGTTTACCGAGACCCTGCGCTATCATTAGGCTCTGAATCCCGCTTATCACAGAAGCTTGAGCTTGCACCATGCGTCCCGAATACGATTTTCAAAGCACCGAAGCTGATGTGCAAGGTGTCTGGCAGGAGTACAACGCCTTTGCCGTCACTGAGGATCCTGACCGGCCGAAGTACTACTGCCTATCGATGTTTCCTTACCCTAGTGGCAGTTTGCACATGGGGCATGTGCGTAATTACACCATCGGGGATGTGGTATCGCGTTTCAAACGCATGCAGGGTTTTAATGTGCTTCAGCCGATGGGCTGGGATGCGTTTGGTTTGCCGGCTGAGAATGCTGCCATCAAGCACAAAACTGCGCCTGCGACCTGGACCTACCAGAATATTGACGAGATGCGTGAGCAATTGCAGAAGCTCGGAATCGCATACGACTGGTCTCGTGAGCTCGCAACCTGCAAGCCTGAATATTATCGCTGGGAACAGTGGTTTTTCACCAAGCTCGTGGAAAAGGGGCTGGCTTACAAGAAAATGGCAGTGGTCAACTGGGATCCGGTTGAACAGACGGTATTGGCTAATGAACAGGTCGATGCCAATGGCTGTGGTTGGCGCTCCGGCGTCAAGGTCGAGCGACGTGAAATTCCGCAATGGTTCTTGAAGATTACCCAGTACGCGGATGAACTCCTTGAAGAGACCGACAAGCTTGAGGGCTGGCCGGATGCGGTGCGTACCATGCAGCGCAACTGGATCGGTCGTTCCGAAGGAGTGGAGTTCGACTTCAAGCTGGAAAATGGTGATGGCGTTATTCGGGTGTACACCACACGTCCGGATACCGTGGCCGGGGTGACCTATATGGCTGTTGCTGCCGAACATCCTTTGGCCCGCAAGGCGGCTGAAACCGATCCGGCGGTTAAAGACTTCATTGACGAATGTGCCAATACCGGGACCTCGGAAGCGGCGATGGAAGCGATGGAGAAGCGCGGTGTGCCCTTGGGCATTTCCGTGACCAATCCGCTGTCAGGTGATGCGGTTCCGGTGTATGTCGCGAATTTTGTATTGATGAGTTACGGCACCGGCGCTGTTATGGCCGTGCCTGGCCATGATCAGCGAGATTGGGAATTTGCGACAAAATATTCGCTGCCGATCAAGCAGGTTGTGCAATCTACCAAAGGCTCGGTGGATTTGGCCGACGGGGCGTTTGTAGACAAGGAGAATACCAAGCTAGTCAACAGCGGTGAGTTTGATGGTCTCGATTACGCGGCTGGCATTGCGGCAACTTCCGAGTATCTTGTCAAGCACGCCAATGGTGAAAAACGAGTCAATTATCGTTTGCGAGATTGGGGTGTGTCACGCCAACGTTATTGGGGATGCCCCATCCCGGTTATCTATGACAAGGATGGCAATGTACATGTAGTCCCCGAGGAAGATTTGCCGGTTCAATTGCCTGAGGACGTTGAATATTCAGGTGTACGCTCGCCGATCAAGGAAGATGCTGATTTCATCAACACGACAGTCCCCGGAACCAACGAACCGGGCACTCGTGAAACGGATACCTTCGATACCTTCTTCGAATCCAGCTGGTATTACGCACGTTTTTGTTGCCCGGACGCAAACGCGATGCTGGATGAACGCGCCGATTACTGGTTGCCCGTTGATCAGTACATTGGAGGGGTCGAGCATGCCGTGCTGCATTTACTCTATGCGCGCTTTTTTCACAAGCTGATGCGCGATGCCGGATTGGTCGTGTCCGATGAGCCGTTCAGTAATCTGTTGACGCAAGGTATGGTGGTTGCCGAGTCTTTCTATCGCGATGGTGATGGCAAGCCGGTTTATTACAACCGCAAGGAACTCGATATCAGCTACGACGATAAAGGCCGTATTGCCTCAGCTAATCTTATCGCTGATGGCAAGCCAGTCTCGGTCGGCCGTATCGAGAAAATGTCAAAATCGAAGAACAATGGCGTCGATCCTTTGGAAATGATAACGCGTTATGGTGCCGATACCATGCGCCTGTTTTCCATGAGCGACTCGCCACCTCACCAGTCGCTTGAGTGGAAAGAAGGTGGTGTTGATGGTATGCATCGATTCCTCAAACGAGTCTGGCGTGAGGTGGCGAGCCTGGATGAGTCGTTTATGGCTGCTGAGCTTGATGTCGATGCGCTTGACGATAATCAAAAATCGTTGCGCCGCAAGACACATGAAACCATAGCCAAGGTCAGTGATGATATTGAACGACGCATGACGTTCAATACCGCGATTGCATCGATGATGGAGCTGTTCAACGAGATTGGACGCTTTAATGACCTGACAGAACAGGGAAAAGCTGTCAAACATGAAGCGGTAGCCGCATTGATCCGCCTGCTAAGTCCTTTTACACCGCATATCACACATGAGTTGTGGCAAGGCATCGGGTTTACCACGGCCTTGATCAATGAAGCATGGCCGGAAGTTGATGAGGAAGCTCTGGTCCGTGATGAGCTGGAACTGGTTGTGCAGGTCAATGGCAAGCGCAGGTCGTCGATCAAGGTGGCGGCTTCGGCGTCAAAAGACGATTGCGAAGCGGCTGCGCGGGCCGATAGCGGTGCGTTAAAGCATCTTGATGGATTAACCGTACGTAAGGTCATCGTAGTGCCAGGACGACTGGTGAACATTGTCGCCAACTGAGCAATCGTCAACCTCAGCCGGACTGTTTTCGGCGTTTACCAGTAATGCCTATCTGTTGTTGGTTATAGCGCCGCTGTTGTGGGGTGGCAATGCGGTAGCAGGGCGACTGGCGGCGGCTTATTGGGAACCGTTTACCTTGACGTCAATACGTTGGGGTGTTGCAAGCATAATACTGTTGCCTTTTGCTTGGCGACCGCTGATTGAGGACTGGCCAGTACTCAAACGATCCTGGCCGGTGCTTTTTGTATTGGGTGCGTTTGGCATGAGCCTGTTCAATCTCTTCATGTATCTCGCCTTGAAACATACCACGGCCATCAATGCGAGTATTGAGCAAGCATCCATGCCGATATTCATCATGCTGCTGAATTTTATTTTTTTATCTCAGCGGGTCAGAGTCTTGCAACTAGTCGGTGTCTCGGTAACGTTGGTTGGTGTACTGCTAACGGCGACTGCGGGGGAGCCTTTGAAGTTTTTTACCAATGGACTTAATCGCGGTGATGCCATCATGTTGTTGGCAAGCGTATTTTATGCGCTTTATACCTTTGGTCTGCGCTGGCGGCCAAAAGTACACTGGATGAGTTTCATGTGGGTGATATCGATCAGTGCCTTTATCATGACGATCCCCTTTGCCAGTTGGGAATTGTCTCGATCTCCGTTTGAACTGCCAGCTTACCCTGGCTGGTTGATTCTGGTTTATGTTGTGATATTTCCGACCGTGATCAGTCAATTGGCATATGCCCGGGGGGTGGAACTCATCGGCAGCAATCGGGCGGGTTTGTTTATCAATCTGGTGCCGATTTTCGGGTCGCTGCTGGCTGTATTGATAGTTGGGGAGCGATTTCAATGGTTTCATGCAGCAGGTCTTGTTCTGGTCCTTGGTGGCATCGCTCTGGCCGAACGCAATGCTGGGCGTTAGTTAGCAGCTCATGCTTGCTCGCTGCAAACGAGACTGCCTGGGTATTTGCTTTAACTACTCGATCGTATGATTGTCGGCAGTGATCGTAAACAGAAATCGCTTGCGCTCAGAGTCATAACGCCGGGCACTCAAGTGAATACCTTGCCCAAGTAACCAGCTCGGATTTCCTTTGTCTGCCGGAGTTGCCTGGGTCTGGTTGATTTCATAGTGGGTAGAAAATTGTTCATCGAGATCGTCTTTATAAATCTTGAAGTCGAGTGCAAGTCCATCGATAGCCGCGTACAGCCGGTCTTTGCGAAGACCGATAATGGTCGCTGAATAGGTTTCCTTGTTCGCACTATTGAGATCCGAACCGAGAACACTTTGGATGACGGCGAATTCGATACGTTTGTCGAGTTGACGCTGGGTCTGTCTGGCTCGATTGGCTGCGCTGATAACCTGTGCTCGTAGTGTTTCGTCGTCGGATGCTGGTTCGGATGGTTCCATTGTCAGTGCTTCGAGAAGTTCCTTGTGTGTGAATATGCCGACGATTTCACGCATTGGGGACGAGAAGCGAGCATAAGCGGCAGCTTTCAAGGCGTGATGAATATCGGGCTCTGGCTGAAACACTGATGCTCTCTGCGCCTGCATGATCAGACGCTGGATGGTGGCCTTTAATCGATGACTAGCTTTGTCATCGGGTAAATTACGCACGTACTGGGCAAGTGACGAGTTTTCCTGCCAACGCCAGTGATTATCAAGCTGTTGTGTCTCAATCAGTGCATCAAGCGTTTGCCTTAGTCTCTTGCTGTTTTTCGACAAGGGTGCTTCGTGCACACGATAAATTGCCTGCAAGGCATCGGAATGACCTTGCAAGGCCATCAGTAGTTCCGCACCCTGCATATTGCATAACAGGCTGATTTGTTCATTGTATTGTTCTGTCATATACCGATGGCGGCGTTCGGCACGAAATTGATGACTTGTTGCATCCACACTGATGGCTGTCTCACTGCGATCGAACGGAACGACACCGCGCCGGGCGCTGTTGCTGATCAGTTTTTCACCCAGCACTTGCAGTAATTTCAATGAATCGCGGTACGGAACGTCAGCCGCCATAGTGTCGGTTTTGATTTCGAACTGACTGGACCTGTCTGGCACATTCTGCTTGCAGTTCATCAAGGCTCGCTCAGAGTCGAGCTGTGGAAAACTGCAATACGTGTTGAGCCAGTCTTGCACTCCACCGTAGCTAAGCTTGGCCTGTGAGCAAATCAACGCGCGTACGACACGGGTTTGCTGTACGCTCGCGTCGTGATTGAGACGGATGTCGAACACCAATGCACGACGGTTTACATTGGGGTTCAGAGAGACAAGACCTTCTGACAAGCTACTCGGCAGCATCGGTACAGCCAGCAGTGGAGTATAAAAGGTTGCTCCGCGTTGTAGCGCTTCATCGAACAAGGCGGAATCAGGGCGAACATAGTAGGCGGCATCTGCAAGTGCATAGCGTAAGCGATAGCCATCAGCAGTTTCTTCTATGTACAAGGCCTGGTCCAGGTCACGTGAATCTGGATTGTCGATCGTGACGAATGGCAATGCTGTGAGATCGTCAAGCGTTGGATCGTCATGTCCGGGGTTTGCCAACCAGTGATCAGCTTCAGACATTGCCTTGTCTGAGTGTTCAGTATGCAGCTCCAGAGAATCCAAAGTCTCAAGGATGAAGTTTTCGGCAGCTGGTATTTTCATCGAATTATTAATCGTGTCGATCAAGTTGTTCAAGGCTGGCGATCAATGATCGGGTCCGGACAATACTCGCGACGTTTGCATTGTTTGCAGTATTCGCCAAGGTAGAGTGTATCGATCCATTCCATCAACTCATCAAGATCTTGTTTATCGTCAAAAACAAAGCCCGCTTCAAAATTACGTTTGTCCTGATGCTTGGCACCCATGCCAGCGCCGGTCAGATTCGCCGAGCCGACAAAGGCCAGCCGGCCATCGATGACGATCGCTTTGGTATGCACCCGCGGGCACAGTATTCGTTCGAATAACTCGTTGTTGATCAAGGTATCGAAGGTGTCAAATTCTTCGCGAAATCGAGGGCCGGGCTCTTTGGCATGAATAAGTCTGACAGCCACATTGCGTTCGACCAGATCAGCCAGTACGGCGAGTAGTGGTTCGAAATGGCCATTTACATCGACGTGCAAGTCCTTGATGTCAGCGGTGACAATCCAAAGAAACTCACGCGCCTGCGGCAGCTCGGTCTGCACAAAGCTCGTGTAGATATCGCGATTGAGTACCAGGCGATGCATGACAGGAGTGTAGCGTTTGCCCATCTCCAGCGGGGGAACTAGTACACTAGGAATGGAGTAAATAGGAGAACTTTAAAATGAACAAGCTTGTTTCACGATCGGCCGCCATTTTGGCGGGCCTTGGCCTCACCACGATGGTTCACGCCGCCGATGGCCTGGTTGTTGTCAAAAGCCCGCACAGCGTTGCCGCGACTCTTGATAAGCTGACGACAGTACTTGAGTCCAAGGGTATGAACATATTCGGTCGCGTCGATCATGCCGCTGGCGCTGCCGCTTCAGATCTCGAACTGAGACCAACTTCGCTTTTGATGTTTGGTAACCCTAAAATTGGTACCCCGTTGATGCAGTGTTCTCAAAGCATCGCTATTGATCTGCCGCAAAAGATGCTTGCCTGGCAGGACGAAGATGGTCAGGTGTACCTCGGATACAACGATCCGGCTTACCTGAAATCTCGACATGCCACCGAAGGCTGTGATGAAGTTTTTGAAAAAGTCAGTGGTGCTCTGGCAAATTTCGCCAAGGCTGCAACGGCTGAATAACCGTGTGCGTATTTTTTACCATGTGCATTCGTCAAGCATGCTGCAATGATAAGCAGTCATTCGTTTAGCGCCCGCCGAGGGCTGAGTATGCTGGTCCTGATAGCTGCAGTAAGTGGCTGCGGCTATCATCTACGCGGTAGCGTTACAGAACTGACTGACCCTGGCAGTATCTTTGTCGATGCATCCCGCGATCTTTCCATCGATGATGATTTGCGTGACGCCTTGCGTGACCGGGCTTTTACACTCACCACCAATCGCGATGAAGCTGAAATACTTCTTCGCGTAACGGGCGAAGAACAAGAACAACGTGTCGTATCGGTACAGAGCACGGGTACTATCAGTGAACTGGAACTCATTCATGCGGTTGATCTACAGATAGCGGAGTCCGTCGATGATCAGCCTCCGGTCTATGATTCGGACAAGGTGGCCAATCGAATTGAAGTCCGTCGTGAGTACACGTTTGACGAAACAGGCATACTCGGCAAGGAAAACGAAGCGAGAATACTGCGTGTTGAAATGCGTGATGAATTGGTACGTCAGATCATTCTTCGCACCATTGCCAGTCTTACGTCTTCCGTCAGAGCAGCTCTTTAGCAGAAATTTTTTCTTGTCAGTAGCCGCGATTGCGATCTACCAACCCGGCAGGTTTCTTACCTTTGCGCATCACTTCCATACTGTCTGCAATTTGCTGTGTCGACTCACGAATCGGGGTCGGCGCTGCGAGGT
The DNA here is from genome assembly GCA_964449565.1 of uncultured Granulosicoccaceae bacterium. GTDB lineage: Bacteria > Pseudomonadota > Gammaproteobacteria > Granulosicoccales > Granulosicoccaceae > Granulosicoccus. The sequence goes on along the minus strand of CAYUZB010000034.1, from coordinate 4,761 downwards.
GAGGTGTGATGATGATTTTTTCGTGTTCCCAGAACGGATGGTTCGAAGGCAAAGGCTCCTCGCAAAAAACATCGAGCAAGGCACCACCGATTTTACCGCTGTCCAGTGCGGCCAGTAAATCTGATTCGACCAGATGAGCGCCGCGCCCCGGATTGATCAGATAGGCGCCATCAGGCAATTTTGCAAAAAGTTCGGCGTTCATAAGGCCCTGAGTTTCTGGTGTCAGGGGTAACAGACACACCAATACCGACAAGGGTTTGAGGAAGGACGTGAGATTGTCCTGGCCGCTAATCGACTTGATGCCCTCAGGTAGCTTTCTAGGAGTGCGGCTCCAGCAACTCACGCTATAGCCATTATTGAAAAGCCGAACTGCGACCTGCCCGCCCAGAGCGCCAGCGCCGAGTATCCCGACATGTACCCGTTTGGCCGATGGCGTGCGAGTGTTATGTGCCCATCGCCCATCTCTTTGTGCTTGTTGGAGCAAGGGAAATTGACGGTGCGCATGCAGCACGCCGTACAACACATATTCCTCCATCTTTACGCCCATGCCGGCATCGTGTAGCCGAACAATAGGAATGTTTGTCGATAAACGCGGGTGGTTCAGGAGTGATTCAACACCGGCAGCGAGTGAATAAACGCAACGTAGCGACACAAGGTCGTCGAAGAAATCGTCCGGAGGTTGCCAGACAATCGCATCTCTTATCAGAGATTTGTCGCCATTGTATGGGTAGGGATGAATGATCGAGTCGGGTAAGGCTTCACGTAGCGCTGCCAGCTGACGACCTTGATCATCGCCAGCGCAGTAGTACAGTATCGTCACGGGATACGCAGGGCCGTCGCAAACGATCGATCGGTGTAAAGCAGCGGTTCGCCACCGGTGGTCCTGACATCGACAACCTGGCCATAGTAGATATTGTGCGTACCTTTCAGGGCCGATGATTCGAGGCGGCAATCGAGCGCGATCAAGGCATCCTTCAATATCGGTGAACCTGTCGTCAATTGACTCCAGATTCCCGACTGAAATCGGTCTGCATTCTCGTCCTTGGTAAGCCCGGCGAAAATCATACCGAGATTCTGTTGTTCGCTATTGAGAATGTTGATGGCGAAATGCTTGTTCGCGTCTGCCTGCGCACAAAATTCATTGTCGGCGTTGACGCAGACCAGAATCAGCGCTGGATCAGCACAGACTGAGCACATTGAACTGACGGTAAGTCCGGCGCGTTGTTTTCCGTCGCTGGTCGTGACGATTGATACGCCGTTGGCAGCCTGGGATAGCGCCGACGTGAATGCCGAAGCAGTTATTGATTTCACGTCAGCGCAGGGTCTCAGTCGTCATTCAGGATTTTTTTGGATAGTCACGTGTCGCGGCACCTGTGTATACCTGACGTGGGCGGCCGATGCGGAATTCTGCATCTTCATGCATTTCCATCCAGTGAGAGATCCAGCCAACGGTGCGTGACATGGCAAACATGACGGTAAACATGTTCATCGGTATATCCAGAGCGCGCAGAATGATGCCAGAGTAAAAATCTACGTTTGGATAGAGTCGGCGTTGCACAAAGTACTCATCCGCCAACGTTGCTTTCTCTAGCTCCATGGCCAGTTCGAACAATGGCTGATCACCATCGAGTTCCTTGAGCAGGTCATGACACATTTTCTGGATCAGTTTGGCGCGTGGGTCAAAGTTCTTGTAGACACGATGCCCAAAGCCCATGAGGCGGAAGGGATCGTTCTTGTCCTTGGCGCGTGCGATGGTTTGTTCGATGGTTTCACCAGAATAGAGAATGGCATCCAGCATATTGATGACCGCTTCATTTGCGCCACCGTGAGCTGGACCCCAGAGGCAGGCAACGCCCGCAGCAATTGAGGCAAATGGATTGGCACCGGAGCTACCAGCGAGTCGTACGGTTGATGTACTGGCGTTCTGTTCATGATCAGCATGTAGGATCATGATCAATTCAAGTGCTTTTACAGCAACTGGATTAGGTACGAAATTTTCCGCAGGCACGGCAAACATCAAGCGAGTGAAGTTCTCGACATAGCTGAGCGTGTTATCCGGATACATGAATGGCCGGCCATTCGAATGGTTATAACAATAGGATGCGATAGTCGGCAACTTCGCGATCAAGCGTTGCGCTGAAATTTCACGATGCTCAGGATTGGTGATGTCGAGTGAGTCGTGATAGAACGATGACATTGCGCCAACCGTACCGACCAGCATCGCCATCGGGTGTGCGTCATAACGAAAACCATCGATGAAGTCGCGAATGTTCTCGTGCACCATCGTGTGATTTCTGATGATGTTGTTGAAATTCTCGGCTTGTGCAGGTGTCGGTAGCTCACCGTACATCAGTAGGTAACAGACCTCAAGATAGTTGCTGTGCTCGGCGAGTTGCTCAATCGGGTAGCCACGATAAAGCAGGATGCCTTCGTCTCCATCGATGAAAGTGATAGCGCTCTTGCAACTGGCTGTCGTGGCGAAACCCGGGTCGTAGGTAAACAGACCAGTTTCCTTGTACAGGCTTCGTACGTCCACAACATCAGGGCCATGAGTCGGGCTTATTCTCGGCAGGGAGGCTTCTTTTCCCTCGGCGGTCTTGACGTTTACGGCTTTGTCGCTCATCTAATAGTTCTCCTCGATTCAACGGATAGTATAGAGCGAAAGAGCCGATTTCCTGCCAATAGATACTATTTGAGCCGAAAATTCGGCGGAAAATGCTGGTTTCAGGGTCTTCTATACTCAGTTATCTTCAGGTTTACCGACCTGTCTGCAACGAAAACGTTCGGTCCCCTAGCCATGCTCAGCGCCACATCAGAAATGAGAAAGTTCTGCTCCTTGACAGCGATTGGAATGCTGGTGTTAATAGTCGGCTGTGCCAGCTCAGGTCAGAGTGCTCGGACCGATGACGTGGGCGTCGCGGTCCTTGGCTTCACTGAACGCCCAGGGGTCGAATCAGGGGTCAACCGGGCTGCGATGGGCCGCGAATTTGGCGAACTGCTTGAGGAACGTGCTGGGTTCAGTGTGATCCCGCATGAGCAAGTTCAGCGCAAGATAGGCGCGGAGCGACTCGCCGCTATTAACGCACGGTTTGCCGAGCGGGCGGAATTCCTGCCGACTGATCTTCAGGTGGTGATGGCGGCTGGTGTCGGCGCTCGTCGAGCAGTCATTGCGCGGCTTGAATCAGATGCGGTACAGGGGTTGCCGCCGCGAAGTGAATCAGTTGCCAATCGCCAGAACGGGGTGATGAAGGATCGTGAACGAATCGTGCTGGCAACCCGCCGAAGCTCACGCATGTCGGTGACGATGTTCGACTTGCAAACAGGACGTAAATTATGGGAACGGGTATATGCGGTGGAGCCCGAAACCAGTACGGCGTATGTGCATTATTTTGGCAGTAGCTTCAGCGGCAGTTTGGCTGCGGCGTTGGCTAATACCATGGTCAATGGCGTGAAACTGCCGGCCAATCCGGCACCGCCAAGTCTCAGACTGACATTACGTTCCTTGCTTCGCGAAGCAGTCAGAAATATGCCAACGTTCTAGATCGAATTGCGCAACACGATCAAAATGGTTCCGCTTACCGCGAGGACAGCGCCAACCCATGCGCCGGCCGCGGGGCGTTCACCTGATAACACCCATATGATCGGAATCAGCATGACTGGCGTTGTTGACGACAGAGCCGCACTGATACCCATGGCACCGTGTGCAAAAGCAAACAACAACAACGACATGCCGATAGCCATACCAAGCAGGCCGCTGATCAGCGTGCGAGTGAACAGGCTTGCTGTCATTGCCGATTGCGCACGAGAAAGGTCCGGGAACATAAACCGGAAGGCATAGAGCGCGACGAGTGCTATGCCAACGCGAATGGTCGTTACCGTAACCGGATCGGCTCCGTGTGCCAAGGTAGGAGCAAGTAACAAAGAGCTGACAGCCTGGCCCAGAGCTGCCAGCAGACCGATCAGAATGCCGATCGACAAGCGACCGCGTACCGACTCCCAGACATGTACCTGATCACGTCGTTTGCCATAGACGATGGCGATCACGACACCTGCAGCCACCAGTACACATCCAGCGATAGCCGGCAGGTTCATGTTCTCGTCCAGTATCAGCCAGGTGAGAATGACGGTAAACGGTGCGTTGCAGGCGAACAGTATTCCGGTACGTCTTGGGCCGAGTCGACTCAAGGTAACAAATAGCGCCGTGTCCCCGATGAAAATGCCGATGACGCCTGAGATGATCAGCTGCGGCCAGTCGCTGGCGAGTATTGGCTCTCCCGTACCACGTACCGCGACAAATGCGAGCATGGCGACGAACACCATTGCTATACGTATGCGGGTAAAGGCAAAACCGCCTAGATCTTTGACGGCACCAACTGCGAAAAGACTACCTATCGCCCAGCACAAGGCAGCGCCAAGTGCCGCCAGTTCACTGATCAAGAGGTGTGTTGTTACCTGGCGTTGTCAACACCTAAGTCTAGTGTTGCAGAATCTGGCTAAGGAACATTTTTGTACGCTCGGATTGTGGATTGTTGAAGAATTCCGTCGGTACATTTTCTTCAACAATTTGTCCTTCATCCATAAAGATCACGCGGTCGGCCACAGTCTTTGCAAAGCCCATTTCGTGGGTCACACAGATCATCGTCATGCCTTCTTCGGCCAGTTCGATCATGACATCAAGCACTTCCTTGATCATCTCCGGGTCAAGCGCTGAGGTGGGTTCATCAAACAGCATGACTTTCGGGCTCATGCAGAGCGATCGTG
>CAYUZB010000033.1:12409-31699 GCA_964449565.1 uncultured Granulosicoccaceae bacterium | reverse complement strand
ACTACGTATAATGATTTCGATATGTTTAGCTTTACTATACTATTTTGAACCGAGCAGATACTTAGAATTATTTAATGGCTCGCCCGCCAGTGCAGATGACCGAAAATATACGACCAAAAAAGTGACGTTGGGAAAGGTTTACTTACGCCTAACTCTTCACTTTTCAGGGCGGTCAAGCCCTCACTGGCCGCTAGTTTTTCGATGGCTAGTAAGCTCCAAACGACAGCTTCAAGGATTAATAAAGAACTCATTAACCCAAGGTACCGGCCCGATCAAGGAGCCGTCGCTCAGTTCCAGTTCAAACGAACCAACTTCAGCTACAGAAGGCCTGATCACCATAGTACTGTCGCCAGCGCTTATCGTCACACTGCCAGATTCCCAGTTGAAGGGCTGGATCGGATCTCGGCCCACGAATTCCAAATCTGGATTGTTCAAATCGATAACAACATCGTCTGAATATTCAAGAGATATCGCCACTGAAAGCCCTGACGATGTGCCCGTCCATGGGGCAAATACGTTGAATCTACCTTCTATCGATTCTTCAAGCCGATACCTGTTAAAGAATACAAGCACACCGTCGACCAACCCTTGCGTAATACCAACATTGGTCTCGCTATCCACAGTGGTTCTTGTAATATTAAAAGCGCTCAATCGAAATTCTTGTATTCCATTGGTTTGAATAAATTCCATGTCATTCCAGCCATCGATTTTATCGATAGAAACAAATGATGAATTACCGCCAAAAACTGCACCCGACAAACTAACCGTCTCGCCATTGCTTGCACTTCGCGTGAAATCCCGAAACAGAGTCCTCGAAATAGAACCACGGAAAACGTTTCGTTGACCAGTAATTCCAGAGTAGGTAATGCCTTCGAGCATTTGGTTACTCACCACGCAATCAGTAAAAACGGAATCTACGCCGATAGACGATACACCGTCGACATAAATATCAATGACTCCACCGCTGGCGCAGGTATATCTTTCGCCCTCAGAAATATCATTGAATTCCCCCGACCCAAAGCTTTGTTCAAGTTGATACGGTGAAACAGGCTGGATTGCTTCACTAAACACAATGTCGTCAATAGTATTAGTGATATTAAACGTATTGTTTATGTTGAGCTCACTCTCAAGAACGTCAAAGTATTCGTTAAGTTGCTCCTCATTAATAACAGAAACTACTTCACGCCAGATATCCAGCGCATTGCTTTCATTGAGCACTGTCACGTCGTTCAAATTATTCGAAGGATCCGCGTTTTCAACTTCAAGGTCTGTTCCGGTAACAGCGTCTGGTGTTGGTGTTGGTGAGTCAATATCAGAAGTCTGGCTTATGCTATCAACAGAGTTTTCGTTCGATTCCCCATCCACGGTTTCACCGACCGAAACTACATCCTCACTGTCCAATTCATCACTTGCTACTTGAACTTCGTTGGAGCTCGAACAGCCAAATACGAACAACATACTAATTAAACTAGCATTGGCCATTCGTGAAGAAGTACGTAATGTTAGGCACATTGTTTTTCCATTCAATAAAGATTCGCAGACACTTGCCACGACTAATATGATCTTGAGCTTCATGCTAAGCCTACTGATTTACAATATATTAACGTAAACCACATATCAGCGACGCAAACCGCATATCAGCCCGGTACTTTTACCGGTCTCAGTTTTTCGAAATCATTTGAGAAGTGGGCACCGAAAGCTGAATAACCTTAAAAGTGCATTCTCTGTCTCTGTTAGCCAACCTAAATCTGAGCGGACGCTAACTTAACAATCCGGACGTTCGCTGGCCAGTTTTGTGCTCAAAAAAAGCTAATATAACCATACTAACCTCCGAATTACTCATGAAGGGGTATTGACATGGGTTTGCCGGAAATTATCGAAGAAAAATAAGTCCGCCGCGGCTGGCAACTAGTATTAAACGCCGTTTGAAACATGCCACTGGCAGTGTTCAAGAATATGAATTTGTAAACCCAAACACTCACTCAGTCTGTGCACTTGTATTGGATAAAAATAGTGATGTTGTCCCAGTTGATATGTACAGGTTTGGACAGAATCAGCGACTGTTAGTACTTCCTGCAGGTGCAGTAGAATCCGATGAATCACTTACACAAACGATTGAACGAGAAATCATGTTCCAAAGGCATGAAAATCCGACATGTTCGGTTGAGCAAAGAGGTTCAGTTCGCGGATGCATTGACGTTTATGGCGGCCGATCGTGGTCATGTTGAAGAGGCCTGTAGCGGTGATATTATCGGTATACATAATCACGGCACAATTCGAATAGGCGATACGTTAATAACCTTATTCTCGGCGCAATCGTTGTATTGCAGTTTGAGGTGGTTGCGCAAAGATCGCGTGATGAGTACAAGGTGGAGTGTCAGTTTGAAGCTGTAGGTGTTCAGCAAACACGCTGGATAAAGTGTGAAGATGAAAAAATGTTGGCTGATTTTCGTGTAAAGCTCGTCAGTAACCTTGCGATTGATCATGCAGATGAATTGGTCTATACAACTCATACCCGGGTCAATCTACAAATGACTCAGGAGTGCTGGCCGGATGTTGAGTTTCTTTTACTGAGCAAGCGCATCTTAGCTTCCTTGTCTGGTGTCAATTTATTGTAGCGAACGCCGGTAGGGCGAACATTTGGATTGTTGTTTTTTTGCCACACTTGTGACAGACTGGTGTTAGCTAGTTTCGTTAGGCAAGAAATGTCTGGCGCTTTGGCAGCACTTAAAACACACACATTATTTTTATTTGTTAGGGATTTATAAATGAAGAAAATTGGAATTATCTTTATTGGGTTGTTAGGGCTGGCTGTCCAGCCTGCGTTTGCTGACGCGCTCGGTTTCGCCAATGGCCGCAGTGCAAACAATGACAACTTGTCAGGGTTGTCGGTTGAAGGTGGCCTATCTTTCGGGGATGACTTCACCGTTATCGGTGCTCGCGTAAATTACAAGATCACACCAGATATCGTGTTGTACGGTGATCTTGCTAATGTCGATGTAGACGATGCAGATTCTGGATTTGGATGGGGTGTTGGTGCTTTCTACCAACTGCGTAATTTGGAATTACTGGCAAACACTGACTTTGGCGTGAAAGCCTCTTTTCACTCTGTGTCGGTGGACGTCGATACTGGATTTGGTGGAGACGTTGACTTTGACGTTACAGAATTTACCGTCGAAGCTCTGATCAGTGGTGATAAATTATCAACAACCAACTTTGGTTGGTACGCCAATGCGGGTATACACATCATTGGCGTGGAAGTGGAATCTTTTGACGACGACGACACCGAAATAGGCTTCGGTGGTGGTATCACGGGTGGTTTGGGTTTTGGTGAATGGTATGCCGGAGCGGATTTTATAGATGATTTGATACTTCGCGCAGGCGTTCGTTACAATATTAATTAATCAATAACATTGATTTAGAGAGATACCGGGTCTGCGGCTGCAAGGCCCGGTTCATTGCCGCGATCGAGGACAAGGCGATCATCGGCAAGATATTTGCGCATTTATAGTGACTGTCAAATTAGCTTAACTGTCTAACCTTCTCATCGTAAAGTGTGCCAGGCCAGTCATTGGCTGTTACGCTATCAAGCAGTTTTTTTCGCTTGTTGCGAGAGTTTCATGCTTTCTTCGGTCATCAACTCAGCCTCTAGTAGATGCAGGCATTTGTTCACGTTTTCGAATGACTCGTTAAAAGCTAGAATTTTTTCGCTTGAGCTTGCAATCTTTGATTGTAGAAGCTCCGCTCCTATTTCATGCATAATTCGATGTGGTTCTTCGATTGCCTGAAAACTGGGGCGATCTGCCAGCTCCTGACCGATGCCGTAATACCATTGGCCAAGGCGTGTATCTTTTGGTTCGAAATGAATGTCAGGCTTGGCCACTGACATCATATCCAGGTCGCTGTTGCAGTTTGCGTATAGCGCAGCATCCAAAACGGACTTTCGAAAATACACATTATTCAAGTGGGCATGGTAGATCATGCCTAAATGTGATGAGGGATACTGGGGTTTGTCCGCCACAAATTTTTTAAATGCATCGAAAGGCAGCGGTTTGCTGATCCAGTAGCCTTGTGCTTCCAGACAGCCCGCATACGCCAGAAAATGGTAGGCGCTTTTGTCTTCAATGCCTTCGGCGACAACATCCATACGTAATGTTCTGGCCATATTGATGACCATGTTGACAATATTCAGGCTCTTTGTTGATTCTGCCATACGGCCAATAACACCTTGATCAACTTTTAACGCTGAAAAAGGCAATTGGCTTAGCAAATCAATTGAAGAGTACCCGGTGCCAAAGTCATCCATAACCAATTTCAACCCCATATCGGTTATCTGGTGAAGGCGTGGCAGGATCTCATCCTGATTGTTCAGGGTCGCCGTCTCGGTGAGTTCGATTTGTATGTCATGGGGCGAGATGGTTTTTTGCTCGAGAGCATCTCGAAGGATGTCTATGATTTTATTATTCTTGAAATCCAGCGGTGAAGTATTGATTGCCAGACTTCCCTCGAAGTGCTCATTCTTCAGTTCATTGATCGCACTGATTGCCATCAAGGCAATTTGTGCGGAGATCTCGGTAATGAGCCCTGAATCTTCTGCAAGGGGAATAAAATGATCGGGTGAAATGAATCCTTTGTCAGGATGATTCCATCTGATCAGACATTCGGCGCCGGAAATGCGCCCTTTCAGGAAATTTACCTTAGGCTGGTATTGCAATTCGAATTCTTGATTTGCGAGAGCATGCTCGATGTCTTGCTGGGTAATATTCATGCTCTCAACCACCTGTCTACCTATGATCAAACAGATTCAAATTACATTGTCTGTTCGTGGACCTGCCACCTATAACATAGCAGGAGTCATGCCTTTACTATTCAGCGCACGAAGGGCTGTCTAGCGCTCTTTTCCAGCTCTCTCAGACCCTCGCTGGCGTTCTGGGTTTATTGGTTGGTGGCTGGTTCGCTGCAGGTTGGTGGCAGGTTGGTGGTCTGGAAAATGGTGGCCAAAAAAAACCGCCCGAAGGCGGTTTTTTTCATTGTAGCGATGCAAGTGAACGTTACACGCTGTTGTACAAGCGATCGCGTTGATCAGGCAGCCAGTAAATGCCCTTTGATTTTCTTCATCGCAGCTTTTTCAATCTGGCGAATGCGTTCGGCTGACACATCAAACTCATCGGCCAGTTCGTGCAAGGTCGACTTGGTATCACTTAACCAGCGGCGTTCGAGAATCGTACGGCTTCGATCATCGAGAATCGCAAGACCTTCGGCAAGACCCGCATGTGAATGCTCGGTCTGATCAGTCTTCTCGAGCACCATGGACGGATCTTCCTGTTCTTCAAACAGGAGCTCTGCCGGGGCAAGGCTCAATCGGTCATCACTGCTACCGGCAGGGGCATCGAAAGCTGTGTCATGACCATGCATGCGAGACTCCATCTCGACCACTACCTTGGCATCGACGCCGAGATCTTCGGCAACCGCATTTACTTCGTCCTGGCTGAACCAGTTCAGTTGCTTCTTCGCGCCTCTGAGCTTGAAGAAAAGCTTACGCTGAGCTTTGGTTGTCGCGACCTTGACGATGCGCCAGTTACGAATCACGTATTCGTGTATCTCGGCGCGAATCCAGTGCACGGCAAATGAAATCAAGCGCACGCCGACATCCGGGTCAAATCGCTTGACCGCCTTCATCAGGCCAATATTGCCTTCCTGGACCAAGTCTGCCATTGGCAGGCCATAGCCTTTATAGCTGCGTGCAATATGCACGACAAAGCGTAGCTGCGACATGACCAGTTGGCGCGCCGCGTCGAGATCTTCCTGATCGCGTAATTTACGCGCAAGGGTTTGTTCCTGTTCGACGGACAACAGTTCTATCGTCGAAATTTTCGCCAGATAGCTGTTCAGATCATCAGCGATGACCGGCAGCGGCATAGCGTTCTGATTGACAGTCAGGGCGTTACTCATGGATGGTTCTCCTTGTGATCGTGTCGGTCACGATCTAATTTTAGCACTCGGTAGGTGAGAGTGCTAATGAGCGGCATAGTTCAGATTTTTTTGAATCTCTGGTGGTTATAGCTATGCCTGAGAATTTAAAATTATATCAATAAAAACAACAAGTTAATTGTTAACTATGGTTATTTTCGAAGCGGGAACAGCTGACGTGACGGTCGATTAAGGCTGGTTACAGCGCCGATCAGGCCCAGCAGCGTCGCCACACCCAAAATTGTCAAAAAATGTGACACAGTTGGCATTTCTAGACGGAAGGCGCTTTGGTAGAGTCGGGACAGATCGTTTGCCGGTTGACGCAGGGCGTAGAAGGCCCACAAGGCGATGCCTGCCGCGACCAAGCCGCCCAGAAAGCCGTACAAGGCGCCGGTGTACAGAATGGGTCTATGCATGAACTGGCGGCTTGCACCGAGCAGGCTGGCCACTTCCATTTCATGCTGGCGTCGGATCAGCTCGAGGCGAATGGTATTGCCGATGACCATCAGCGCGGTCAGCGTCAGGAAGACGGCCAACAGGCCGCCAACCAGACGGATCAATGAAACCACCGCATGCAGCCGCTTAACCCAGCGTAGATCAAATTGCACTTGTTCGACTTCGGGCAGTTTCCGCAGACCGTTGGCCAGCAACTCGACCCGCGTTGCAGTCAGCGTGTTGCTGTCCGGGAACACGATGATGGCACCGGGCAGGGGATTGTCACCCAGCGCCTCCAGTGCCGCGCCGACATCGGATTTTGCTCTGAATTCAGCGAGTGCCTCATCACGTGAGACGTAACGGGTATCACGTATACCAGCGCGTCCCAGGAGTGTGCGAGAAAGTGTTGCACCGTCGAGATCACTGACTGACATGTCAAGATATAGGGTCAGGCTTTCACCTTCGACGCCGCGTGTTCCGAGCTTGGCCAGGGTGCCCGCTGCGAATGTCAACATCACCGGAAGTGACAAGGTTACGCCGAGTACCAGCAGGGTGGACAGGCTGGCAAATTTACGCAGGCGTATTTGCCGCAGGCTGGTGGCCAATGCATAGCCGCGTTTGCGATAGGTCCACGCGGGACCCGCAGCACCAGCTTCAGGTTTACCGTCTTTCATAGATTGTGCTCGCGGATGGATGCGGTTCGACGAGCGACCCGTGCGGATCGTTTCGAGCTATCGACAATACGTCCGTGTTGCAAAGTCAGCTGCGGGTAATCAAAGGCTTGTAGCAAGGTCTCATCATGCGTGGCAAACAAGACAGTGACGCCTGATGCATTGAACTGCATTAACAAGCGCATGATGTCTGCGCTGATATCGGCGTCGAGGTTACCAGTAGGTTCATCGGCGAGCAGCAGTTTGGGGCGTGCCACAACGGCGCGGGCGATGCCGACGCGTTGTTGCTCGCCGCCTGACAGTGACAGTGGTTTTTCAAATGCCTTGTGTGCAAGTGCTACCTTGTCCAACGCTGCTGACACGCGTTTTTTTATGTCTGCATAGCGGTAGCCGCCGATGATCAGCGGCAAGGCAACGTTGTCAAAGACATTGCGGTCATGCAGTAACTGATTATCCTGAAAGACAATACCCATCTGTTGTCTTAATGTAGGCTCCTGGCGAGCACTCAGAGAGCTGTAGGCAATGTTGCCAATGTGGATGTCGCCGCTGGTCGGCCGTTCCAGGCAGGCAATAAGTTTGAGTAGAGAGCTTTTTCCAGCGCCAGAATGGCCGGTGAGGAAAGTGAACGAGCCGGGTGCCATCGAGAAAGAAACATCACGCAAGGCAAAGCGCCCGGGCTGGTACTCAAGACTGACCGTGTCAAAGCGAATCATGTGTTGGACGCCTCGGATTACCCTTTGAGCTGTGGTTACGTTTGCTGATCTTTGGGTTCGATCAAGGCATCGACAAAACGGTCAGCCTCAAACACTTCGAGATCGGCAACTTGTTCACCGACGCCAATGAAGCGAATCGGTAATTTCAGTTTCTCTGCAATCGCAAACACGATGCCGCCCTTGGCTGTGCCATCGAGTTTGGTGATTACCATACCGCTCAGTTGCATCGCTGAGTGAAACTGCTCGGCCTGACTCAGTGCGTTCTGTCCGGTGCCACCGTCGAGAACGATCAAGGTTTCCTGCGGTGCGGCCGGATCCAGTTTACCTAATACGCGTTTGACCTTTTGCAATTCCTCCATGAGGTTTGCCTGGGTATGCAGGCGACCCGCGGTATCGGCAATCAGTACGTCAATGCCACGGGCTTTTGCCGATTGCAGAGCGTCGAAGATGACCGACGCGGAGTCTGCGCCACTACCTTGTGAGATGACCGGTACATCATTACGTTCACCCCAGGTCTGTAGTTGTTCGACAGCTGCCGCACGAAAGGTATCGCCAGCGGCCAGCATGACACTCATACCGCCATCGATCAGTTGCTTCGCCAGCTTACCGATGGTGGTTGTCTTGCCAGAACCGTTAACGCCGACCACCAGAATGACAAAGGGTGAATCACTGTCAGGAATTTCGAGCGGGGACTCAACGGGTTGCAACAGCGTGGTCAATTCGCGGTGCAGGGCGGCACGCAGTGCATCCGGATCACCAACGTCTGCGCGGGATACCTGAGCATTTAGTGAATCCATGATGCGCGTGGTTGCATCCATTCCGACATCCGCCATGATCAACTGGCTCTCGAGCTCCTCCAGGAGTTCATCGTCGATCTTCGTCTTGCCAAGAAAAAAGCCTAAGAGATTGTCGCGGAAGCGGCTACGCGTCTTGGCCAGCTTGGTGTCGAGCTCCGGCTCGATCGAGTCGGATGCGGTCGCAGACGAGGCCGTGTTGGCTGACTCGACGACTTTCTCGCGAGCGGCTTTCTGACGAGAGAGGAAACTGAAAATTCCCATGCTTTTTGCTGTTGCGTTAAATAAAGGGCTGTCGATTGAGGATATCGCGACCTTAGATCCAGGCAATCGGTATTATTGAACCTGGATAGTCGCCACATCGTAACACCGTGCCTTCAAACCCTAGTAGAACGAAACCAAGGAGCAAGTCTTCCGGACAGGTTCGCATCATTGGCGGGAGTTTCCGTGGACGAAAACTCGGTGTTGTCGATGTCGATGGTCTTCGTCCGACTGGCGATCGTCAGCGGGAAACCTTGTTCAACTGGTTACAGGCGCGGATTGCCGGCAGTCGATGTCTGGACCTGTTTGCCGGGACGGGTGCACTCGGTATTGAAGCGGTTTCGCGGGGTGCGGCGTCCGTCATCCTGATTGAAAAGGATGTCAATGCCGCCACGTCTCTGGCTGAAGTGGTTGCCAACTGGCCACACGCGGGCCGACTGGTTCTCGAACGCGGCACGGCAGAAGGTTTTCTCGCCAAGCACGCCGGTGCGCCTTTCGATATTGTGTTTATTGATCCGCCCTTTGCGCACCATCTGCAGCGACCGATGCTCGATGCACTCGCTGACGGGCATCTGTGTGACGGGGCAATGGTTTATGTGGAGGGGCCCGCGGGCGAGTTGACTGATGGGCAGCTTCCGCGCGGTTATTCGATGGTCAAGCAACGGCGCTATGGTGATGTGAGCGCCTGGTTGCTCGAATTTTTATCGGGATCACGGAATTAACTGTGCTTTCAACGCGTAGGCAATGCGGTTAGCGGTACACTGGACGCAAACAGATCGTGCAGGAAATTCCCATGCGTGTCACTGCCATTTACCCCGGCACCTTTGACCCGATGACCGTCGGTCATACTGATGTGACCGCGCGAGCCAGTCGCCTGTTCGATGAAGTCATTGTCGCGGTGGGGGCGAATTCGAGCAAGACTCCCTTCTTTACACTTGATGAGCGCGTAGAGATGGCGCGCGAGATCGTCGCAGATCTCGACAATGTCAGTGTGCAATCCTTCGATGGATTGCTGGTCGATTTTATCTCCAAAGTCAATGGCAATGTCATCGTGCGCGGATTACGGGGATTTTCAGATTTTGACTACGAAGTTCAGATCGCCGGGGTGAATCGCCATTTGTCACCGGATGTCGAAACCGTATTCATCGCAGCCTCCCAGGACTACACTTTCCTGTCATCGAGTATTGTGCGAGAGGTTGCCAGCTTGCAAGGTGATGTCAGTGATTTTGTACATCCGCTGGTACTCGATGCCTTTAATGCCAAACTTGCGCGCGACGGAAAACAATAGTCATGGCCTTACTGATAACCGACGAATGCATTAACTGCGATGTATGTGAACCTGAATGTCCTAATGACGCTATCTATCAGGGCGAGGAGATTTACGAGATCCATCCCCATCTGTGTACCGAGTGTGTTGGTCATCACGATGAGTCGCAATGTGTGGTGGTCTGTCCGGTTGAGTGTATTGTGATTGACCCGGATAACACCGAAACCACCGCCGAGCTCACGCTTAAATATGAAGCGTTGATGAAGCAGGGTAGCTGACATGCACGTCACTAATATGTGCTTGACGACATCGGCTTTGTTGCCTGCTATGCGCGGCCTACTTCGTTACCTGTTTTGAACGGACTGCTTCGTTGTCTGTTTGTTGTCTACTGTCGTCCGCTATTGCCTGCCTTTGATTATTCGTCGCGCGGTTGATTCACCGGCATGCAAGGCGCCTTCGATCAGGCCGGGGCTGATGGTCGAGGTTTCGCTGACAGCAAAGTGCAGACGATCTTGCATAAAGGCCTCACGAGTGATCTTCGCCAGCGCTGAGGGATGTTGACCACCACCTGTTTGCTCGTCACGGCTGCAGATCCACGCATTATTGGCCCAATCTTCAATGTGAATATGCTGGGGTTCGGGCGCTGATTCGCCAAAGACGCGAACCAGTTGCGTGCTTATTGCCGAGGGTAATTCCTGGCGATGTTGCTCGCGCACACTGTATGGGACACCCATAAAGCCAAACAAGGCAGCTGGAGTACCTTTGTCGGCGGAGTGATCATGCGCCTCTACCAAGGGGCCTATTTGACTGGCAATGCGGCCAGATAAACCTCGCTCGCGCCAGAAAGCGTCGGCGTATTGAATGACGACTTTTGCCTGTTGTGCCATCCAGGTGGCTGTGTTTTGCATCTGTTGGGTCATGGCTTCGGGCAGGGCAGGTGAGAATGTGATGCTTTGAGCTGCGATCGGCAGTGGTGTTGCAACAACGACATGACGTGCTAACACCTCGCACGAATCGGCTGTTATTTTCAATTGCTTGTGTTCGGCGCTGATGGCGCTGACTGGGCAATTCGTGTGTACTGTGCCGCTTGGCAATCTGGCGCACAGCGCATTGATGATTGATTGTGGTCCGCCATTGATCCGCGTCATACCATCCTGCCCGGGTAGTGGCCAGGGTTCGGCATGTTGATTCTGATCACGATCAAGCATGCCCTGGCCGCGTTCAAACTGTGGCATCAAATTAATCTCAAGCGCTTGCAACCAGCGCTGCACATGCGGTTGATACTTCGCCCATACCCAGGTCGGGCCAAGATCGGCGACGTGCGTATTGTTGATCAAGGCGTCGCCGGATTGTGCATAGAGTGAGTGCACGCGCCCGCCGATGCGTGACTGCGCTTCAAGCACGCAAACGTCGAGTCCGCTTTCACGACAGACGACGGCGGTAGTGAGTCCCGCGAGTCCCGCACCGATGATGACGACATCGTATTGCTGCGCCACGGAGCTTTGGTTTGGATCTGCGGGCTTTGGATCTGCGTGCCTTGGGTTCAGTGTTGGCATTGGGTGCAGTAAAAAGTTGATCGTTGGCCAATGACGCGTTGACGTATGGTGTTGCCACATTCGGTGCAGGCTTCACCTTCGCGACCATAGACATGCAATGATTGTTTGAAGTAACCCGGGTTGCCGTCACTATCGACGAAGTCGCGCAAGGTTGTGCCGCCTTGCTTGATCGAACGCGCCAGTACGGTCTTGATCGTCTCGACCAGCAGTGTGGTTTCTTTGCGGGTGACTCGTCTTGCGGCACGTCCGGGACGAATGCCGGCCAAAAATAAAGACTCGCTCGCGTAGATATTGCCCACACCGACAACCACATCACTGTTCATGATCAGATTCTTGATAGCCAGCTGGCGTTTGCGTGTGCGGGCAAAGAGATACTCTGCGTTGAATGCATCGGTTAGTGGTTCAGGTCCAAGTGATGCAAGGAGTTTGTGCTCCGGTGCATCGGCGGCTTGCCAAAGAAAGCAGCCAAAGCGTCGCGGGTCGTGCAGACGCAGTATCTGACCGCTGGACAGGATGATTTCCACGTGGTCGTGTTTCTTCAAGGGATCGTTCGATGAGCAGATACGCAAACTACCTGACATGCCGAGATGCACCAGAGCACTACCGACTTGTGTGTTGATCAGAATATACTTGCCACGACGCTCAACACTGTGCACGCGCTCGCCAGCGAGCTGTTGCACTGCGTTCGGCACCGGCCAGCGCAAACGTTTGTCATGGATCAGGACGGAGACAATCGTTTTATTACGTAGATGAGGTTCTATGCCGCGCCGGGTTGTCTCAACCTCTGGTAACTCAGGCATCAGGGTGCCAGGCTGTCGGGCACCGCATCAGGTGGCAGCAGATAGGCACATTGACTATCGATACGACGAATGGCGGCGTAGCTTTTTGTCATGATCAGTTCCATATCTTCTTGCCGACCGTCCTGATAAAGGGCTGCAAAACTTAAGCTTGCGGTGATCTCCGGCAGTTCAGGGATTGGCCAGAGAACAATCTGATTAGCGCTCAAGTTTGCCAGATTTTCGCGGTCGAACGCAGCGTTGTCTGTCGCCGCGTTACGGTCGCTGCGTTCCAGTGCGATCAGATCGTCATGGAAAATGGCGAGTTCGGCGACACCGGTAAGACCGCTGTTGACGAGGGACAGAACCCATTCGGGTACCAAGGTCACCGTGGAGCCTTGTTGCAGATAACGATACCCACCACTGAGATCCTTTTCACCGATAGCCACTGTTTGCCCATTGATGAGCAGCATCGCCTGCGGTGATTCGAGTCCAGCGGCGCTGAGATCAACTGCAGTCGCGGCATAGAGCTCGCCGTGACTCGCCAATGCATCGAACATCGGTTCGAGCCTTTGCTCGTTCACTGGCAGAGAGCAAGGTGAGGTGATTTGCCATTGATCATCGGAGCGCTTGAAGACGATGTCCGTGGCACCTTCGCGGCGCCATTGCATGCTGTTGACAGCGCCGAGATTCAGCTGGTTTTTTGCGGCATCTGTTTTGTCTTTCTTGAGTGTGATGGCGATAGCCACAATCAATACAACGTTGATCAGGGTCAACAGATAGACCCAGCGTTGGCGTTTCTTGAGCGCGCTCTTCACAGTTGGTTTGTATCAAGCACGGCGATGGCGCCAGCGTACCAGTAGTCCGATAATCAATATCAGTAGTGGCAGCACTGCGAGCAGGACCGCAGTCAGTATGATGATTGAGCGATTGTCGAGGCGTAGTTCACTATCGCTGGCGCGTTGGGTGACAAATTCAATGGCGTCGGCGTCACCGCTGAGCCACAGTATCAGACTATCGGTGAATGCTTGATTGGACCCATTGCCGATGAATTGCGATGCGCCAAAATCAGCATCGCCGATCACGGCAATGCGTTGTGTGTTGTTGCGTTCGATGGTGACGCCAAGTAATAAAGGGCCGGCAGTTTCATTGCTGTTGTCGTCGAAGCGGACTTCGCCACTGAGTTCGCCGGTCTCGGTCCAGCTTGACTCAGGTGTCACCAGCAGCGGCAGATGTTCCTGCCCGGCTAATGCATCGATCGTAAAGGCGCGAGTTTGTGGCAGTAATACAGGGCTGGTCATACTGGCGGTTACTGGATGGGCCGGAAAGCGATCAAGCAGGACGAAATCGGGGCTGTCAGCTGCTAACACCTGACTGGCTGTATCGATGACCTTGCCCGGTAAATCAGTGATGCCAAGATTGTTGGCAAGATCCACAAGTCCTGGGCCGCGTTCGTTATCGATCGGTGTTTCCAGTAACCACAACAAATTGCCACCTGCATTGACATGATTGAGCAGGCTGGCAATCTCGCCTGGAAAAAAAGGTGTTTGCGCCGCTGCAATGACAACGAGATCAACACTGTCTGGTATGACCGGATCACTGACCAGGCTCCATTCCGTGGCAACAACCCCCAACTTCTCCAGACTTTGCGTTGCAATTTGCCAGTCGTCATTGTTGGTACGCAAAGGGCTTCGTTCATTGTGTCCGGTTATGAAGGCCACGCTGCGGTTGGTTTCCTGACCGAGTTGCATCAAGGCACTCGACAAGCTTCTTTCAGACAGATTTTGCAGGCGTTGCTCGCGTTCACCGGTGCGCACAATCAGTTCGCCTCCCGGGGCCGCCGCCAGCGCGCGTGCTTCGGCGGGCTGGGTTTCCGGATTGACAAAGCGCAGGCTGATCTGATCATTGATGGATTGAAAGCGTGTAATCAGTGCGCTTACGCCATTGCGTAAACCTGCATCAGGTCCAAGTACCGCGATGATCTCAACCGGCGACTGCAGTGCATTCAAGGTTGCGACAGTCGCATCACTCAAGCTGTGACGTTGATTGGATGTTACGTCAAAATTTGCGTGGAAGCGCGTCGTGAAAAAACCCAGCAACAGGGTAATGACAAGTACCAGTGCCGATAGCAGCATATGCAACTTGATCGATCGCATACTTAATGCCCGGTGTGTCGCAGTGCGTCGAGACGAATCATGGTCAAGACCAAAAACAGGCCAGTAAAGAGTACAAAATAAGCAACATCACCCGTATCGATAAAGCCTTGAAAGAAGCCGTGCAAGTGGGTCGGTATGGCAATGTACTGCAACAGAGTGAGAAAGCCTGATGTAGTAGCCGTTGCACTGCCGACAAGCCATAGCAACAACAACAAAGCGAGAGAGGCCACAATGGCGATCATTGCGTGGCGAGTCAATGAGGAAAAATAAAGTCCGGCAGCTGTGCATGCGGATGTGACTAACAGCAAACCGACAAAGGCCGACAGCAGTACTGCCAGGTCGATGGTTACATACAGGCGCATGCTGGCGAGCATTGCCATGGCCAGCAGGATCAGCAGTAATTGAATGAACATCAAGCCGAGAAATTTTCCGATGACGATGAGGCTGATGCGCACCGGTGATGACTGCCACAACACAAAGGTTTGCTGACGATACTCATCACTGAAGCTACGCATTGCGAACAGTGGCGCGATAAAGGTAAATGCCAATGCCAGGGGTTCCAGATAACGCACACTCATGAAGCCTGTCAGGCCCACGGGGTGATCCTGTTGCGCGAGCGTTGCTTGCACAGTGATAAAAGCTTCGAGCTGGCGTAGAAAGAGAAAACCGAACAACAAACTGAGTAGCGCCGCGATTACCCAACTCTGTAAAGAGCGAATGACACTCATGCTTTCATGCTTCGCAATGGTCGCGATCATTCGGTGGCTCCACGAAACAACGCTTCAAGATCATCACCATCGGCAGCGCGATCCGCCACCAGCTTGCCATCGTGCATGATCGCTATACGGTTACAGACCGCTTGCGCTTCACTGAGCAGGTGAGTGGAGAATACGACGGCATGTTCGCGCGCGGTGTCGCGTATGACCTTGCGCATGCTCTCCATCTGTTGTGGATCGAGTCCATTGCTGGGTTCATCGAGCAGCAGCACGTCGGGTTCATGAATCAGTGCCTGTGCCAGACCGACGCGCTGGCGGTAGCCTTTGGACAAGGTATTGATCAGCGCTCGGGCTTTTTCCTCGAGGCTGCATTGTGTCAGTACGGCATTTACGCGGTTGGTAATCGCCGCGCCTTGCAGTCGACGCAGGCGTGCGACCAGTTGCAGATAGTCAGTCACTCGCATGTCACCATAAAGGGGTGGCTCGTCAGGGAGATAGCCAATGCGCGCGCGCGCCGCTAGTGGTTCATCGATCATTGAGTGACCGCAGACTGTTATTGCACCGGCATCGCTGGTCAACACACCGGCGAGCATGCGTAAGGTGGTTGATTTACCCGCGCCATTCAAGCCCAGCAGGCCGAGCACATCACCGCGTCCGAGCCTGATCGAGATGCCACTGACTTTGGCGCGATCACTGAGGCGACGCTCGAGCTCCTGAGCGTCGAGCAAGACTTCGGTGCTAGCGGACATGAGGCGGCGCTGATCTGGCTCAAGGGTGGAAAAACAGAGTATAGGACAGCAGACGAACTTGCCGTCAAAGCTGTGACCACTGGTGACTGTCAAATATCCGGTCAAATACGACTAAAACACGATGCGCACAAAAAAGCCCGGGCTTGCCGGGCTTAGATTGTCTATCCAAGGGGGGGAAGATTTACTTGATCTTCGATTCCTTGTACATGACGTGCTTGCGTACGACTGGGTCGAATTTCTTCATTTCCAGCTTGCCCGTCATGGTGCGTTTGTTCTTTGATGTGGTGTAAAAGTGACCGGTTCCGGCCGATGACACCATTTTGATCTTTTCTCGCATGAGTCAGTCTCCGCAGTAATAACGTTCAGTTTGCGTCAGTGGGTTAATCAGACGCGTTCGCCGCGAGCACGCATTTCGCTAAGGACGGCATCGATACCGCGTTTGTCGATAATGCGCATGCCTTTGGAAGAAAGGCGCAAGCTGACGAATCGACCCTCGGAGGCTACCCAGAACTTATGTGTATGCAAATTGGGCAAAAAACGCCGGCGACGACGATTTTTGGCGTGCGATACATTGTTGCCGGACATGGGGCTTTTGCCGGTTACCTGGCACACTCTGGACATGGGGAACTGCTCCGAAAAATTTTGCATGATTGGTGAAACCGCCAATCGGCACTTTCACAACGCTTAGCCTGCGAAGCATAGCGAATTTTTCTCGTGGGCTCAAGCAGGAATGACGCCGGATTGTTCGCCAGCACGGAGTTCTGGCCTACACTTGTTGCTTATGGATCGGATTTTTATCAGAGACCTTCGCGTAGAGACCATTATCGGGATCTACGAGCATGAGCGCGAGACCCCGCAAACCGTGGTTCTGGATCTTGATATGGCTGCCGACATTGCCAAGCCTGCGGCCAGTGAGAATATCGAAGATGCCCTGAACTACCACACCTTGAGCCTGCGCCTGACGGAATTTCTTGGTAAAAGCCGATATTTACTGATTGAGACAATGGCTGAAGCGGTTGTCTCACTGATTCGACGCGAATTTGGCGTTAACTGGGTCCGCCTGCGTTTGCACAAGCCGGATGCATTGCCAGGTTCGACTCAAGTCGGATTGGTTATCGAACGCGGTCAGCACGAGCGCGCGGGTTCCGGCAAGGTTGAGTAAGGCGATGTTGTATATGTCAGAAGCGACCGATGGCTGTGATGGCCGGGCTGAGGGCCTGCCGACACCTGACGCGTTGGCGCTTGCCCATGCAAGGCGGCTGATGGATCAGATCGATCGGCGTATCGACGCCGACGGCCCACTGGATTTCGCCAGATTCATGCAACTGGCGCTGTATGCTCCCGGTCTTGGTTATTACATGGCGGGTGCCCAAAAATTTGGCAAGGCGGGGGATTTTATTACCGCGCCCGAACTCGGTCCCTTGTTCGGACAGTCGCTGGCTGTCCAGCTTACCGAGATCATCGCCAACGGTGTTGAGGCTACCGTGCTTGAAGTTGGCGCTGGCAGTGGTGCGTTGGCGGCATCCTTGCTGCCGGAGATTGCGCGACGCTTGCCAACCGAGTCGTTACCTCAATATTTGATATTCGAACCCAGCGCCGAATTGCGAAAACGCCAGCAGACACATCTCGAAAGCACCCTTGATGAAACCGTCTTTGGCCAGCTCGCCTGGCTGGATGCGCTGCCAACCGACTTCAACGGCGTGATCATCGCCAATGAAGTGATCGATGCGATGCCCGTCACGCGTTTTCGCACCAGCGAATCGGTGCAGTCAAATGCATTGCTGAAGCAGCTTGCGGTGGATCGAAAACGTGATGAGCGAGTCGATCCCAGTCCCCAGAACCCTGGTTACTTTTTGACACCGGTTGACGCGAGCGCTGAACTCCGCTCGGCGGTCTCTACGCTTGAGGACTCGATTGGCCCGCTGCCTGCGGGCTATACATCGGAGATCAATTTGCTGGTCGAGCCGTGGTTACGTTCACTGCATGCGTGCATGAATCATGGGGTGGTGTTATTGATCGATTACGGTTATCCCGAACGTGAGTACTACCTGCCGGAGCGAGACACCGGCACCTTGGCGTGTTACTACCAACATCGCGCGCATGATGAGCCATTGATTTATCCGGGCTTGCAGGACATCACCGCTCATGTTGATTTCTCCCAGGTAGCTCGTGCTGGCCACAATGCCGGTTTTGAATTACTTGGCTACGGTTCACAGGCGCAATTTCTGCTCGCAAATGATTTGAGTGAGCTGGCCGCCACTGCCGCTGAGACGCTGAATCGCGAAGTCGATCTCATTACTCTGAACAAGTCGATCAAAACGCTCACCTTGCCGGGTGAAATGGGTGAACGCTTTCAGGTAATGGCGTTCGGCAAAGGCTATGATCTCGGGCTTCGCGGATTTCGTTCTCACGATCTCTCCCATCGGCTCTGAGTGACGTCATTGCTCTGTTAACCGGATAGCGTCTTGGATACTGTTCAAATCATTGTGTTGGCCCTGGTGCAGGGGTTGACCGAATTCCTGCCGATCTCGAGTTCCGCTCATCTGATCCTTGTGCCGCAGCTATTGGGCTGGAACGATCAGGGCATCAGCTTTGATGTGGCGGTGCACCTCGGCACGCTGATCGCCGTGGTGTTCTATTTTCGCAACGACATTCTGAAACTGACAGAAGCATTCTTCTCATCCCTGACGGGCAAGGGTATGAGTTCAGAGGCGATACTGGCCTGGGGCGTTTTGCTGGGAACCGTCCCCGCCGGTCTGGTTGGTCTGCTCTTCAAGGATGCGATCGAAACGCACTTGCGTTCACCGTTAGTCATTGCGGCGACTACCATCGTCTTCGGCTTGTTGTTGTGGTACGCCGATCGCGTCAGTAAACGTCAACGTGGCGAATATTCGTTGAGTTGGAAGGATTTCCTGTTTATCGGTGCTGCACAGGCGATCGCGCTTATTCCGGGTACTTCGCGCTCCGGCATCACGATCACCGCTGGTCTGTTGCTGGGTTTGACACGTGAGGCGGCCGCACGTTATTCGTTTTTGTTGTCCATCCCGATCATTGTTGTCTCGTGTCTGGGGGTGACAAAGGATCTGGTTGAAAGCAGTGCGCCTGTTGAATGGAGCGCCTTGTTATTAGGCACCGTGCTGGCGGCCGTCAGTGCGTTCATTTGTATTTACTACTTCCTTGCCATGATCAATCGTATCGGCATGGGGCCTTTCGTTATCTACCGCCT
>CAYUZB010000033.1:0-12309 GCA_964449565.1 uncultured Granulosicoccaceae bacterium | reverse complement strand
TCATGCACTGAGTCGTTGGCTTGCAAGGTAATCTCCGTGACGTCAGCGGGAATTTCCAGTGTCAGTGACCGAGTGAATGGTTGTTCATTTTCGTGGGGATGAGCCAGTACACGACTGCCGAGGATAGTGCCATCTGGGGCAAGCACGTCCCAGCGGTTTGCGTAGTGGTCCCAGCCCGTATCGTCATGACGAACCGTGGCGTCGACACGGAAACGTCCATCACCGAGTGCCGTGATGGCACCACCGACGACATCCGCTTCACCAGCCCAGGACGTCGATGACAATATCAATATGAGTCCGGTAAGCAATGTCTTCGCAGACTGGTGCGTCATGGCTGTCTCCTTAGTAGTGGTCTCTGGTACCAGATGGCACGAGTGCTTTGCACATCGATCATAGACTGAAAACCGTAAACAAAGTTCGGCAATGGCGTTATGCTTGCCGTTGACGCTCCGAATCGATATGACCCAAGCTTGTGCCTGACATGAATCGCATAGCGGGCGATACCCGTGTGGCAGGTCCTGTGACGCAGTTCGCGTTACTCCTGATTCCCATCGTGTTGAACTGTTTCTTCATGGTCTACGCCCTGACCGGGTGGATTCTGGAGGGACGTGACAAGCTCAATTGGTCGCTTGAGGCTTGGGGCGTGGCGCAATGGGTGAGTTTGGTGGTAACGGTCTACTGTGTGCTGGTCATACTGGCTGCCCGTTTGCGTGGCGGTGCCTGGACCCATCCGCTGTGTGTCTCGAGTATTGGTCATCTGTTAATCGTTTTGATCCTGGCCGCTTCCGTATTTGTAACCATCCGACTCTGAAGGCACTCATATTATGCGTAGATCGTCCGATATACAGGGCATAGACTCGTAGTTTTCCACATGCAATTCGATTTTTCATCAAAGGGTGTTCTGGCGATCCACCATCTGCACTACAAGCGGCTGTGGCTGGGTATCGGGCTGGCGATGGTCGCGATGGTATTCGTGCTCTCCATCATTAGTGTGCCGCCTGAAATCAAGTCGTTCATGGTGCAGGACAAGATCATGCATATGGTTGCATATGCCACTTTAATGGGTTGGTTTGCACAAATTTACCGCCATGATCTGACGCGGCTGGTGCTGGTACTTGGTTTCATCATCATGGGCATCGGCATCGAGTTTTTGCAAGGCATGACGGCCACACGGCATTTTGAAGTCATCGACATGGTAGCCAACACCTCGGGTGTCGTTCTTGCCTGGGCTCTGGCATATACTTGGGTTGGCGAGGTATTGTCTTGGCTGGAAAAGTGTTTCGACCGGCTAGTTCTCGGGCACTGAACCAAAACACTTTTATCAGTCTCTGATTTGCAGCCCCGGGTGTGTCTTGCCTGGCGCTCTCTCACATGACTGGAGTGGAAATGAATCGAACAAAACTCTCATCCTGGCTGTTGCTGGCGTGCGGTTTGTGGTTTGCGCATGGGGCGGTGGCACAGGCGCAGTTTCCAGAGCGGGAATTCCCCTTAAGCGATCATAAAAATATTTCGGTTGATCTTGGAGAGTTTACGTCCGGCGGACCGCCTAAAGACGGAATCCCGTCGGTGGATAAGCCAGTGTTTGTCGATACTGCCACAGCCGGTAAATGGATTAAAAAAGTCGAACCGGTGATTGCGCTGAAAATGGGCGACGATGCCCGCGCTTATCCACTGCAGATAATGATGTACCACGAGATCGTCAATGATGTTGTCGATGGAAAACCAGTCGCGGTGACGTTTTGTCCTTTGTGCAATGCGTCAATCGTATTTGATCGTACGGTGAATGGCACCGTATTGGACTTCGGTACAACCGGACGTTTACGCCTTAGTGATCTTGTCATGTACGACCGACAGACTGAATCCTGGTGGCAGCAATTTAATGGAGTTGGATTGCTTGGCGAATACAACGAAGTCAAGCTCGAACAGATCAACTCGCAGATCGTGAGCTTTGCCGATTTCGTATCCGCATTTCCCGATGGCAAGGTGTTGTCACGTGATACCGGTTACCAACGCTCATACGGACGGAACCCTTACACGGGTTATGACAACATCAACAACAACCCCTTTCTGTTTTTTGGGGAACATGACAAACGACTGCCGCCCATGGAGCGGGTGTTGAGTATCGGTGTCAACGAAGAAACGGTGTTGGTCCCTGTTACACCCTTGAACGACAACCCGGTATTGAACATCTCCGTTGAGCAGGAACCGATTGCGGTCTTTGCAGCATCGACGGCGACGTCGGCGCTCGATCGCAGTTCGATTGCCAAATCGCGTTTGATTCCGGCCGCGGCGGCCTTCAGTCGTCAAGTGGGCGAGGCGACACTGACCTTCAGTTTGCAAGACGGTACCATTGTCGATCAGCAAACGGGCTCTCGTTGGAATGCCTTTGGTCTTGCTACCGAGGGTGAGCTCAAAGGGTCACAATTGGAACAACGAGATCGGGGCGTGCACTTTGCCTTTGCCTGGTTGGCGTTTGATCCTGATGCCGATATTGTGGCGATTAAATAGGCCACTACTGACCAAGCGATTTTTCCCGGACGCGCGGGTTAAGCCAGACGTCATAATTTTTTGTTGCATCGGGGTCGGTGGTGGTTGATTTGTAGGTTACTGAGCGTGCAACCGATGCTATGTAGTTGGCTACCCGATCGCGTGCCGCTTGATTACTCACTTCACCGAGCCAGGGTTTCAGTGCCTTGCCGCGCTTTGGATTGATAACCAGCGTGGAGTTCGTTTTGCCTTCGTTTTCGATAAACCAGCCCGGCAATGACACAACCGCTTTGACCGGGAAATCAAGCTGACAATGTTTCTTGATGGCGGCGCTCAGGAAGTCAGCATGTCGTTTTGCCTGGGCCAAGGGTTCATCGGTTGTGATGTCGGGGAATTTCAAATACTTTCCGTCGTAGATAACGGTAGAGTTTCTGCCGCCTGTGCTTGACTGCGGTTTTCTGCGTGCCTTGGTTTCAACGACAAAGACCTTATCCTTGGCGATCACGATGTGATCTATATTGCCGCCACCTTGATAGGGGATATCATGGAATACATAGGCGCCAGAGAGCATCAGCAGGTTCAGTTCCTGACCTGTGTACTCTTCACCTTCCAATCCCAGATTGATGCGTTGTGCCTTGCCGAACAATTGCCAGGTTCTGACCAAAACGATCGCCAGGGTAATCAGCAACAATGTGCTTGCGATGTGTAGCTGCAAACCGGTCAGTAGCAATCTACTTGCGATGAGTCCGCTGGCAACAAATAGAAAAAAGAAATAGTGTGTGTCGATCGACTCGGATATAGCAGTTCGTCTCAAGCGCAACGTATGTCCTGGCGGTCGCAAGGAATCTTCGGTGAATGGCGAATATTTGTTCTTGCGCCTTGATTGCCAGACGAACAAGGCAAAGCACGTAAAAAAAATAAGCAGCGCTATTAAGTAGCTGAACAGACCTATCCAAGGCTTGGAGAAGTAGACATTCACCTAGGAAAGCTCCTTGCTTCTGACGGTTTTCAAGATTCGGGGAGTATAGTCAGCGATCGTATGAATTCAGCGTTAGCTAACCAACTGGACATTGACTCTGATCCTGGTTCTGGCTATGTCTCTAATTGTTCAGTGAGTGCCGCCAGGCTTTGATTGCGCTGACACGCGCGGCATGCAATTGATCGGCAATGTTGCGCTTGTTTGCAGTGGCGGCTGCGACTGCAGCACCATCTACCGAGCGAAAGACATCCGCCGCTTGCAGCAGATAGTCGCGCTGTGGATAGTCGTTTGACTCGAAGCCGAGGCGTCCCTTGGCATCAGCTTCGCAGGCCATCAAAATTTCGCCGAACCTTTCAGGCTTACGTGTTACATCAAGAGTTTTGAGTAATTTGGTGAGCTTGCCCGCCGTCAGGATTGCCGCATCATGGCAGTGCGTGTGGTGGCGCGCTGTCAGCATGGCGGTATCGCGGATGTTGGCTGGCAGTCGTAAACGTTTGGCCAGCGTTTCAGTAATTGTGTGTCCACGTTCCTCATGTCCGTGATGTGACGGCCACTCATTCTGTGGGGTGGTCGCCTTGCCGAGATCATGACACAGCGCAGCCATCCGGGTATTCAACGATGTACTTAGCTGGCACGCTTGATCAAGCACGAGCAGGGTGTGCTCACCGGCATCAATCTCCGGGTGCCATTTTTTCTTTTGTGGCACGCCGAAGAGGGCGTCGACTTCTGGCAAAATGATTTTGAGTGCGCCCGTGTCGGCCAAGGTTTCAAAAAACACGCGCGGTTTATCGCTGAGCATGGCCGCTTGCATTTCTTGCCATACACGCTCGGCGACCAGATTGTCGACTTCGCCACTTGCGACCATGGCGCTCATCAGCTCGCGTGTTTCATCGGCAACGCGAAAACCCATCGGCGACAGGCGAGCCATGAATTTCGCGACGCGCAGGATGCGTACAGGATCCTCCAGAAAGGCATCGGATACATGTCGGAGTATTCGATCGTCGAGATCGCGTTTACCGTTGTAAGGGTCGATCAATTTTCCGTTTGCATCGCGGGCCATTGCATTGATAGTCAGGTCGCGACGTTCGAGATCCTCTTCCAACGTCACAGAGACATCGGTGTTGAAGGTAAAGCCGTGATAGCCCGGCGCGGTCTTTCGTTCAGTCCGTGCCAGGGCATATTCTTCATGGGTGTCTGGATGCAGGAAAACCGGGAAGTCCTTGCCGACCGGTCGATAGCCTTGTTCAAGCATGGCCTCTGGTGTGCTGCCAACCACCACCCAGTCACGATCCGTGACGGGCTTACCGAGCAGTTCATCACGCACGGCGCCACCGACGAGATACGTGTTCATCAGCAATGGACGGGGCTGTCGTTCATGGCGTCGATGGTACACTTAAGTGCATGTTATCTCGACCTTTGCTTATTCGAATCCCACTGTTGCTTGCCGTGCTGTTGACCAGTGCCTGTAGCACGGTCTCCTATTACTCGCAAGCGATCGGCGGGCATCTCAGGTTGATGCAATCGCGTGAGTCGATCGAAAAACTGCTCTCGAGCGAGGACACCGATGAGACCTTGCGCCAACAATTGCAGACTTTGGTCGATGCGCGCGTGTATGCGGTCGAGGAACTCGGACTGCCCGACAATGATAGCTATTCTTCCTATGCCGCCACCGGGCGTGATGCGGTGACCTGGAATGTTGTTGCGGCGGAAGAGTTTTCATTGGTACCCCAAACCTGGTGTTTCCCAGTCGCCGGCTGCGTCAGTTACCGCGGCTACTTTGATCGTAAGGATGCGCAACGCTATGCGGACACGCTGAAGGACAAAAATTTCGACGTGACGATTGGTGGTGCATCCGCCTATTCAACGCTTGGCTGGTTCGATGATCCGGTTCTCGATACCATGCTGCGCGGTGGCGACATTAGATTTGTGGGTACGCTGTTCCATGAACTGGCGCATCAGGTGCTGTACGTCAAGGACGATAGCAATTTCAATGAAGCGTTTGCTACGTTTGTTGAACAACACGGAACCAGACGCTGGCTTAACTCTCGAGGCGAATCAGCACGAATCGGTGCGTATGATGCCTATCTTCAACGCAACGAAGATTTTGTCAAACTGCTGCAAACCACACGGGCGGAGCTTGAGACCTTGTACCAGCAATCGTTGGAAGAGTCTGCCAAGCGCGAGGCCAAGCAGGCAGTGTTTGATGGTATGCGCGAGAACTACGTAGCGCTGAAGGACAGCTGGGATAGTTACTCAGGCTACGACAACTGGTTCAGTCGTGATCTGAACAATGCGCGCTTGCTAGCGGTAGCCACCTATCAGCGCTATGTGCCCGCATTCGCTGCTTTGTACGTAGAGGCTGGCGAGGATCTTGACGCTTTTTATGCACTTGCCAAAGAGGTTTCTGAATTACCCTCAGAAGAACGAACACGGCGTATGGATGCCTATCTGGACGATGTCTCTGTGGATGGTAGTGCATCCTGAGGGTTTAACGCATCGCCAGACTAATGCCATCCTCAAGTTTGTGCCCTGCCAAGGTTAACCTCTACCGAAAATCAACTAGATTTAGCGACGTGCACCTGCGCGCCGTTTCTGTAACTGGCCTGCCCAGTCATTAGCGCCGAGGTAGCGGGGGACAATAGCGTCCAGCGACGTAGCTTGTGGTTTGGTGCCGGCAGAACCAACGCTGTCTGTTTGCAAAGACTGGTAGTTGTCGCGTGTAAACGGTTTACCCGGAACCCACTCCATGACCCGAGCCTGCAAGCGCGCAGCCCAGTCAGGTAGGCCGATTATTTTTGAGTCGATGCCGGCGACATCGCATGTGTACTGCACGAGTTCGCGCAAGGTGTATTCTTCTGGACCAACCAGTTCTATCGTCTCGCCCGTTGTGGACGCGTCATTGATGGCGTTGATCATGGCGTCGCAGACATCGCCGACATGAACGGGTGCCATACGAGCGTCTGGAACGGCCAATGGGAATACCGGCATCGCCCTTAGCAAGCCGGCAAAACGGTTGAAGAAGGCATCACCTTTACCGAATATGATTGACGGTCGAAAGATAGTCCAATTGATTCCTTTGCTTGCCTTGATGTGGTTCTCGGCAGCGCCTTTGCTCTTCAGATACTCACTGCTTCCATTTTCGGCATCCGCATGCAGCGCGCTGACATGCAGGTAACGATTGACCCCGGCAGTACTACAGGCATCGAGCACTTTGGCGGTCAGATCAGCATGGGCCGACTGAAAACTATTCTTTTCCGCATTGCCTGATTCGTTCAGGATGCCGATCAGATTGATGACCACATCAGATCCCTTCAAGGCTTCAGACAAGGCAACAGCATCATGCACGTTCGTTTCGACGGCTGTGACATTTGGCATGACCCGGACTGTGCGAACGCGTTGCGCCCGTCGCGTCAGAATGACGACATCATCAAATTGTTGTGACAGGCGAGCGGTCAGCTCAGATCCGACAAAACCAGAACCGCCCAAAAGCGTGACGCGAGCAGATGACATGAAGGTTCGAACTCCTCAGATTGGGTGTAAATCAGACGCGGTGAAGCGAAGTGGCTATTTTGCACCAATTTCGTGTTCAAGGCGGCAGGAATCAGGCCACAAGTGATGTTCCGGCCATTTCTCGGCGGTCAGCTTCGGTTAGCGGCAGTGAAAATGGCAGAGTTAACCAGGAATTGAGCAGTATCGAGTATCAGGCTGTAGAGCTTATATCGGATGGGGCAAGTTCAGCTGGCAAGCGTCTCGTCTTGGATTTCTACAAGTATTACCACAAGGCATGCCACTGGTTTTTGGTGGAATAGGTTGCGAGTGAGTGCCGACTATCTTGCACAGTGCTTTGATACTGATGATTTTGACTGAGAGTAATGCGGTAATATTTCAGACCAGTTTCAAATTCCAAGCGGGAACGTTACGTATGAGCAGGGCGGCGATAGTTGATCTTGAGGTCAGTGCCGTGCTCATACCCATCAAGCCGCCGCACCGTGTGGCGGGAGGATTGTTGGAATCCAGTCCACTGTTGCTGATTGATCTGCACTTTGATGATGGTGTCATCGGCCATGCCATTGTTTTCACTTATATCCCCGCTGCACAAAAACCGCTAGGCGACTTTCTGCTGAACCTCAAACCTGTGTTGGAAGGTGAGACTGGTGAGCCAGCGGTACTGAATGCGGCCCTGCGTCATCGTTTTCGGTTACTCGGAACACAAGGTTTTGTCGGAATGGCTCTTGCCGGTATCGATATGGCCTGCTGGGATGCGCAAGCAAAAAGACAAGAGCAATCTATCTCGCAGTTAACTTTGCGGTCAGACACGTCACCTGTTGATGTCAAGGCGTATGGTGGAACGGGATATGACGGTGAACGCGAAACCGCGAAGCAAGCTGAAGCCTGGGCGAAACAAGGCTTCAAAGGTATAAAGGCGAAAATCGGATATCCAACCGTCGAGGAAGATATCAAGGTCGTCCGAGCCATGCGACATGCGGTCGGCCCGGATGTCGCGCTCATGGTGGATTACAACCAGAGCCTTAGTGCTGTAACGGCTATCGAGCGACTACGTCAGATTGATGAAGAAGGGCTTACATGGATAGAAGAGCCGGTGCTTGCGCATGACTTTGCAGGAAGTGCCGCTGTTGCTGCCGAACTCTCAACCCCTGTTCAGAGCGGCGAGAACTGGTGGGGCGAACTGGATATGCAGCAAGCGTTGTCCGCACGTGCCTCAGATCTGGTGATGCCGGATGTGATGAAAATTGGTGGTATTACCGGATGGCTCGCCAGTGTCAAACATGCCGAAGCGGCAAACATTCCTGTGTCGAGCCATTTGTGGCCAGAGCTATCAGCACAACTCCTGCGAGTAGGCAAAACCTCGCATTGGCTGGAGTATGTGGACTGGTGGAATCCCATTCTAAAAACCCCTCTCGAGATAGAGGACGGCTATGTAAAACACGATGAATCCTGCAAAGGTAGTGGTATTGAATGGAATCTCAGAGTTATCGAACAGTATCAGTGTTGATTTCAGCTGGTGAAACCTTCTATCAACAAAACTATGCAAATATGTTTCGAGAAGGTGCGGATGGAGCTATTAACGGTCAAGTCACTATTGACGGGGTAAATATGGTTTTTATGAAAACGCTCAATGGAAGAATTGTGGTTGACAATGTCCATATCATCTAGCGAACTAAGACTCTTCCCTCAACTAAAAAACAACATAAATCCACACTTGGCGCTTTGCGATGCAACAAGTAGAATTTATCTATTGGCGGAAAACCCGGAGAGCACAAAGTCGCTTTTTAGAAGTGTGATAGATAAGGGTGGCATAGGCTTCGAGTATTCCTGTGCCATTAGTTGTACTTTTGATTACGAGTCGATGGAAGCACTTGGAATAGAAAAATTCGAAAACATGGATCGTTGCGTAGTAGGCACTGATGAACGAGAGTTCGTCTGGATGATTTACTCGATGGCGGAGCTAGAGGGCTGGCTAACGCTTCTGGCTCTTAGCATATCTGAGAAAATCGACAATGGATTTAAACGCCCATTGATCAAGATGCTGGATCGCAGGTTTGACACAATTACACGCTTGTCTGATCTTTATCCAAAGCTCTCTGGTGATGTCGATTGGGACTACGGACCGACTGGCAGACACAATACACCAGAATTTATCAAGCAATGGAAGACGATGCATAGCAAGGATGTCGCGGATGAATACTTCAGCTGTGTCGAACCTGACTTTGTAAGTAGCGGATTTTCATTCTCTGACGAACAAGACTCGCCTTATAGCTCTGCCCCGAGCAAAGAGAGACTTTTTCCAACACTAAGTCCGTTTGAAAATCCTCATAAAGCACTGTTTAGTCCACTTGAGGTTTTTTTGTACCGCTACGAAAACAGTGATGAATTGATCGCAGCCCTTGAAAGTCTGATTGATGGAAATGGTTGTGACTTCGCTGATATTGGCAAGATTTATTGTGCCTATGATGACATGTTGATGAAGAGCGATGGGATCAAAGAGTTCGAGAACGGTGAACGTTGGATAGTCAAGACAAATGATGAGAGTGATTTAAAGTGGTTTATGTACTCTCGTGAAGAAATAGAGGGTTGGGTTTCGCTGGTTGCTGTGAATCTAGCCAAAAAGCGGATAATTGATCGAAAGCGGCGATTGGATGAGCTTTTTAATCCCCGCTTTGACCAAGCAAACCGACTGGCGCATCTGAAGAAAAAACTATCTGGCGAAGAAGGTTGGAAGTTTGACCCCTTGGGCATCAACGCTAATGACTCCGCTGTTATTCAATGGAAAAATTTACATTGTCCTGGATTGGCTGAAGATATCTTCAGTTACGGTCGACGCGGCCTGGTGGTTTATCGGGGCGAACATGATAGCCGCCCACTCTCAAAGCCAACGTTTATTATCAGCAACAGTGGAGCACTGAGCGGAGGCTACAACCGTAGTAATTTTTTACAGGCCTTGGACAACCCGTTCCATTTAGACCCACCCGTGCCTGCGCTGAGGGAAACGACTTCAGACCCCATTTGCGATAGCTCAGGAAGAATTATTGGTGAGCGAGTAACGTACCAGCTTCCGATTATAGAAAACGGCAGTATCAAGCTCGATTCGTCCGGACGGAAAACA
Organism: uncultured Granulosicoccaceae bacterium; assembly: GCA_964449565.1. Classification (GTDB taxonomy): domain Bacteria; phylum Pseudomonadota; class Gammaproteobacteria; order Granulosicoccales; family Granulosicoccaceae; genus Granulosicoccus. Next base: position 2,218 of record CAYUZB010000033.1, on the reverse strand, counting down.
TACGCCAGAGAAAATTCGACCTGTTTGTATAACCCAGATGTCTTTTCGGACACAGAGATGATAACGTTTTCTAAAGAAGCCGGTGAGCTAGCCTACAAGAAATACTACGCTATCATGCTAAGAGCGAGTAATGAAAACCTTGTTGGTGTACCGATATCGTTGAACGGATTAAACTATCGTGTTTACCTGAACAAGATCGACGGCAGAATTGTAGTGACTGATGTCCACCTCACATAATCAGGGTCGAATTTTCCCGGTCGACTCTTCTTTGAAGAATCCTCACGATACGCTGTGTCAGGCGACCATGGGGTTCTTTGATTACTTTGGCACTGTCGGTAGGCTGGAGAGCGCTTTTTCAAGCGTACTGAACCGACAAGGTCATGGATTCGCCAACCTTGGCGGTATTGCCAGCACCTACGAAGCCCACTGGATGGACGCTGAAGGGATAGAGCCATTCCCGAACAACGAGCGTTATGTTGTGGGTTTTGAAGATAGAACGGGAATTCAGTGGATCATGTATTCAAAACCTGAAATTCAGGGTTGGCTTGCGCTTCTTGCCTATCAAATCGCCTACCAGAAAAACCCGGACTGGATAGAACCCTTAAAAACGTACCTTTCGAAACAGTTTCAATCTGACCATAGATTGGCACTGTTACGCGACAAATTATCCGACAATCTCAGCTGGGACTTTGGACCCGTTGGTATACGGGCCGGATCGGCAGCTATCGAAGAATGGAAAAGTCAGCACTGTCAGGAGCTGGCGGATGCCTATTTTGAGAACATTTAATCCGACGAGATTGGTGTCGTTCATACAACTCATGAATACGTCAGATTGATGAAGAAGGGCTTACATGGATAGAAGAGCCAGTACTTGCACATGACTTCGCGACAAGCGCTGCGTTAGCTGCCGAACTCACAACCCCCGTTCAGAGCGGCGAGAACTGGTGGGGCGAACTGGATATGCAGCAAGCGTTGTCCGCACGTGCCTCAGATCTGGTGATGCCGGATGTGATGAAAATTGGTGGTATTACCGGATGGCTCGCCAGTGTCAAACATGCCGAAGCGGCAAACATTCCTGTGTCGAGCCATTTGTGGCCAGAGCTATCAGCACAACTCCTGCGAGTAGGCAAAACCTCGCATTGGCTGGAGTATGTGGACTGGTGGAATCCTATTCTAAAAGCCCCTGTCGAGATAGAGAACGGCTATGTAAAGCACGATGAAACCTGCAACGATGGTGGTATCGAATGGAACCTCAGGGCTGTCGAACAGTATCGTTGTTGATTGTTGATTGTTGATTGTTGATTGTTGATTGTTGATTGTTGATTGTTGATGGCAGTACTGTTGCTAGTAGTTTTTTTTGGCGAAACTGAATATATCCGAAAGCGGACTTCTGACGCCAAGTCCGCCACGCTTGATGACATGCGTGTAGATTTGAGTAATACGAACATCCTGATGTCCCATCTGCTCTTGCACAGTACGAATATCGGCACCGTTTTCCAGAAGATGTGTGGCGAAGGAATGACGATTATGTCGCCCTAGACATAACTACTAAGCGTTTATTCAACATGCTGCGCACGTCGGATAAACGCTTAGTGGTTAGGCGTATTAATCACTAACTTTGACTAGCGAAAGATTTATAATTATAACTTGTCAATTCCTTACTGCTAGTTAGATAATCATGGACATGTCGCGTCTGTACATATTTGATCCAGAATTTCCTGAAGACACGAGTTACGAAATTCGATTTGAAAAGAGTTCGGATTATCTTGTGATTGAGGGATCTGAGCTAGATATTGGCAACAACGTAGTGCTCAGTATTTACTGTAGTGTTATGGTTGATACATTGGCGTATACATTCGCACTAAAATGCAATGGGCAGCACCTTTTTTCTGTTATGGGATTCAAGAAAAGTGTAGATACGCCTGACCCTTGCATCATGTATACGGTGCATGACGGTAGAGTTTTTCAGATCACGTTTGTTATCGAATAGTCAAACCCATTTCGGTCGTGCGGTTTTATTGTGCTCCAACAAAGATTGACGCCTAACGTTGCCGTGAACTCGATAGTTGCGCCGCGGCCGGGACCAATGAGTGCCTCAGAACCCGCCCGCGCCGCAACTACAAGTTACGGCGGATGTTAGACGTATCAATCACTAGCTTCGTTTAGTAAGTTTGACATCTAGAGAATTCAAAGTGTTTATGGAAAAATCGGATCTTGA
>CAYUZB010000032.1:0-32078 GCA_964449565.1 uncultured Granulosicoccaceae bacterium | reverse complement strand
GGCACTTAAGGATGCGCCCAGCATCGTCAAGGACAATAGTCCCAACTTGGTGGTTTTCATTTCATCTTCTCCTGTTGCGTTGAAATTCTGATCTTAACTATGCATCTGTCATGCGTGACCACTACTTCGCATTGATGGATGCCAAAAGGTAAATATTCTTTCTATAACTGACAATACTCCGTAGAAAAGAGAACCCGCCACGGCAGCCACGGCAATTTCTGCCCATACCATGTCGACGTTCATGCGCCCGACTTCGGTGGAGATTCGAAATCCCATACCGACGATCGGGGTACCAAAAAATTCTGCGACGATCGCGCCGATCAGCGCCAGCGTCGAGTTGATCTTGAGGGCATTGAAGATAAATGGCAATGCCTCGGGTAATCTGAGTTTGAACAGACGCTGCCAGTAGGAGGCGGCGTAGGTCTTTAGCAGGTCTCGCTGCATTGCATTGGATGCCGCAAGGCCGGACACGGTATTGACCAGCATGGGAAAGAAGGTCATGACAATGACCACAGCCGCTTTCGATGGCCAGTCAAAGCCGAACCACATGACCATGATGGGCGCGACGCCGACAATTGGCAGGGCAGAAACCAGGTTGCCGATTGGCAGCAGCCCACGCTGCAGGAACGGTGAGCGGTCGATCAGGATGGCGACGATAAAGCCTGCACCACAGCCAATGGCATAGCCGATCAGCACGGCTTTGAGAAACGTTTGTTTGAAGTCGGCCCATAGTATTGGCATTGAATTGCCAAAACGCTCGCCAATAACACTCGGCGCGGGCAACAGCACTTGTGGTATATCAAGACCGCGCGTGAAGAACTCCCAGCCGAGTAATAGCCAACCGCCAAACAGTACGGGAATCAGCAAACGTAATCCGAACTGCACCAGGCCTGACAAGGATCTGATACTGGCAAATTGTTCTACTGCGGCCCAGGCGATGAGCCAGGCGGCCATCACCAGCATCCAGTAACCACTCCCGTGTGGACTTGATTCCGGCATTGATCCGGGCGCAAGTTTGCCGAGCAGAAGCAAGGCGGTACACAATGACACGACCGTAAAAATAATACCCGCCGTCCAGGGTGATTCCGTGATCAAGCGTTTACCCGACCAGGCCGCTAGTGCCAGCACTACTGCGGCGAGTATCAAGGCGCCATCTCTCGGGCCTTGCACCAGCATGGCTGCAGTGGCGGCAAGCGCAAGTCCGCCGGCGATCAGAATCAGCAAGCGTTCTATCGTACGTAGTTTTTTTAATGATTCAATTGACTCAGCCATGGGTCAAGCCCATGCGGTGATTGACAAAGCGGCCCAATAGTCCGATCAAGGTAACCAACAAGGCGGCAAGCACTGAGGCCACAATCAAGGCGGACCAGATCTGGATAGTCTGTCCATAGTAGGAACCTGCCAGCAAGCGTGCGCCGAGTCCTGCGACGGCTCCAGTGGGTAATTCGGCCACAATGGCGCCAACCAATGAGATCGCGACTGCCACTTTCATGCTGGTAAAGAGATAGGGCAGTGATGACGGCAGGCGTAGTTTCCAGAAAGACTGTGTCGCTGACGCATTGTAGGTGTGTAACAGATCAAGATGACTGGTATCCGGTGAGGTCAGACCCTTGACCATGCCGACAACGATCGGGAAGAAGCTCAGGTACATGGAGATAAAGGCTTTTGGCAGTAGACCTTGAACGCCGATCGCATTCAACACGACGATAATCATTGGTGCGATGGCCAGTATCGGAATGGTTTGGGATGCAATGATCCACGGTAACAAGCTCTTGTTGAGCGCCTGGTTGTAGACAATGGCCACCGCGAGCAGGATGCCCAGTACCGTGCCGAGGGCAAAGCCGAGCATCGAAGATGAAAGCGTAATCTTGGCGTGATAAACAAGGCTGCGCTTGGAGGTGATTTTTTTCTCGACGGTGGTGTTCCAGATTTCGGTAGCCACTTGATGCGGGGAAGGCAGCACGGGGCGTTCCTGCGCCCAGGTATCCTTGATGTGCTGCAGCATGCCGACATTGGTTTGTTCGGCTCGTTGGTAGACATCTTTTTGCCACGGTGTATTGAGCACCACAGCCATGATGTACCAGAACAGGATAATCGCCAGCACCATAAGGCCGACAGGCAAGACTTTACCGTCTCGCTGCATGCTTACACATCCTCGTCGTAGCTGTGGCCAGCGCGTAATCCATCGCGTACCCGATTGGCCAGTTTTAGAAATTCGGGGGTTTCACGAATGTCGAGCGTTCGGTCCTTGGGCAAGTCGCTGACAATGACGTCGTGAATACGCCCCGGTCGTGGTGACATGACAACGATATGCGTTGACAGATAAACCGCTTCGGGTATGGAATGCGTCACGAACACAACAGTCTTGTTGGTCTTTGACCAGAGTGACAAAAGCTGTTCGTTCAGATGATCGCGAACGATCTCATCGAGTGCACCGAATGGCTCATCCATAAGGAGTAGATCGGGTTCGACCGCCAGTGCACGTGCTATCGATGCGCGTTGTTGCATGCCTCCCGACAATTGCCATGGGTACTTCTTGTCGAAACCGTCCAGATTGACCAGTGCCAGATTCTCGCTAACGCGTTTTTTACGCGTCGCGCGATCGATCCCCATGATTTCCAATGGCAAGGCAATGTTCTTTGCAATGGTGCGCCAGGGATACAAGGAAGCCGCCTGAAACACATAACCATAAGCGCGTTCAAGACGTGCCTGCTCCGGGCTGACGCCATTGACTTGAATCTTTCCCGCAGTCGCTTGTTCCAGATCCGCAATGACCCTTAGCAGGGTGGTCTTGCCACAGCCTGATGGTCCGATCAGCGAGACGAAGTCGCCGTCCTGGATATCGAGCTTGATATCCGACAGGGCATGTACCGGTCCATCGCGTGTCTGGAAAATCAGCGATAGATCTTTGATACCTATCGCGTTGTTGCGGGTAGTCACATTCAGACGCCTGCGGGCATTTTTGATGGGTCGCGCTGAATGGGACGAGGCGATGTCAATTCCTTCCATTGCGACAAGGCTCGATTTACCGCCGGGTAGGCGTCACGCGCGACAAACTTGCCATGGCCTTCTTCGGTCGAGATCTTGTCTTCAGTGATAGCGACTTTTCCGCGCGTCAGTGTAAAGCGCGGCAAACCTGTCAATTCGAAACCTTCAAAGACGTTGTAGTCGATCGCCGATTGTTGCGTTGAGGCTTGCACAGTCTTCGAGCGCTTTGGATCCCAGACGATGATATCGGCATCGGCGCCTTCGACAATCGCGCCCTTTTTTGGATACATGTTAAGGATCTTTGCGATATTGGTTGAGGTAACCGCAACAAATTCGTTCATGGTCAGGCGTCCGGTGTTCACACCGCGTGACCACAACACTGGCAAGCGGTCTTCAAGTCCGCCCGTGCCATTGGGTATCTTGGTAAAGTCGCCAAGGCCAAAACGTTTTTGTTCGGTGGTAAACGCGCAGTGATCGGTTGCAACAACTTGCAAGCTGCCCGCGGCGAGTCCTGCCCAGAGTGAATCCTGATGTTGCTTGTTGCGAAATGGCGGTGACATGACACGCCGCGCTGAATGATCCCAATCGTCATGAAAGTACTCGCTTTCATCGAGTGTCAGGTGTTGTACCAGGGGTTCGCCAAACACTCGCTTGCCGTTTTGCCGCGCTCGGCGAATCGCTTCATGAGATTCTTCACAGGACACATGCACGACATACAGGGGAACTCCAGCCATATCGGCGATCATGATGGCGCGATTGGTGGCTTCGCCTTCGACTTGTGGTGGGCGAGAGTAGGCATGGCCCTCCGGCCCGTTGTTACCTTCCTCCAGTAACGATGCTTGCAGCTGCGCGACGACATCGCCGTTTTCGGCATGCACTAACGGCATGGCGCCGAGTGCCGAGCAGCGCTTGAATGATGAATAGAGTTCATCATCATTGACCATCAAGGCACCTTTGTAGGCGAGGAAATGTTTGAAGGTATTGATGCCGCTGTCGACGACCGTGGCCATTTCATTAAACACCTGCTCATCCCACCAGGTAATAGCCATGTGGAAAGAAAAATCGCAAGAGGCTTTTGATGTTTTGTTGTCCCACATCTGTCGTGCTTCGAGTAGTGACTGACCAGGTGCGGGAAGGCAGAAATCAACAACGGTTGTGGTGCCACCGGAAAGCGCTGCACGGGTGCCGGATTCGAAGTCATCGCTTGAGTAGGTACCCATGAACGGCATTTCGAGATGGGTGTGCGGGTCAATTCCGCCGGGCATGATGTAACAACCGCTTGCATCCAGTGTCTCGTCACCACTCAAGTTGTTGCCAACGCGGGTGATGACACCTTTTTCGATCAGCACGTCGGCCGTAAAACTGCGATCGGCGGTGACCACTGTGCCACCTTTTATAACTGTTGACATGGTGCTTCTCCTGGGTAAAAAAGCAACGACTGAGGTTGCCCAAGTGTGAGTGTGCTGACGTTAATCGCGGCGTGTTGCTTTGCCTCGTTCAGTCGACGATTTCAGCGGTTTCAACCACCGCGTGAAACAATACATTGGTGCCGGCAGTGGCCCATTCGGGGGATATCTCTTCTGCTTCATTGTGTGACAGCCCGTCGACGCAGGGACACATCACCATCGCAGTTGGCGCAACGCGGTTAATCCAGCAGGCGTCGTGACCGGCACCGGAAACAAGATCACGATGGCTGTAACCGAGACGCTCAGCAGCGCTACGCACAGCGGACACACAGCTTGCATCAAATTCAACCGGATCAAAACCGCCGACTTGTTCGATCTCCATCCCCAAGCCAATTTCATCGGCAATGACCTTGGCCTCCTTGCGCAGTCGGGCTTCCATATCATCAATGACGGCTTTGTCCGGGTGACGGAAATCGATGGTGAAGACTGCTTTGCCGGGAATGATATTTCGAGAATTCGGGTAGACATCGCAGTGGCCAATCGCGCCGACCGCAAGCGGCGCATGACTTAGTGCAATGTCATTGACCAGTGTCGTGATGCGGGCCATGCCAAGACCTGCGTTGACACGCATGGGCATGGGTGTGGAGCCGGTATGACTTTCCTTGCCAGTCAAGGTCACTTGCAACCAGTTGAGGCCTTGTCCGTGGGTGACCACGCCGATGTCCTTGTTTTCGTTTTCCAGAATAGGCCCTTGTTCGATATGCAATTCAAAGAACGCATGCATTTTGCGCGCACCGACTTCTTCGTCTCCCAGATAACCGATGCGTGCCAGTTCATCACCGAGCTTCAGGCCACTGGCATCTTCACGGTCGTAGGCCCAGTCCAAAGTATGTATGCCGGCGAACACGCCTGAGGCAACCATCGCCGGTGCAAAGCGAGTACCTTCTTCATTGGTCCAGTTAGTGACGACGATCGGGTGTTTTGTCTTGATGTTCAGATCGTTCAACTGTCGAACAATCTCAAGCCCACCTAATACGCCAAGCACACCGTCGTATTTGCCACCAGTGGGTTGCGTATCAAGATGACTGCCGACATACACGGGCAGGGCGTCAGGGTCGGTGCCTTCCCGACGGGCGAACATGGTGCCCATCTTGTCCAGCCCCATGCTGCAGCCGGCTTCTTCACACCAACGTTGAAACAGCGCACGACCGGTTGCGTCATCATCAGTCAACGTCTGGCGATTGTTGCCACCTGCGATGCCCGGGCCGATCTTCGCCATCTCCATGAGGCTATCCCACAAGCGCTCGCTGTTGATCTTCATGTTGCTGCTAATGGCCATACGGGACTTCTCGTTTGCTGAGGTTACCGGGTTCAAGCACGCATGATATCGTGCGCTGAAATACCCAACAGAAATACACGGCAGGCTCGACACCTGCGCCTTGTCACGCTATCGTATGTTGACCAATTGGTCAACATTTAACTTGCAAACTCTTTATGGGCATTGCACCGAAAAAGCGCACCCGTATTCAGGCAGAGAATGAGTCCCGCATCGTCGCGTCCGCGCTGGATATATTTGCGCAATACGGGTATCGCGGGGCAACCGTCGACAAGATTGCTGATGCCGCTGGCATGTCCAAAGCGAACGTACTGTATTACTTTGGACGCAAGGAAGAAATCTATACCGCCGTACTTGAACACACCTTGACGGTCTGGCTGGACCCATTGAAGTCACTTGATGCAAACGGTGACCCGCAACAGGAATTGGCCAAGTACATCCGGGCGAAGTTGACGTTGTCTCGGCGCGAATCAGAGGCATCGCGATTGTTTGCCAATGAAATTTTGCACGGCGCGCTCATGATCAAATCTTATCTTGAAAATGAACTCAAGGTACTTGTTGATGAAAAGTGCGGGGTTATCGAGCAATGGATTCATGATGGAAAACTGGTTGCGATCAAGCCGGTTCATTTGTTGTTTCTGATCTGGTCCTCGACACAGCACTATGCGGACTTTGCGCCACAGATTCGCGCCTTGCATGACGGTGACGAAGACAGCTTGTACCAGGAAGCAGAAGCCTGTCTTGTCACCGTTATCTTAAATGGACTAAAACCCTGAACGACTGAATCAACCGCCTGCACCAAATGGATTGTTTGGATGAGAGGTCCAGTTCGCGTATTCGCTGGAGATGGCTTGCTTGGTGCGCGGATCAACGCCGTCGGTCATTGCTTCCATCGTGATGCAATTGTCCACGGGACAAACGCTGACACACAAATTACAACCCACACACTCTTCATCGATGACTTCGAATCGTCGCTTACCTTTGACCTTGGACGTAATCGCCTGGTGTGAGGTGTCCTCGCAGACGACATGGCAACGTCCGCATTGAATGCAGAGATCCTGATCAATTTTGGCTTTGGCGATATAGTTGAGATTCAACTCCTGCCAATCTTTCACGTTAGGTACTGCCTTACCGACAATATCGTCAATACATGAGTACCCGGACTCTTCCATCCAGTTGGACAGACCGCTGGTCAGCTCTTCGATGATGCGAAAACCGTAAGTCATCGCCGCAGTACAGACTTGTACATTGCTCGCGCCCAGTGCCAGAAACTCAGCCGCATCACGCCAGGTGGTGATTCCGCCAATGCCGGATATTGGCAGGCCGCGTGTTTGTTCATCGCGGGCGATCTCTGCCACCATGTTCAAGGCAATCGGCTTGACTGCCGGGCCACAATACCCCCCATGAGAACCCCAGCCATCAATCGATGGTTCGGGTGACATCGTGTCGAGATTGACGCTGACAATCGAACTGATCGTATTGATCAGTGAGACCGCATCGGCGCCGCCTGACTTTGCCGCACGCGCGGGAAAACGAATGTCGGTGATGTTAGGTGTCAGCTTGACGATAACCGGCAGCTTTGTATGTAGCTTGCACCACTGCGCGACCATCTCAATGTAGTCGGGGACTTGTCCAACCGCGGCTCCCATGCCGCGTTCGGACATTCCGTGCGGACAACCAAAATTCAGTTCCACACCATCAGCGCCGGTATCTTCTACTTGTTTGAGTATGTCGGCCCAATTGCGTTCTTCACACGGCACCATCAGAGACACCACAACGGCACGATCAGGCCATTCTTTTTTGACCCGGCGTATTTCGTCAAGGTTTGTCTGTAGTGGACGGTCGGTGATGAGCTCGATGTTGTTGAGCCCCATCAAGGTTCTGTCGGATGAATAGACGGCGCCGTAACGTGGCCCATTCACATTGACGATGTGTGGATCCTCACCCAGTGTTTTCCACACCACGCCACCCCAGCCAGCTTCGAAGGCGCGCACGACATTGATTTCCTTGTCGGTCGGTGGCGCAGATGCAAGCCAGAACGGGTTTGGTGATTGGATGCCGAGAAAGTTGGACTGCAAGTCAACCATACTGTTCTCCTTATATTGGGTTAAGCCGACAAGGCGTCGTGTATGGACATGGCGGCAAGTTTTCCCGCTTGCACGGCACTGACGGTCAGATCATCACCACCGGCAACGCAGTCACCGCCTGCCCAGACCTGCGCGTCGCTGGTGCGTCCGTCGGCATCCACTGCGATGCGCTTGTGTTCAAGTGTTATACCGTCGAGCGCATCTGCAGCGCCAAACTGCTGGCCTATTGCCAGCAGCAAACGGTCGCAACTGAAGAGTCGATTGTCACCGGTACCCTGAAGTACGCCATTACGCGACTCGGTCTGTTCAAATTCGACGCCCGTGAGTTTTCCGTTGTCGGCGACGATACGCACGGGTTGCCAATTGGTTTTCAGTAATACGCCATGCGTTTGCGCGACTTGTTGTTCAAAGTCGCTGGCATTCATCGAATCTTGATCACGTCGATAGACAACCGTGACGTCAGCTGCGCCGAGCAGGCGGGATTGCACAGCCGCATCAATGGCGGTCATGCCACCGCCTATGACCAGAACATCATTGCCCACATCCAGTGTATCGGCTTGTTCCGATTGTCGCAATTCAGCGATGAAATCAACCGCATCATGGATGCCGTCGATGTCATTGCTATCGAGATCCAGGTTGTTTGTGTCATCAAGTCCCATACCGAGAAAAACGGCGTCAAAGCGATTCTTCAAATCACTGAGTGGTAGAGACGTACCCAGAGCTTTGTTGTATTCGACATCAATACCACCGATCGACAGAATGTAATCGACTTCACGCTGGGCAAAATTGTCGATGGTTTTGTAGGCGGCGATACCGTACTCGTTCAAGCCACCGGGTTTGGGTTTCGCCTCAAAGATCGTCACGCCATGACCCAGCAGCGCAAGGCGATGGGCGCAACTCAGACCCGCTGGCCCTGCGCCGATAACGGCGACCTTTTTGCCGGTCTCGGCTGCTCGTTCGTAAGGTTGCCTTTCGGTGGCCATCATGGTGTCGGTTGCAAAGCGTTGCAGCTCACCAATGCGTACCGGTTTTTCTTCCTGTGTGTTTCGCACGCAGGCTTCTTCACACAGTGTTTCTGTCGGGCAGACGCGGGCGCACATGCCGCCGAGAATATTTTCGTTGAAGATGGTTGTTGCGGCCCCCTTGGGGTTGTCAGCCTTTATTTGTCGGATGAACAGGGGGATGTCTATTCCGGTCGGACAAGCAGTGATGCAGGGCGCATCAAAACAGAAATAACAGCGGTCAGATTCGACCCCGGCTTCGTGTGGAGTCAGCGGAGGATGCAATTCCTCGCACAGGCTCTGTAGACGTTGATTCGCCATGAACACTTCTCAGACTGGGTGTAAAAGCATTCAAGCAAATTTTATCCAATTGGTCAAATTTATCGAAGGTGTTCTGATATCAGGTGTTTTGATCCAGGGTGGTCTGAAAACCTAGTGCGCATTGGTTTTTCGTATCACGGCTGATACTTTGCGCGTGGCGAGTTGCTCTCGGTAGGCAACGTAGAGTCCACTGCCGATGATGATTGCGGCGCCTAACAGAGTGCTTGAACCTGGCAGATGACGCCAGATAATCAAATCGAACATCACGGCCCAGATAAGCGCGGTGTATTCAAACGGTGCAATGAACGAGGCTTCTCCCTGGGCGAAGGCGCTGGTCATGGCGAAGTGACCACAGCCAGCCAGCACGGTTGCCAGCAGAATGACTGCGATTTGTTCCAGATTCAATGGCACCCAGAACCAGGGCAAGCAGATGAAGGCGAGTATGCCAACACCCAGGTTGTAGCTCACGACCAATGAGGGGGTGGATTCGGTGCGAGACAGGTAACGGCCACTGACAAACAACGCAGCATACGAAGTGCTTGATAGCAGGACCAGTGCATAACCAAATAGTTGACCACCGCCTTGTGGTTGAGCGACGATCACAACGCCGATATAACCGATAACGATTGACGCCCAACGATGCGGCCCGACTCGCTCGCCAAGAAAAATCATCGATAACAGGCTGACCACAAAAATTGACGAGAAGAACACCACGACGGCATCGGTCAGCGGTACGTATTTCAAGCCCAGAAAAAAACTGAAGGGTGCGATAAAACCGAACAGCCCGCGCGCCATTTGTGCAACAGGGCGGGTGGGAAGAATGGCGTTCGCTTGTCCACGCAGTTGATAGATCAGCGCCATGGCCAATACGATAATGACACTTCGCACGGCGAGGATCTGCATGACCTCGACCTGGTTTGTGACTAACCATTTGACCGTCGCATCCATCGTCGAAAGCAATGCGATGGCCAGCACCATCAACACGGCTCCGCGAAGGTTGTTAACGGGCACTAGGGTGTTTGCTCGTTTATCAGCAGTTTTGTTGCGGCTTGTTTGTCAGTGATGGTGATGCTGGATTCGGCAAACCAATCGCCTGTTTGTGCAATAGCGTTGCCCGATGGGGAGACACGTGCCCCGACAACCACATCGGGAAAGTTTGCAAGGGTCATGTTCGGGATCATGGCCATGCTTTCATCCAGCGTAATGGTGATCGGGAGATCTTTGACCGTATGACGAGACACTGCAAGTGGCATCGGTGGTCCCGTTTGTGCGCGGGCAAAGATGAACACGGCATCTGATTCACTGACCGATTTGCGGGCATCTTCGGACAAATCGACACTGACTTCGAGTGTGACGGAAGGTGCCGCCACAACCCCGAGGGCTTGTTCGGAGCTTGTACGCATTTGCTCGATAGTGGCGAGAGCCTCCGAATTGCCGGACGCAATTACAGAGAGTTTGTCGAACTGCGCCAATGCCGTCTGGTGATCGCCCGTCTGTTGTGCGCCGATCGCCGATAACCACAGCAATGGCGGATGGTTTTCATCCAGGGTCAGCGCATCGTTGATCAGCTGCAAGGGTCGGCCAGACAAGTCGCCGTCTTTTTGCATGGCGAGGCTTTCAGCGAGGCTGGCTATCGTGTCGAGGTGCTGATCATCGAGTGCGACGGCTTTTTCCAACGCCTCCGCTGCCTTGTCGAATCGGGACATGGTCAGGTAGGTGCGGCCAAGCAGACGCCAGCCCTGGACATCATCAGGTGCGTCGAGAAGGCGAGCTTCGAGTTGCGGCAGCAACTCTTCAAGGTTTGGCGCTTGTTGTAGCGACGGGTTGTTGCTCCCAGCTGTTGTCTGAGCCGTCCCCGGAGCGGCGGTAGTGCTCGTGTTGTTGATCGCTTCAGGTGTTCCAAGAGACAGATACAGTGCGCCGGCACTGAGCGGTAGAAAGATCGCAACCAAGATGGTAGCCACACTACTGCCGTCGCGATTCTCTTTGTTTTGATCCTTGGCGTTAAGCAATTCACCGGCAAGTGCCTGTTCCAGCTGCTGTCGCTCTTGCGCATAGGCGGTTTCGTCAACTGCGCCACTGGCTTTTGCGGAATCGAGAGTGGCAAGCTTTTCGCGCGCAATGAGGATATTCGCCGCTTCCTGGTCGGAGCTCGTGTTTCCCGCGCGTTTCATGCCGACTATGAGCCAGGCAAGGCAGAGGACCACGAGTATTGCCGCGGAAATGTAAAACAGAATCATGCAGAAATATGCCGGTGTTGGTCTACTGAGTATACGAGAACCCTGAAGCTTAGTTCAGTTGCTGTTCTGCCAGTAAAAATATCCAACCGTGATTGTTGTCAATATCAGCAGTGAGACGATTGTTATCCAGGCTCTGGATCGCCGCTTCGGCGACGGCTCGCGGCTTTCTCGCCAGGCGACCGGGGTCATGTCTGTCGTGTCAAACCTCTGGGTTTGTAATGATTGATGTGTTGCTCCACCCGGTTGCTCCGGTCGGTTACGGTCAGGGCTGAATTCACGTGGACAGACAAACAGGCAATCGATTTCTCCGATGCGTATGACATCACCACTGGAAATGGCCATGCCTTGCGTGGTTTGTCCATTGATTTGCAGAACCTCGCGCGCATTGCTGGCGCTCAGTAACCATAGCCCGGCGTCCATGCGCAGTTTGGCGTGATTGCTGGCCACTGATGGGTGAGCAATGGATATGTCGTGAGCGTTGGATGAACCGAAGGTCCACTCTGTGCGGCTCATGTCCAGTGCTATTCTGATGCCCGCAGCGCCGACGCCTCGGATGACAAAGGTCGGTTGGCTGATCGACGAAATCGGCGTGTGTTCGGCATCCCCGTTACTTGCCGTATCGCGTGCCAGAAACGCAGTATCCACCATACGAACTTCGGACTGGATCAGTTCTTCTCGTTCTCTTTCGTGGCGGTTGGCCACGAAGGTTTCAATTTGTGCGGTTGGTTTTGATTGATCGGCTTGCCGATGCGCAAGCAGCAATTCATATTCGAATTCATCGAATATGATGATGTCGCCGTGATCAAGGGATAACTTGCTCAGTGCCGCTTGGCCGTTAACCAGCGTGCCGTTCAGCGATCCCAAATCGAAAAGGATAATACTTTCGTCATCGACAGTTATGCGTACGTGTTTTCGCGAGAGGCCAGGTTCATCGAAGACCACGTCGCAATCTTCGCTGCGTCCAATAATCGTGCTGCCATTCTTGAGCTCATGAGTATGTCCATCAAACAGCCGCCGAAGATACGGCTGCTGTGAGCTTGTTTCGCTCATTGCCTATTGCCCCATGATGGGGACTTGTTTTTTGGTAGTTCGAACATATCTACTCCTAGGATATACCTTGAACCGGGTCGACAAACAAGCGTCCGGTATAATTCCCACGACGGCTTGCAGTGTTTTGTAAGCCATAATCGGACAAAGACAATGGACCCGAAGACTATTCTTGACTCCTTGCTGGACAAATCGCAGGCGGCCACCCGAGCTGGCATTGAGATGGCCGAAGACAAGCAGCTGCTGCCGCCTGAAGGTGAGGAGCGCGATGCAATGCTCAAGGGGCTGGGCGCTGGTGCGGCGGCGGCTGGTGCGCTGGCCTTGTTGCTCGGGAGCAAGAGTGGCCGGCGTCTGACCACGACAGCACTTAAGATCGGCGGAACCGCAGCGATTGGTGGTTATGCTTACAAGGCGCTGAAAGACTGGCAGGCCAAGTCAGGTGCGGCAGCGCCTCAAGATCTCGGTGAGCCCATCGCGCAATTGCCATCAAGTCTGGCGTCCGCTCGCAGTGAACATGTCATCAAGGCGATGATTTCTGCAGCCAGAGCAGATGGCCACATCGATGCCGAGGAGCAAGCCCGCATCAAGGAGCGCATCAATGCGATGAATCTTGAAAAAGATGTTGCCGAGTTCTTGTTAGAGGAGATGTCTGCTCCGCATGATGTAAGCCGCATTGCGGCACTGGCCGATTCCCCGGAAGCTGCAGCTGAAATGTATGTCGCGTCAACCATGGTTATCGAGAGTGAGGGCGACACGGAAAAAGCGTATCTGGCAGAACTTGCGAGCGCGCTGAATTTATCGGATGAGCTCGTCGAGTCTTTGCAGAAACCGGTTGCTTCCTGATTCTTAAGGGCTAGATACTTCCTCAAGTTCGATCAGCGTCCCATGCATATCCTTGGGATGCAGAAACAGCACCGGGTTGCCGTGGGCGCCGATCTTTGCTTCTCCATCACCGAGAACGCGGGCGCCTTTGTTGATCAGCTCATCACGCGCGGCAACTATATCGCGGACCTCCAGACACAGATGATGCATGCCGCCTCCTTTGTGTTGTTCGAGAAATCGGCTGACGGGTGAACCGTCGCCCAAAGGCTCAAGCAATTCGATACGGGTATTGGGTAGATCAATGAAAACGACCGTCACCCCGTGTTCAGGTAATGCCTGACGCGCCGAGACTGTGGCACCGAGTGTCTCTTTCCATGTGCGCTCGGCGATCTCAAGATCATCCACGACCAGTGCTACGTGATTCAGTCGTCCGATCATGATCGTTGCATGCCGTGCATTGTTACTCGAATTCCATGATGACCGCATCCACCGCAAGACTTTCTCCTGCGCCTGCAACAACCTTGGAAACCTTGCCATTGACATCACTGGTCAAGGTGTTTTCCATTTTCATAGCTTCGATAATAGCGAGATCTTGCCCAATGCTTACTTCATCTCCTTCAGCGACCATGAGTTTAACAAGCAGGCCCGGCATGGGTGACAACAAAAAGCGCGAAAGGTCCTGTGCTTCTTTGATAGGCATCAAGCTCATCAGCCCGGCGACGTGCGGATCAACTACCAGGTAGTCACGAGCCGCACCGGCCTGATACAAACGCCAGGCATGACCATTACGTTCAACTCGGACAGTCATGGCGACATCGTCAATGGTGCCTTCAAACAACCAGTCACCCGGTGCCCAATGGCTGTCGATGGACGCTAGCTTCTCGATCGAGACATCGACGGACGTATCACTGTCAACCGGATCTCCGCAAAACACGACAAGCGTTTCCTCGTCTGAACTTTCGGTACCAACCATCACCGAAGAGCTTTGCAATTTTGGCGTTGACGTCGTCATTTGATCTCGTAGTCGCGTTTGCCATTCGAGCCAGGCGACAATTATCGGTAGCACGTCATCGCCAGGTGATTCATGTGTCTGGCTGTTGAATCCATCCGGAAAGTGATCCTCGATAAAACGGGTTGTCAGGTCCCCGCGATGCAAGGCTTCATGGGCGAACAAGGCCGACAGGAAGGATAAATTGTGTTTGACACCGCTAATCTGATAACTCTCAAGCGCCTCTTGCATTTGCGCGATAGCTTCTTCACGACTAGGCGCCCATGTGATCAGCTTGGCGATCATCGGGTCATAGAACATCGAGATTTCGCCACCGGCATCGATGCCGGTATCCACTCGCGTGTACGCGCCATTGTCGTTAGTGCCGCCACTGGCGTTGTGGTCGGATTCGGTATGGTCGGTCGCGGGAGCTTGGTAATGGCTGACACGACCGGTTGACGGCAAGAAGCCACGATCAGGATCTTCTGCATAGACTCGTGCTTCAAATGACCAGCCGTTGAGCTTTACATCTGACTGTTGCAAAGGAAGTTTATTCCCTGCCGCCACATCGATCATCAATGCCACCAGATCGACACCGGTAATGCATTCGGTTACCGGGTGTTCAACTTGGAGCCGGGTATTCATTTCAAGAAAATAGAACTGCTCTTGCGCATCGACAATAAACTCGACGGTGCCAGCCGACTGATATTGCACAGCCTTGGCTAATGCCACGGCTTGCTTACCCATCGCTTCACGTGTTGCCGGGCTGATAAAAGAAGAGGGGGCCTCTTCAATCACCTTCTGATGGCGGCGTTGAATTGAACACTCTCGTTCGCCGAGATAGACAGTATTACCATGAGCATCGGCAATCAGTTGTATTTCGATGTGTCGAGGTTGTTCGATAAATTTTTCAACAAACACGCGATCATCACCAAAGGCATTGCGTGCTTCATTTTGGGCGGCAGTGAATCCTTCACGCACTTCTTCAAGACTTGCCGCGACGCGCATACCTTTACCGCCACCGCCGGCGGATGCTTTGAGCATGACCGGGCAACCGATCTTTTCTGCGATTTCATATGCTTCATCGGCATCGGCCACCGCGTCCGGGTGTCCGGGAACGGTGTTGACACCAGCGTCATTAGCGAGCTTCTTGGATTCGATCTTGTCGCCCATGACTTCTATGGCACGAATACCTGGCCCGATAAAGATCACCCCGGCTTTTTCCAGGGCTTTCGCAAAGGAAGAGTTCTCGGACAGGAAACCGAAGCCCGGGTGAACTGCATCGGCGTTGGTGTCTTTGATGGCTTTGAGAATATTCTCTATCGAGAGATAACTTTCGGCAGAGGTATTGCCGCCAATATTTACCGCCTCATCTGCCTGGCGAACATGCAGGGCATGTTTGTCAGCATCGGAGTAGACAGCAACCGTTGCAATGCCTAGTCGGCGAGCGGTGCGAATGACACGGCAGGCAATTTCACCCCGGTTGGCGATGAGTATTTTTTTGATGGGCATATGTTTATCTGACCGAGTCATCGTCTAAAGCGGAATGTTGTCGTGTTTTTTCCAGGGATTCTTGAGCTCTTTGCCACGGAGCATTTCAAGGTCACGGCACAAATGCATGCGTGTACTTTGTGGCCGGATGACATCGTCGATAAAGCCAAGCTTGCTTGCAACGAACGGGTTGGCAAACTTTTCGCGATACTCTTCAGTTCTTGCTTCGATCTTTTCCGGATCGTTTTTGTCTGCGCGGAATATAATTTCAACGGCACCTTTTGGCCCCATGACGGCAATTTCGGCCGTTGGGTAGGCGTAGTTGATATCCCCGCGTAGATGTTTGGATGCCATGACGTCATACGCACCGCCGTAGGCCTTGCGAGTAATGATCGTGATTTTCGGTACGGTGGCTTCGCCATAGGCAAAGAGTAACTTTGCCCCGTGTTTGATGATGCCGCCATATTCCTGCGCTGTGCCGGGCAGGAAGCCGGGTACATCGACAAAGGTGACGATCGGAATCGAAAAGGCATCACAGAACCGAACAAAGCGCGCGCCTTTGCGACTGGCATTGATATCCAGGCATCCGGCCAACACCATAGGTTGGTTGGCGACGAAGCCCACGGTCTCGCCGTTGAGTCGGCCAAAGCCTATGACAATGTTGGCGGCAAACTCTTCCTGAATTTCGAAAAAATCCTGTTCATCGCACACTTGTGTCACTAGTTCGCGAATGTCATAGGGCAGGTTGGGGTTTTCAGGTACAAGGGTATTGAGTGCTGGTATCTCACGCCCTGGCGGATCCATGGTTGAGCGCAGCGGTGCAGCTTCGCGATTGTTCGATGGCAGAAAATGCATGAAGCGTCGTACCTCAAGCAGTGCATCGATATCGTTTTCAAACGCTGCATCGGCGACACTACTCTTGCTGGTGTGCGTGCCGGCGCCGCCGAGCTCTTCCTGCGTCACTTCCTCATGGGTCACGGTCTTGACGACTTCAGGGCCAGTCACGAACATATACGACGAGTCACGCACCATAAAAATGAAATCGGTCATGGCTGGGGAATACACCGCACCACCGGCACAAGGGCCCATTACCAGAGAGATCTGCGGTACGACACCTGAGGCAAGTACGTTCTTTTGAAACACGTCTGCGTAGCCGCCCAGAGAGGCAACACCTTCCTGAATACGAGCACCTCCGGAATCATTGATGCCGATAACCGGTGCCTGGACTTTCATGGCGTGGTCCATCAGTTTGCAGATCTTGCGCGCGTGAGCTGCAGACAGGGAGCCGCCGAGTACCGTGAAATCCTGGCTGAAGGCAAATACCAGTCGGCCATTGATCTGACCATAGCCAATGACGACACCATCGCCCGGGACGCGATTGTTTTCCATCCCGAAATCATGGCAATCATGTTCGACAAACATGTCCCATTCACGAAAACTGTGGGGGTCAAACAGGACTGCGAGCCTCTCGCGGGCAGTCAATTTGCCTTTCGCGTGCTGAGCTTCAACACGCCGCTCACCGCCGCCTGCCAGTGCTGCGCTGCGCATGTCCGCGAGCCGGGTATCAACATCAGTCATGAGCGTGATCGACCGTATCCGAGTGCTTCTAGGCTTGTGGTTATTTCATCAAGCACGGTAGGGTCCTCTATGGTCGCGGGCATATTCCACTCTTTGTTATCGGCTATCGATCGAAGCGTACCGCGAAGTATCTTGCCCGAACGCGTCTTTGGCAATCGTTCAACGACTGCAACCGATTTGAAAGCGGCCACCGGGCCGATATCCTGTCTGACCTTGGCAACCAGTTCGGTGCAGATATCATCCTGACTTTTATTGCATCCGGCATTCAGGATGACCAAGCCGACGGGTAATTGACCTTTGAGATCATCGTGAACACCCATGACGGCACATTCGGCCACATCAGGATGAGCTGCCAACACTTCTTCCATGGCGCCGGTCGACAAGCGATGCCCGGCGACGTTGATTACGTCGTCAGTTCTGGACATAACGAAGATATAGCCCTTGTCGTCGATGAATCCGGCATCACCGGTTTCGTAAAAGCCTGGATAACGCTCGAAGTAGGCTGACTGGAAACGTTCACTGGCATTCCACAAATCGATAAAGGTTCCGGGTGGCAAGGGCAGGCGAACGACGATAGCGCCGATATCGCCGGGGGCAACAGGCTTGCCTTCGTTGTCGAGCACCCTGACGTCATGACCGGGAACGGCGACCGAAGGCGAACCGGGAATGACTGGCATCGCTTCAATGCCGCGACAGTTCGCTGCAATCGATGAACCGGTTTCGGTCTGCCACCAATGATCAATGACCGGAACGCCAAGCTTCTGCTGCGCCCACTCCAGCGTATCCGGGTCGCACCGTTCTCCGGCGAGGTACAAGGCTTCGAAACAGGAAAGGTCATATTGTTCGAGCAATGCACCCGTAGGGTCGTCTTTCTTGATGGCGCGAAATGCGGTGGGTGCGGTAAACAATACCTTGACCTTGTGCTCGCTGATGACACGCCAGAATGCACCGGCATCGGGTGTGCCAACCGGTTTGCCTTCGTACATGACGGTGGTGCAGCCTTGGAACAGCGGCGCGTAAATGATGTAAGAGTGGCCAACCACCCAACCGATATCAGAGGCTGCCCAGTACACATCACCCGGGTTCGTGTCATAGATAGCCGACATGGTCCATTTCAATGCCACGACCGAACCACCGGTATCTCGAACAACACCTTTAGGTGAGCCAGTCGTACCAGACGTATAAAGGATATATAAAGGGTCAGTACTTTTGACTGCCACACAGTCGGCCGGTGTCGCAGTCGACATACTTTGTTGCCAGTCAATGTCGCGACCATCGGTCAAGGTGGCCGTGCATTGTTCTCTTTGTAGCAAGATGCAACATGGCACTTTATGAGTCGCCAGAGTTATTGCTTCATCAAGTAGCGGTTTATATTCGATGACTCGACCGGGTTCGATACCACATGAAGCCGTAACGATGATTTTTGGCTCGCAGTCATCAATGCGTATGGCGAGCTCTTTTGCCGCAAACCCACCAAACACAACAGAATGTACGGCGCCCAAACGCGCCGTTGCCAGTACTGCAACCACGGCCTCCGGTACCATGGGCATATAGATGAGTACGCGATCACCCTTGCCAACACCTTGCGCTTTTAGCGCACCAGCAAAAGTCTTGACCAGATCCAGCAATTCGACGTAGCTAAATTTACGTTGCGTGCCCGTGATCGGGCTGTCGTGAATCAGGGCCAGTTGATCGCCGCGTCCGTCGGAGACATGGACATCGAGTGCATTGAAGCATGCATTGATTTCGCCATCGGCGAACCAGGTGTTGAATGGACTGTTGCTGGTATCGACACCATTGCGAGGCTTCTTATGCCAACTAACCTTGTCAGCCAGGTCGAGCCAATAGCGGCTCGGATCGTCAAGTGATTGCTGGTGTTCAGACTGATAAGCGCTCATTGGTGTCCTTGTAATGCAACTGGCCCGGCCAGTGATGGCTGGGCTCTCGTTAGCATTATAAGGACTCTGCAGATACTCTGGTCGTCAGGGTTTTAAACTCTCGGGCGACTGTTACCGCGGCGAATGCGGGCGGCCAGGATGAATAATCCTGCAAGCCACCATCCACTTGCACTTCCAGCATGTTCGGCAACGCGGATGCTGCCGGCGGGTACTTGCCCGTCATCGTTACTCGGCGCATCGGGTCGAGTGTTCGATGGGCGAGGGGCTATGTCCAGATCTTCGGATTCGAGTGGCAAGCTGCGCAGATTGGAGAACTGCCGGTCGTCGACCGAATCCAGGATGCGATCATCTCTGGCGTTGTGGACATCGATAATCAGGTCGTAGGTATCAGCTGGATAGCTGGATACAAGATCGATATCGATCTCATATTCGTCTGTCAGGGCGTTACCGTATATGGAAAAATTTCGGGTCCGATGAAGTGGGGATTCCGTGCCGCTGCTGTCTCTCGTATAAAGGGCGAGGTAGACATCCTGATTGGTGAAATACGTATCGACATCGATACTCAGGCTAAAGCCGGTAAAGTAACCGTCATTATCGAGATCGCGTGTTAGCAGTGTGCCGATTTCGGCAACCCAGGTTTCATTAAACACGAGATCAGGCCGGTGGCGAAACTGGGTGGTTTGTAGTGCGAGCGCTGCGCTGGCGGCTAATTCCTCAGCGCTGCCCGTTGTCCGTTCAGTCACTCGATGTTTGTTGTCGAGATCGCTGAAGCTGATTTCGAGCGCATCCACTGACAAGGCAGTGAAGCTCGCGATACCAAATAAAGCCAACGAAATGGCGTTTTTATACATGAGACATTCCTATTGCCAGGACTTGTTTTTGTGTACTTAAGGCGAAGAATACGAGTTGATGCCTGAACCAAACCTTAATAGCGAGCATAATTTCGCGGTGAACCCCACATTTCATTGACACGGGCTGCCCTTACGGTGACAATTCGCAGGCTGTTCGTTCAAACAATGAAGAAGGACATAAAAAAATGGCGAAAGGGCAGTCACTTCAGGAGCCTTTCCTGAACACTCTGCGCAAAGAGCGTATACCTGTGTCCATATATCTGGTCAACGGTATCAAGCTTCAAGGGCAGATCGAATCTTTTGATCAATTCGTGGTGTTGCTCAAGAACACTGTCAACCAGATGGTGTACAAGCACGCCATTTCTACTGTCGTTCCAAGCCGGCCCGTCAAGATTGCGTTTCCTGGTGAAGAAGACGAAGTTACTGAATAAATTTGTTCGAGCGTCCTGACACCGGAGACAAAGCGCTCCTCGTCCATATCGATATTCGCCAGCGGCCTCGAACCGCGCAGGGCCAGACGTCCGTGAGCAGAGATGCGTCGGATATCGGTGCTGAACGTGCTGAATTTCAAGAATTGGCAACATCTGCCGGGCTCGTAGTGCTCGACACTGTGGTCGGTCGTCAGCAGCGCCCTAGTGCCCGCCATTTCATTGGCAAGGGCAAAATTGAAGAAATCGCGCTGCTTCTCAAAGAACATGAAGCGGACGTCGTATTGTTCGGGCAAACCTTGTCACCGAGTCAGGAGCGAAATCTCGAAGCGGAGCTCAAGGTTCGGGTGCTGGATCGCAATAGCCTGATTCTTGATATTTTCGCGCAGCGTGCGCGCACCTTTGAAGGCAAGTTACAGGTCGAGCTGGCGCAACTGGTGCATTTGTCGACTCGACTGGTGCGAGGTTGGACGCACCTTGAGCGACAAAAAGGCGGGATCGGCTTGCGCGGTCCGGGTGAAACCCAGCTCGAGACGGACAGACGCCTGCTTAACGAGCGGGTGCGAGTGCTGAAAAAAAGATTGACTAAGGTTCGCCGGCAAAGAGAGCAGGGACGCAACAAGCGGGGCAAATCTGGCATTGCGACTGTCGCCTTGGTCGGCTATACCAATGCGGGTAAGTCAACCCTGTTCAACCGACTGACGGACGAAAAGGTCTATGCGGCTGATCAACTGTTTGCGACGCTGGACCCGACGCTCAGACGACTCGATTTGCCCGGTGGCACGGCGACGGTCCTTGCTGATACGGTCGGATTCATACGTGATTTGCCGCATGAACTCGTCGATGCATTTCGCTCGACATTGACCGAAACACTGGAATCTGACCTGATTCTGCATGTCATAGATGACAGCGATGATGAAAGAGATCAGCGCGTGGCGGACGTCAATAGGGTACTGTCTGGGATTGGCGCTGCACAAGTGCCCCAATTTCTGGTTTTTAACAAGATCGATCGTTCAGGACATGCGCCGAAAATCGAATTGGCTGAAAATGGCGAACCGGCCTCAGCTTGGGTGTCTGCATTGAAAAATGACGGTTTGGACGGACTTCTGGAGGCGATTGCCATTAGAGTCTCCGGTGGTTGGACGGAGGGTTGGTTGCGGGTAACTCCGGCGCAGGGGAAACTTCGGGCTCAGTTATTTGCTGCGAATGCGATAATTGAGGAGCACCAGCTTGAAGATGGCTCGGTTGACATTAGATTGGCCATGGATAAGTCAGATTATGAACGATTAGCTCGTGAACACCGTATCAACAAACTGTCCCCCGTGGTCGGGGAGCTTGCGGCCTCATCCCGGGCTTAATACAATAACGTGTTGGCCGGCGGCTTGCCGGTAACTTTTGGAGCATATACATAATATGGCTTGGAACGAGCCAGGCGGTAACGATAACGATCCCTGGGGCAATCGCAAGAATTCTGGCGGCGGCCCACCGGATCTCGATGACGTCTTCAAAAATATCAAGAAGTGGTTTGCAGATCTCAGTGGCGGCAAGCAAGGCGGCGGAAATGGCGGCGGTGGTGCTACCCGGGGTCCAAATCTACCGGGCGGAAGCCTGTCCGGAAAAGGGATCGGGCTGATTGCAGCAGTGCTTGTCGGTTTGTGGGTGCTGTCTGGTATCTATCTGATTCAACCCGCGCAAGCTGGCGTTGTCACGCAATTTGGCAAACACGTCAAGACCACAACCCCCGGACCTCATTGGCGCATTCCCTGGCCAGTTCAGGAGGTGGAGAAGGTTGATGTGGAACAGATCCGAACCACTCGCCTGACCGATCAACTGATCCTGACTCAGGACGAGAATATGGTCGATATCGATTTGGCGGTTCAGTACAACATCAAGAGTGCCGAACACTTCCTGTTCAGGGTACGTGGGCCCGATGAGACGCTTGAGTCGGTGGTCGAAGCCGCCTTGCGTGAAGTCATTGGATCGACGCTTCTGGATTCGGTGCTGACCACCGGTAGTAATGCTATCTGGAGTGCGACCAAGGACGATCTGCAAACGGTACTGGATCAATATGAAGCGGGTATCTCGATAACGTCAGTCAACCTTGAACGGGCGCAACCACCTGAAGAGGTGCAGGCAGCATTCTCCGATGCGATCAAGGCACGAGAGGACAAGGAACGTTTTATTAACGAGGCCGAAGCGTACATGCGGGAAATCTTGCCGCGGGCGCGAGGTGACGCGCAACGTTATCTGGAAGAATCAGAAGCATACAAGACGCGAGTGGTGCAGGCTGCAACGGGTGAATCGCGCCGCTTTTTGTCTCTGCTTGGGGAATTCGAAAAAGCCCCAGAGGTGACGCGTGATCGCCTGTATATCGAATCCATGGAAGAAGTTCTTAGCAACACCAGCAAAGTGCTTGTGGACAATGACAGTGGCAACAGCCTGATGTATCTGCCGATCGACAAATTGATGGAGCAGAAATCAGGGAACACTTCCACCAACCAGAATTCACCGTCTGGTGGATCCATTCAGCCCTTGGATCGAACGCGATTCGAAGAGTTGTCCAACGACGCTATCAACAGCACTCGTGGAAACGGGCGTTCGCGCGATAGAGGGGCCTTGCGATGAACCGCCTGAACAATCCTTTGACGCTGGTCATTGCAGCATTGGCCTTGTTACTGCTCAGCTCGATGTTCTTTACCGTTAATGAAAGTCAAAAGGCGATCAAGCTTCGCCTTGGCGAAATAACTGACTCCGAATTTGATCCGGGCCTGCATTTCAAACTGCCTATGGTTCACCGAGTCATCAAGTTTGACAAGCGCTTGCTGACCCTTGATGTCAAACCGGAGCGAGTGCTCACAAGCGAGAAAAAGAACGTTATCGTCAATTCCTTCATCAAATGGCGGGTTGCTGATCCCGAGGATTTCTACATACGCCTTGGCGGCTTGGAAAGTCGTGCCAATAGCCGATTGACGCAGTTCATTCGTGAAGGTGTCAAAGATGCCTTTGGTAAGCGCACGGTGCGGGAGGTTGTTTCCTCGGCACGGTCAACCTTGCGAGAAGAGATTCTCGTCGCGGTTGATGGTCAAGCCAGAGAGCTGGGTATTGAAGTCTTTGACGTGCGTATCAAGAAAGTGGAATTGCCGGATGATGTTCGTGAGTCGGTCTTCCAGCGTATGGAAAAAGATCGTGCCAAGATCGCACGGGAAATCCGTTCAGAGGGTGAAGAGCAGGCCAAGAAGATTCGCGCCGAAGCTGACAGAATTCGCGAACAGACGTTGGCAAACGCCTACGCGCAGGCCGAAGAGACTCGGGGTACCGGCGACGCTGAATCGGCCAAGATTTACGCTGAGGCCTATACGCAGGATCCGGAATTCTACAATCTGTATCGCAGTTTGAGCGCCTACCGTAAAGCCTTCGGCGGGGGTAACGACGTACTTTTACTGAAACCTGATTCAGAATTTTTCAAGTATTTCAATGGTGCTTTGAACGCGGCACCAGCAAAATAATTGCTGCAAGATATCCTGACAGGGTTGTGTCTGGTACTGGTGTTTGAGGGCATCATGCCGTTTCTCAGCCCTGGGGGTTACAAGACCATGATCCGACGAATGCTGGAAGTTGACGAGTCGCAGATGCGTCTCGTCGGCTTGTCAAGTATGATTGTCGGTGTTGTCCTTCTTGGCTTCATTCGCTAGCAACCCGTAAAACATCACCGTGAACGATTTCGGCACCGACCGCTGGCAATTGCCAGATGGGGTCAATGAACTCCTGCCTGCCGCCACCGCACGGGTGGAGCAGCTGCGTAGACGGATTATCGACCGCTGCCAGGCATGGGGGTTCGACTTCGTCATGCCACCACTGATCGAATATATCGATAGCTTGTTGACGGGTACTGGTGAGACCTTGGACTTGCAGACGTTCAAGCTCGTGGATCAGAACAACGGCCGCACACTTGGCATCCGGGCGGATATGACGCCGCAAGTCGCGCGCATCGATGCCCATGCCATGCGCTGCGAGCTGCCCAATCGGCTTTTCTATACCGGCTCTGTTGTAAAGGCACGTAGCGATGGTGCTGGCGGCTGTCGTACCCCGTTTCAGTTTGGCGCTGAGCTGTTTGGTCACGCCGGTGAAGCCAGTGATATTGAAATCATTCGCCTGATGCTCGATACGATTCTACTTGCTGACATCAAGCCTCAGGATTTGCTCCTTGATCTTGGACATGTTGGTGTCTTTGCAGCATTGGCGGATGCTTCAAACCTGGCGCCCGCCATTGTCGATAGTATTTTCGCCGCATTGCAAACAGGCTCTGTTCCGGAGCTCGAAGCGTTGCTGGCGCCAATTGATAACAATCCGGCTACGCGGTGTCTGGCGAAGCTGCCAACCTTGCGTGGCGATGCAGCAGTGATTGAAAAGGCGAGGACTGATCTTGAACTGACAAGTGGCGTTAGTTCCGCGTTAAGCAGACTTGACAAGGTAATAGCGGCGATTCAACAAACACACCCGGATGTCAATATTCACGTCGACTTGTCAGAGCTTCGTGGTTATCGTTATCACACCGGAATGTTGTTTGGTTTGTATGACATGGCTGGTAAGGAATTGGCGCGTGGTGGGCGCTATGATGACATTGGCGAAGCGTTTGGACGCTCGCGACCCGCTACAGGTTTTAGTGGAGACTTGGTCCGTCTTGCGGAGTCTGGAGCAGATTCTGGAGCAGCCTCTGCCGATGCCACCGTGGTGACTGGCATCTTTGTTGAAGCCAGTGCCGCGACGGATGCATGGTCGACTATCAAATCGCTACGCGACGCTGGCGAACGTGTCGTGGTTGCACTTCCCGGTTCTGGCGAATCAGCGCAGCTTAGCGCCTGTAATCGAACATTGGTAAAACTCGACGATCGCTGGACCGTTCAGTCGATCACTCCCCTTTAAGACAACTATTCAAGGCCTTATTAGCTATGGCTGACAGTGTGCTCGTGCTCGGAACCCAGTGGGGGGATGAGGGAAAAGGCAAGATTGTAGACTTGTTGACTGAACAAGCGTCAA
This sequence comes from uncultured Granulosicoccaceae bacterium, assembly GCA_964449565.1. GTDB lineage: Bacteria > Pseudomonadota > Gammaproteobacteria > Granulosicoccales > Granulosicoccaceae > Granulosicoccus. Next base: position 6,559 of record CAYUZB010000032.1, on the reverse strand, counting down.
TGGTCATCAGATTTCAGGGTGGGCACAACGCGGGCCATACGTTGGTCATCGGTGATGAGAAAACCGTACTTCACTTGATACCCAGTGGTGTACTGCGCGACGGTGTGACCTGCGTGATCGGTAATGGTGTAGTCGTATCACCGGAGGCCTTGTTTGCCGAGATAGACATGTTGAAGGCTCGGGGTGTACCGGTTGAAGAACGGCTGGTGATCAGCGGCGCTTGCCCATTGATATTGCCGTATCACATAGCACTGGATCAGGCGCGTGAGAAAGCTGCCGGTCGTGAGGCTATCGGGACGACAGGTCGAGGTATCGGGCCTGCTTATGAAGACAAGGTCGCGCGCCGTGCCATTCGTATTCAGGATTTACTGGATCTGGAACGTTTTGATAAAAAAGTCGAAGTGACTTGCGCCTACCACAATGCCACCTTGGCTGGCCATGGTATGCCTTTAGTGGACGTTGAAGAAATCAAGGCCACGGCACGTGATCAGGCACGACGACTTGAACCACTGGTGGCTGACATTCCCGAGTTGATTCATACACAACGTAACGCCGGCAGCCGGATCATGTTTGAGGGCGCGCAAGGTACCTTGCTCGACGTTGATCATGGCACTTATCCGTTTGTGACCTCTTCAAATACCGTCGCTGGCAATGCCTGTAGCGGTAGTGGCTGTGGCCCCAATGCAATCGATTATGTCCTTGGCATTACCAAGGCCTACACGACTCGAGTCGGTGCTGGGCCATTCCCGACAGAGTTGTTCGATGAGGTTGGAGAAGAGCTGGGTGAAAGAGGGCATGAATTTGGCGCAACCACCGGACGGCAGCGACGTTGTGGCTGGTTCGATGCCGTTGCTGTAAAACGCGCAAGCATGCTCAATGGCTTGACGGGTATTTGCCTGACCAAACTCGATGTCATGGACACACTGGAGACAGTAAAGATCTGTGTTGCTTATGACATAAATGGACAGCGCAGCTCGATACCCCCCGTGGGTGCTGAAGACCTGGCAGCCTGCCAACCGGTTTACGAAGAAATGCCCGGTTGGCAGGATCGAACTGCAGGAGTTACTGAATGGTCCGAACTTCCGGAAGCTGCACGCCGTTATATCGCGCGGCTCGAAGAGCTGGTCGAGGTACCGATTCATATTGTGTCAACGGGGCCTGAGCGTTCTGAAAACGTTTTGCGTCAGTGGCCGTTTGATTACTCGAGCTGATAAACAATGCGCTATGTTTGTCAACGTTTATTAAATTCAATGATCATCCATTTAGCGCATCGATACATCTAGCCAAGGTGGACTGACCGGATAAGGTTTGCTGTGTGTAGATTGTGAGTCGGTTTGTTTCGACTCGGGGTCAGCGGTAGGTGTCGGTGCTGACTGTGCGTCACGTTTTAATGTGTTTGACGTTCTTGCGTCAGTCGCTGTTGTGTCCGCCGCTACTGTGTCCGTCGATGATGTGCCCGCCGATGATGTGTTATCAACGGCCACGCGCTCTGAGGTTGTGACTGCTTGGGTTACCGTTGGTTCCTTGGCAACTGTTGGTTCCGCTATTGGTTCTGCTAATGGCTCTACTGTGCGATTCTGATTAGCGTTCTCCTGTTGTCTTAGCAGCTCTCGCGCGTACATAGCGTTGTTGTACGCTTGTTTTGCTGCACGGATTTGCAAGTCTGCCTGCAATCTCAATAGTTGTTGCGCCTGTTTTTCAATCAATTCGGCTGGAATCGGTATTTGATTAGTTTGCTGAGGTGTTTGGTTACTCGCATTGACAACTTGATTTCCTGCGTTGGCGGGCTGCCGACTCTGAACTTGTTTTGGTGCTGCGGCTAAAGTCTGCGTCTGCTTGTCCGTTTTGCGGCTCTTGGCTTTTTGCTTGCGTACGACCTGGGCTGCGGCTTTTTGCCTGATTCTGCGCCGTTCTTCTGCGGTATCTTCATAGTATTTGTTGGCGGCGGAAAATCCGCGCTTCAGGCGCTCTTGTACGGCCAAGGCTACGCGACGTCGTTCTGCCGTAGCTTCCGCCTGAGCAGTTTTTTGTGCCAGGAACTGATCTCGGTCGGAATCAGTGATATAGCGATCAAACGCTTCGCTGGAAATGCCTTGAATATCAGCAAGTGACCAGGTATTGCGAATAATGCCGTCGGCAATGATGTTGATCAGGGCGGACTCGATTGCTTCAACGACCGCGACATGTGAAGGTTCATTGTATGAATAACCCGCTTCTGCTTCCAGTATTTTGTCTTCATCGACAAAGCTGAAAATCCCGGAACTTAGCTGACGTGAAAAGATAGTCTTGGTACTGTTTACACTGTGCAGAATGGTACCGTTCTCAGTATTGATGACTCTTAAATTGACCGTTACTCGATCCTCGCGGTAGGTATGCGAACCACCAACACCGAGAAAGCGTAAACCACTGCCGCCGGTTCGTGTATTGGAATCATAGGAAACAATACTACCTTCGAAAACAACTCGTGCCGCGCTCATCGCGGGCAATACTGACTGATTGCCGGATTTTTCGAGATTTGCTGTCTGGATAATTTTTCGTTCTGTCAAAATGTTTTGCAAGCCCGAACGTTCTAACGGCACAAACCATCTTGAATCGAGCAAAGCCTTGACCAATATTGATTCAGCGCCTTGGGTGACTGCAGTAGATAAGTTATTGGATGGGTCAGGCTTGTATTGTCCTGTCTGATCGCGGAATTGGTAGATTGCCGCGGGAATCGCACCAACAGGTCGGGGCAGAGTGATTAATTCCTCGAAGGTATCTGTGCTGGCAGTAGGCGTCGCTCGATCAAACGGTTGTTGAAAATCGCCTTGAGGAGTAATAGAAGCGCACCCGCTAATTGTTAGTGATAATAGTGCTAGTAATTTATACATGATTGATTCCCGGTTCTACCTGGTGACGTTCCGTGTTAATTTATTTTTATAATGGGTCGATATCGTTTCTGACTTCAATTGTGGTCACATTGCCAGTGGCTTTGTCGGTTGTGTCGATACGCATCACACCACCACCGAGATCAGTAATATTTATTGTGTAATCAAGAGTTTCGAATACACCTGGGACAATATTTCCATCTCCGTCCAGAATATCCTGCGATACCGCGCTTGAAATTCGGCCGAGTAATGCGCGTTGTAAGCGTTCATTGAATTCCTCAAGTGGTGTCAACTGCTCTCTACCAGGGAGAAACTGGTTTTGTGTGTTCGCAAGTGAAAATAAATGCGTACTGTTGTTTGGATTTCCGCCAAACGAAGGGTTTATTGGTCGATAAAGCAGTTCAGAAGCAGCAGCAAAATTACCCATAGGGAATGCTGCGACGATGAGTAGTATGTTTATTCTTTTCATCTTAATTCCTATCAAAATATTATTAATATTGTAAGTTTTCATGCTAGAGCGGCGAAGCGGAAATTAAGAATCCACTTTGCTTTACTGCGCTCAGGAGTTTTTTCGCAATTTCGCTAGGGTCTTCCCTGGTGAGTTGGCGCTTGTCATTAAGTGGTACGGCGCCAATCACGGTTTCGTCTGATCTCAATTCCAGAGAAATTTGTGCTCCGCGTATTGCCCTTTCCACAACCTTGAAGTTCTTTGTAACGCTCAACCCTTCGGTGATTAGCATGAGGGTCAAGTGATTTACGATGTCATATGCATAGGGTGATCGAACATCAGTTGCGAATACATATAATTGTGACTGTTGGAGTGCAAGTTCGTTATTCGCGGTGGCTGAGTTGAAGGTTGATATGAACCAAAACAAGCAGCCCCACAGGGGCGACCAGTACGCCCGTTTTAAGTGTTTGTTATTCATAAGTTTTCAAATCCATTGATGATCTTGACAGAGCTTCCAGTGCCTTCCTGTGTGACGTTTACCGACAGGCCACCTGAAGATGTGATGACCTCAAGGCTGTTACCCGAGCCACCTTGTGTTAAAGCAGAAGTGCCGCCGTATCCCGAGTGCTTGAATTCAATGTTGTTGGAATTTCCGTATTGATTTACATCAAGGAAATCCAGCGCATTGTTTATATCTATATTGAGAATGTTGTCATCACCACTTTGATTCAAATCAATTCGAGAGACGCTATCTGAAACATTCGCTTCGATTTGATTTGAATGTCCGTATTGCTTGATATCTAGCAGGCCAACTGACTCCAGGATGAGCATGTCGATTGAACTGTGATTGGCATTCTGTAAAATATTGGCCGTTACCGGGCTCTGAAAATTCAAACCTATTGAATTGCTGGAACCTATTTGACGCAAATCCACATCGATATCATTTGGATTGACGTCATGATTGATACGGATATCAGAAGATTCGCTGTTTTGATAGATCTCGATTTCCGAAGCTTGAGTCAAGCTTACAAAGCCTAATGACATGGTTGCTAGCAACGAAATAACTGATTTGTATGTAGACATGGTTTTTCCTGTGAATGAATGCCTGTCTGCGTAGTGGTGCAGACAGGCATTCAAATCATCAACTAAAATAAGTTGATGTGTTGCTGGTGCTATTAGTAAGTGTGGCTGCAAGAACCAGTTGAAGATGAACAAGCATGGTTGTTCCAACCATTTTGTTCAATTTTTACAGTGTTGCCGTTAGTGTCAAGGTCGACATTTGCGGTGTTAAAGTCACCGTACTGTGCAACACCAACGTGGTTGTTGTTGGCACTCGCCAGATTGACAACTGCAGTATTTTTCAAGCCGGTTTGGTCGACGCCGATATCATTATATGAAGAGCGCGCCAAGTCGATATCGGTATAGTTAGCAGTACCTTTTTGAAGAGTGAGTACATCATTTTCGTCAGACTCTCTCACGATGTCGATATCTGCTCCGTTTTCCCAACCGCGTTGTGCGGAGGCGATATCGTTACTATCTGAGCCAGTATTTCGGACGCCCAGGTAGTTGCCTTCACCGGTTTGTGTCGCGTCAATGTCAGTAAATGATGACCCGCCGACGGCAACTTCGATTTTGCTTCCCCAAGAATTAGTTTGTCGAAGGTCAATTCTGGAGCCTTCTGAATTCTGGTTATTTACATCGATAGTGTCGCCGAAGCTATAGTCTTGACCAGCTCTAATGACGTTATCAAAAGAATCTGCAGAGCGAACATTGACAGTTGAACCTGCAGCATTTTGTTCAATGTCTACAATGTTTACGTAGCCTCCTAGGATATCCACATCAGCAGTATTGTCTACTCCCCACTGATTTACACGGACTGTGTTGTCTTCACTATAAGCGATATCAACATCTGCTGTTTGGCTTGTGCCAGTCTGATATACATTGCTGTTGTTACGAACACCGCTGATATCAACGTAAGCGACTGAACCCCATGAATCATCCTGAAGGACTGTGCTTGCGTTTGAAGAACCATCGAGATCGACGGTCGCGACGTTGTACTCACCACCTTGCTGAAATACATTTGAAGTACTTGTTTTTCCAGAATTACTTGTGGATACAACAGCGGTTTGTGAAAGACCTGTTTGCAAGATTACCGAGATAGCATCAGTACCATCCTGGTCAACGACAGACAGATGGCTGCCGTAATCGCCTTGGTAGATCAGGGAGCTAGAAGCACCGTCGTCTAAAGCTTGATCAACATAAGCGGCGTTGAAGCTGCTTTGCTGACTAATTTCAGAACGGTTGCCTGTAGTTCCTCGGTCGTTTGGAGAAACCCAGACATCGCCGTTAATTGTTATGACGGGCAAATCTTTGTCGGGAGCTACCAGCTCGTCTGGTCTAGTGATATCTGCGAAAGAGACAGCGGGGATAGCGGCCGCCACTCCGATTGCTATAAGACTTTTCTTTAACATGATTATTTCCTAAAAATATGACCGCTAAACGGCCGAAATAGTGTCTTTCGACACCGGTTTAAAGGGCACTACAAATGAACCGTACTGGTTCGGTACGAAACTTTGCCGGTAATGTTGTGTGTTTCGGCGAGCTTTCGTTTGGGTAAATTAATGAAGAGAGAAGCTGGTTCATTTTGAAGATTCCAGTTTTAGTTCATCAATTGGATATTCTGTTTTTACATCGATGCAGTTTTGTCCTTCAATGCATTCAGATCGCTTTTTCGTGTTTTTTAATTTCCTTTCTTTTATTCGATCGATGTGCCGTTGAATTGCCTTAGGAGATAGATCTCGCCTTTTTAGTAATCTCTCAATTAGCTCTGCTTCGGATTTTTCCTGGCGTGTTGAATCATCGTTGATTGATTCTTGAGTATCGATTGAATCATCGGTTGATCCCATGCGAATGACTATCGAATTCCCGGTTCCTTTGGATTCAATAACGATCGAATCACCGCGTTCTGTTGACGCAGAAATGTTGATTGATTCACATTGGGTTATAAGAAGTTTGTGACTGTCGCTTAGCAGGGGCGTGCATTCAGGCACATGATCATTTTCTATTTCCGAAGCATCGTGTTGCGCAGCATTTGCACAACCTATGTTGATCGAAAATAAAGCGACAGTGATGTAATGCGTTGCGTCCATATCGTAATTGACGTGTTGGTAAATGACGACGCAATTACATACGAATACAAATGTGCAATCTAAATCTGATTCACAATAGGTGGTCTTGTTATTAA
>CAYUZB010000031.1:0-33703 GCA_964449565.1 uncultured Granulosicoccaceae bacterium | reverse complement strand
GCTGGGTATTTGGTCGATCAGCAATCAAGGCCCTCCCTGTCAGGATGTCAGGATGTCAGGATGTCAGGATGCCAGGCCTGGATGCCATCATGCGCTTCAAGGGCATACGGCATACCATTCACCACACAAAGGAAAACGAATGCCCAGGCACTCTAATACACCTTCTGACAGGAATTACAGTACGCTGTCTGCTGTGACGTAGTCATAGCCCAAATCGCGCGCAACAGGTTCACATGTCACTTTTCCGTGACAGACATTCAAACCATTTTTTAAATGTGCATCATTTCGTAAGGCCTGTCGCCATCCGTTCGCGGCAATCTGCAATGCGTGAGGCAAGGTGACATTGTTCAAGGCGTATGTCGATGTACGAGCCACACCACCCGGCATATTGGCGACACAGTAATGCACTACATCATCAACGAAGTAAGTTGGTTCTGCATGCGTTGTGGCTTTTGACGTTTCAAAACAACCTCCTTGATCGATAGCCACATCCACCAGCACGGCGCCTTTTTTCATGGTCTTGAGCATGTCACGAGTGACCAGCTTTGGCGCAGCAGCACCCGGAATCAAAACAGCGCCAATGACAAGATCAGCGTCGGCAATCAATTCTTCCAAGGCGGCCTTGGTTGAATAGATGACGCTCGCACTCGCCTCGAAATGATTGGACAGGCGTTCAAGTTGCGGTGGGCTGCGATCAAGAATGCTCACCTGGCTATGCAAACCAACCGCCATTTGCGCAGCATTGAAACCAACAACACCCCCGCCAACGATGACGACTTTTCCGGGCGTCACGCCCGGCACACCACCGAGTAAAACACCGCGACCGCCATGCGCTTTTTCAAGCGCGGTAGCCCCGGCTTGAATGGACATGCGCCCGGCCACCTGACTCATGGGTTTGAGAAGTGGCAAACCACCCTGAGCATCAGTCACTGTTTCATAAGCGATACACACAGCACCCGATTCAACCAGATCGCGGGTCTGATCAGGATCCGGAGCAAGATGCAAATAGGTGTAAAGAATTTGCCCTTCTCGCAACATTTTGCGTTCGTCAGCTTGCGGCTCCTTGACCTTGACGATCATCTCGGCCCAGTCAAATATCTCAGCTGGTGTAGACACAATCGACGCGCCCGCCGCAATGTAGGCGTCGTCGTCAGCACCGATACCCGATCCGGCGGCAGCTTCAACCATCACCTCGTGCCCCTGATAGATAGCCTCGGACACGCTCTCTGGTGTCAGGCCGACGCGATACTCGTGATTCTTGATTTCCTTGGGTACACCGATCTTCATGTTTGCTTTCCCTGTTTCGAACGCTTTCACAGAAGATATGACAGCAGCGTTTACATTATTTCCTTAAATTTCGGATTTATTCGCTGTATTTCGAATATATTTCGAGTAAATTGGATTATTTCAGGAATATTTCCCATGGATCGTATCGATCAGCGCCTGTTGAGCTCCCTGCAGGAAGACAGCAGGCGATCGATTGCAGAGCTCGCTGAACAAGTCGCCTTGTCGCCCTCGGCCTGTCACCGTCGAATAAAGCAACTCGAAGACAGCGGATTCATTCAAGGGTATGGCGCGCGCGTTGACGGTAAAAAGCTTGGCTACGCGATGGAGTTCTTTATTGGGGTCAGCCTCGAAACGCAGCATGAAGAAGCACTGACCCGCTTTGAATCATCGGTCAAGGAGATACCCGAGATTCTTGAATGCTTTCTGATGACTGGCGAATCCGACTACATACTCAGAATAGCGGTAAAAGATACCGAAGACTACGAACGGTTTTATCGTGAGACGCTTGGCAAGATGCCGGGGGTCTCACGTATTCAATCAAGCCTGGTGCTACGCACTATCAACCGGCGCACAGGCTATGTGATTCGACCCGGAGATGTGTGATCAAGATAAACGGTAATATCGCGTGTGACGATATAGCTTCATAGAACGAGCTTCATCGAACGCGCATCAGTTAATTGCGACGACACATCAAACAATGTCGAATACGCGTCAGGCAATTTCAAACAACGCGGCTGCCCCCATCCCACCACCAATACACATTGAGGTTACGACATAGCGGGCGCCGCGACGTTTTCCTTCAATGAGGATATGACCAACCTGGCGTGCGCCCGTCATACCATACGGATGACCGATGGATATGGCACCACCATTGACATTATAGATGGCCGGATCAATACCGAGATGATCACGACAATAAAGCACCTGACAGGCGAACGCTTCATTTAATTCCCACAGATCAATGTCGTCAAGTTTAAGACCGTTGGCTTTCAATAATTTGGGTATCGCGTACACTGGCCCAATACCCATTTCTTCCGGCGCATTACCTGCCACAGCCATGCCGCGATAAATCCCCAAGGGTTGCAGTCCGCGTTGCTCCGCAAGTTTTGCCTCCATCACCACGCAAGCTGATGCGCCATCGGAAAGTTGACTGGCATTACCGGCGGTGACGAGACCACCTTCAATAACCGGTTTCAGTCTGGCAAGCGCGTCGGTGGTCGTACCAGGGCGATTTCCCTCGTCACGGCTCAAGGTGACAGCTTCGGTCGTCTCCTCGCCTGTTTCCTTGTTACGCACGATTTTTACCGCATCAATGGGTACGATTTCATCATCGAACAAGTTGGCTTCCTGCGCACGCGCCGTACGTGCCTGAGATTCAACCGCATATTCATCCTGAGCCTCACGACTGATCGAATAGACATCAGCGACATGCTCGGCCGTTTTCAACATCGGCATATAGGCATGCTCGGCATTCGCCACAACAGCCGGGTCTTTTTCTGTGGCAACCCATTTCATATAATCGTTCTGTACCGCTGAAATATTATCCTGCCCGCCAGCGACCGCCACTGATTGACCGTCTACGATAATTTGCTTGGCCGCCGTCGCTATTGCCATCAGACCGGAAGAACACTGTCGATCAATGGTTTGCCCTGACACCGAGACCGGCAGTCCCGCGGCAAGCGAAGCAAGTCGCGCAACATTCATCCCGCCGGTGCCACCGGTGAGCACCGTGCCGATAACAACATCATCGATTTCGGCAGGATCAACACCGGATCTCGACACTGCATGGCCTATGGCATGGCCCATCATGGTTGGCGACTTGATGTTGTTCAAGGAACCGCGAAAGGCAAGACCAATCGGCGTACGGGCGGTCGATACGATTACAGCGTCTTTCATGTCGTGTTCCTTCGTGATATGTTCGCGCGAAGTGTTCGTGCGGCCTTGATCGACAAAACAGCGCGATGCCTTACTCGACGGTCGCGGCTACAGGCAATACCCAGTCAGCACGTGGGAAGTGACACGTATAGCCCTGTGGGTAGCGTTCGAGATAATCCTGATGTTCGGCTTCGGCCTCCCAGAAATCACCCGCAGGTTTTACCTCTGTACTTACTGTGCCGGGCCAGATTCCCGACGCATTGACATCAGCAATCGTTTGCTCAGCGACGGCTTTTTGCGCTTCATTGACATAATAAATGCCAGAGCGATAGGACAGACCAACATCATTGCCCTGTCGATTTTTCGTGCTCGGATCATGAATCTGAAAAAAGAACTCGAGCAACTGACGAAAGCTGATAACAGCCGGATCAAACTGAATTTCAATACCCTCGGCATGCGTACCATGATTACGATAGGTGGCATTGGGTACATCACCGCCTGTATATCCAACTCGTGTTTTCTCGACACCTGGTAGCTTTCTGATCAAATCCTGCATACCCCAGAAACAGCCCCCGGCCAACACTGCACGTTCACTCATGATGCAACCCCTTCTACTTGATTGATTAAGTCACCGTAGCCTTGTGCTTCCATATCATCACGATGAACAAAACGCAGGCTGGCCGAATTGATGCAATAGCGCAAGCCACCCTGGGCCTTGGGACCGTCTGGAAATACATGACCCAGATGACTGTCACCGTGCGCTGAACGCACTTCAGTACGTTTCATGCCGTGCGTATGATCACTTAGCTCTTTGACATGTTCGTCCACAATGGGCTTGGTGAAACTCGGCCAACCACATCCCGAATCAAACTTGTCAGATGAGGCGAACAAGGGTTCGCCTGATACCACGTCAACATAAATACCCGGTTCACGATGTTTGTCGTACTTGCCGGTGAACGGGCGCTCGGTGCCGTTTTCCTGAGTCACTCGATATTGCTCGCGCGACAGGGCGGCTACAGCCTCGTCAGATTTTGAGAAGTTCATGCCTCGCTTCCTCTGTAAAATTCCATCAAACGTTATTCCTTACCTCTGAAACGGGTTTCAGATGTCCAAAACTCATTCCCGATATCAGGCAACCAGCGTCTCGATAAACGGTCTGACAGCACTAACGCCATCCTGTTCCAAAACACGAATAGTCTCGGAACCCACGACTGCAATATCGGCTTTTCCGCGCAAAAATTCCACGTCCTCTCGAGATTTCACACCAAATCCTACCGCCAGCGGTAAATCGGTGTTGGCTCGGCAACGACTTAGATAGTCTGCCAGATCATCAGAGAATGCTGTGTCCTTCCCGGTTACACCCTTACGTGCCACGCTATAGATGAACCCGGCGCTATTGTCGTTGAGAACACGCATGCGAGGTTCTGGGGTATTAGGTGTGAAAATATGCACCGGGGCGAGCTTCGCAGCATCCATTGCATCGAGATAGTCTTGCCCTTCAGCGGGAGGTAAATCGGGCACGATACAACCTTGAATACCAATGGATTCACAGCGCTTGACGAATTCGTCAACACCTTGGCAGAACAGGATGTTGTAGTACGTCATGAACAAAAACGGGATATCGAATTCGCGAGTTATGCGTTCCGCCATCGCAAAGCTTTGCTCTACGGTCGCACCGGCTTTCAAGGCTTCAGAATTCGCTTTGAGGATGACGGGACCATCGGCCATCGGCTCCGAGAAAGGAATTTGCAGCTCCATCAGATCAACACCGGCCTTGACCATATCTTCGACGACCCGCAAGGAATCATCAAAGCTCGGGTAACCGAGTACGATGTGCGTCATCAGCAATAAATCTTTCTTTTCACGTGCGGCACGAATGGATTGCTCGAGTTTGGTTTCGTACTTAGCCATTGTGGCTCTCCCGGCGATAAGCATCCGCCTTGTTGATGATGAATTCTCGCCACTTCGGATCATCGATAGCATCCGCCACGGTAAAGATATCCTTGTCTGCACGACCCGACATATTGATCAGAATATTTTCATCAGGCGACAGCATGGGTGCTTCCTTGTACGCTTGTGCAAAGGCATGTGATGATTCAAGTGCGGGAATCAAGCCCTCCCGACTGACAGTCCTTTGCATGGCCGCGACAACATCGTTGTCTGTAGCGGCTTCGAAGCGAACACGTTTGGACTCATGCAGATGGCTCAGTATGGGTGACACGCCGACGTAATCAAGGCCGGCTGACACACTATGAGTATCTAGCATCTGACCATCACGATCCTGTAAAAAATACGTCTTGTAACCCTGCGCGACTCCAATGCTGGCATCATCATATGCCAGTCGCGCTGCATGCTCGCCAGTGCCCTTGCCTCGTCCACCTGCCTCAACACCAATAAGTTCAACCTCATTATCATCCATGAAACCACTGAAGATACCCATGGCGTTCGACCCACCGCCGACACAGGCATAAACCTTGGACGGCAATGCACCGGTTCGCTCCAGCATCTGCTGTCTCGCTTCAGTTCCGATGACCGACTGAAACCAGCTGACCATCTCCGGAAACGGGTAAGGACCGCAGGCGGTTCCCAGCGCATAGTGCGTGTTGTCCATATTCGTCACCCAGTCACGAAATGCTTCATTTATCGCATCTTTCAATGTCTGACTGCCTTCTGTCACGGCCACGACAGTCGCTCCCATCTGTTCCATCCAGAATACGTTGGGACGTTGCCGTGCAACATCATGAGCTCCCATATAGATGGTGCAGTCAAAGCCGAATTTCGCTGCCATGGTGGCAGTTGCAACACCATGCTGCCCCGCACCCGTCTCGGCAATGACACGTGTCTTGCCCATACGTTTTGTCAGCAAGCCCTGCCCCATGACATTGTTGGCTTTATGCGCACCCGTATGGTTTAGGTCTTCGCGTTTGACATAGATGCTGGCACCACCGAGCTCTGCCGACATATTGTCAAGACGAGTGATCGGTGTTGCCCGACAGGAGTAAGTTGACATCAACGACAGGTACTCGTCCCAGAAGGACTGATCCTCGCGCGCCTCTAGATAGGCGGTCTCGAGTTCGTCAAACGTCGGCACGAGTATCTCAGGGATGAAAGCACCGCCGAACTGACTGAAATAACCCTGGTTTCGCATAACTTAAGTTCTCTTGTATGGCCTGTTGTATCAGCCCGCGGCTCGAACATCCGATTGAGCGGGGTAGAGAGTTTGTGAAAATTCAAAATGATCGGTTCGACAGATTATGTCAGCGTGCAAGGCACTGATATTTTCACCGAAGTGCAGTTCTCGATGCACATGTAGCAGTGGAGTACCTTTTATTACGTCAAGTTGTCTGGCCAGTTTTTTATCGGCAATGATGGCAAAAAAAGTTTGATTGGCCGATGTCGGTTCGAGAAAAAAAACATCTCTGACCAATGCCGACAAGGACTGATTGGCGATGTTGTGCTTTTCCAGGCCTCCAAACAATGACGCATCGAAACGCAGGGTTTCGTACATCACCGGCATATTGTCCACGCAGGCCTTACGCTCGATACGCAAGTACTCGACTGCTGTGTCGTTATCTTGATTGCTGCTTTGTTTATTATCTTGCTTGTTGTCTCGCTTTCCTATTTGGTCAACGTCGTCTGCTTCGGCTTCGAAGCGCTCAAGAACCGGCCCTTGTACCAGTTCCAGTGTTACGGCTTGCCCGCTTTTGTTCAAGGCTGCACTGGTGCCAGCCAATGAAAATAGATCGATGGATTTCGACGGCGGTAATACATAGGTGCCAGAGCCACGCCGACGCTCAAGGCGTCCCTGACGAACCAGCAGATCGGTTGCTTGTCGGACAGTTGGCCGCCCAATTGACAATCGATCGGCAAATTCCGTTTCAGAAGGAATTCGCGTAGAAACGGCATACACGCCCGCATCGATATCGGCACCAATTTGCTCGGCAAGCTGCCTGTAAAGGGGGACCGGAGAATGGGTATTCAGAGACATCAGCGCACGGGCATCCCGCATCTCATTACAAGTCGAGCCACAAGGATACTGACAAATCAGTCAAGTTGTCAATACAACTTATCCTGTAGGGTGCTACCCCGACAACAGAACACCGATAGCGGCATGTTTAACGGGCAAATTCTCCGAGTGCTGACATCGCATTTGCAGCGTCTTCCTGCTGAACAAAGATATGATCGTGATAAAAACCGGCGACCACGTTTGCACTGATGCCATGCTCGGTGAGCTTGGCGGAGAACGCGGCCGTCAGCCCGACCGCATCCAGACTGGAATGGACCGTCAGGGTGATTCCCCGGAATACGGACGCGTAGCTCAAACCACGTTGATCAGCCTTGGCCTTGGTCACGATCAGAGTTAGCCCCTCGCGCTCATCAATCGATGCAATGGGTTCAAGCTCCACATGGTCTCCATAAGCCGCGTTGGGGAACGTACAGAAAACATAGTCCCCATCCATCAATTGCGGAGACAGGGTCGACAGCATTATTCCCAGATCGGTTTCGCCAGTCACGCTTACGTTTTCACCCAATCTTTTGCGGACATACTCAGTAGAAAATATCGCGTGTTATGCCGTCATACCAACCAAGCGACTCTTCAAACGTGGCCTTACGAGTCGCGGCATCTTCATCGACCTGACTGACAAAGGTTGATGTGGAGGCAATCTTGCCATCAACAGATGCGTATTGCGCGCCAACCTTAACGCCATCGTCGGTACCGATCATGCTCCAGCAAGTATTGGCATATCGGGCAGGAAAGACACGAGCCTGAATCAGATCACCCAGTATTGCACGCGCCGCAACTTTGGCTTGACTGTTGGCAGAAAAGCCAGACTTTGGCATGGCATCAGCGATACAGGCATCGCCAATGACAAAGATATGTTCGTCAATTGTCGAGCGCATTGAGTCGCTGTTTATCGGACAGTAGCCTGAATCATCAATCAGTTCGGCATTCGCCGCAATAGCCCCTGCCATCTGTGCCGGTATGATGTTCAGTAAATCTCCCTCAAATGTATCGAAATCTGTTTCAACAGTTCCAGCCTCTACATCGACTCCCGTTATGCCGCCATGGATATCCGGGCCAATCCATTCAATCATGCCGGGATAATGATTTTCCCAACCCGCGGCAAATAGTCCTTGCTTTGAAAATTTGGGCTTTGCATCAAGGACGGTAATGGTGGTATCGGTCATGCCCTTGGTCTTGAACAGATGCGCCATCATCGAGACACGCTCGTAGGGCCCTGGCGGGCAACGATACGGATTGGGCGGTGCGACCATAACTACCGTGTCACCATTGGACAAGGCATCGAGCTTTTCTTTTAATAGTTGCGTCTGCCGACCTGCTTGCCAGGCATGAGGGGCAATTTTCGCGGCTTCTTCGGAGTATCCCGGCACACTGTCATAGATCAGATCAATACCGGGCGCGACGACTACCCGATCATAAGCAACCGAACTTCCATCTCTGAGTTTGATTGTCTTTGCAGCACGATCGATCTCCATCGCGTAACCATTCACGACGTTGATACCATAATCACTCGAGAGCTTGTCATAGCTGTGGGTAATCGAATCGAAACTGCGTACATCGCCAAGATACAGGTTCGAGAAAAAGCACGATGTGTAAGTCTTGGACTCTTCGATCAATGTGACATCAACAGCGCCATCGGCGCCCGTGGCAATATACTTTGCAGCAGTTGCACCACCCGCACCGCCTCCAATCACAACCACCTTCGGTTTCGCTTGCCCAAGTAGCGCGGTAGGCATGGCAAGTGTCGTGGCACCAATTCCGAGCGCGGCATTGAATTGCCTTCTTGAGATTTTTTTCATGGTTGACTCTGCTGCTTGGGAAATCGTCTATCCGGTTATTCGACAAGGTACATTAACAGACTTCGTTTTTACAGCCCTTGTCATTATTCCTGTTGGGAGAACCAAGCCGATAACGCGGCTATTTCATCATCAGTCAAACGACTCGCCACAGAGCGCATGATCTGATTTTCCCGAATTTCCGCGCGGTATTCGAGTAACGCTTGGATAAGAATTCCCGAAGGTTTTCCATGAATAAGCGGAATGCTCGCATCATTTGTCCCACCAGAGTCGACACTGACGTGACAAGTGAGACATTCACCGGCCAGAAACTCGCCATATTCAGTATCCGGCTGAATCGATAACACCGCGTCCAATTGATCTTTGATACTCCCGGAGGCACACACACTACCGACACAGAGCATCAGGGCCATCGAAATAACTTGCCAGCGAATTCTACTCATCAGGGATAACATCCAGTGAAGCGGTGTTGCAGTGTAGCTATGCTCAGCTCACCTCGATGGACTTCTCAGTTTCAATCACTGTGCCGTCATCGTCTGTCCAGGTAAACGAAAATGTACCCGACTCCATGACCTTGGCCCGAAATTCGAAATACGGGTTAGCCGCGACAGCGGGTTCGATATCACAGGCGAAAACCAGTTCGCCATTGAATTTGCATTCAAACTTGTTGATGATCTTGCGTGGAGCAACATTGCCTTCACTATCCCTGCGATGACCAGACTCCATCGCGTGACTGACCAGTGACTTTATTTTTATGATGTCACCGACAGCGGCTTTCTTGGGTACTTTCACTCGGGGTTTGGCAGCCATTGCTAAGCTCCTGACAGTGCCTGGTTCTCAAGGCTCGAAAATCGTTTGTTGCGCATGATCAACCGCTGCTACAACCACCAATGGTCACTTTGACATATCGGGTATCACTGACAAACGTTCCATCACTTAACTTGGCGACGGCAACCACATTCTGTGTTTCCACCAAGCGCATGCGCGTTGTCGCGAAAGCTTCGCCACTGGCAGGCGTGAAGCGAAAAGTTGCGACCTCTGGATTAGGATTACGGTCGGTAAAAATCGCGACCGAATCAACGTAAGCATCGTTCGTCATGGGACTGTCAACGCTAACCGATACTGGAACGCTGTTACCATTCTCGGCAATCTCCGGTACGGTCAACGTCAAGCTGCCAGTACCAATTTCAACTTCGCCAACAATAGATTTGATCGCGGCATCCATATTTTCCGCTGTGGCAAAAACACGAGATGTACCTAGCAATGCCGTCGCAGTCACTGCCAAGGTGTTACCTAACAAATGACGTCTGTTGATATTCATATCGTAAGCCATTCAACACAAGCTTTGCCATCCCGATACATCAGTGGTATTTCCCCGGATCTTTTCGGTCACGACAGAGCAGAAAAAGACTCTTTAGCCTCTAGCATAACTCTAGCTAGGTTCCGGGCGGGAAACAACAAATAAATAGGGGATTCGGCCCTAATTTCTGATGAAATAAACATCTCCATGTGAATCAATAGTTAAAATTGCTGTAAGAATTAAGCTCGCTGACGCATAATTAGTCACGTATTGGCATGCTTTCACACTGTGGACAAGGGAGTTTTTCATGATTGTCGGATCCCCACGAGAGACTTTTCCTGGCGAAGCTCGGGTTGCGATGACGCCCGCTTCCGCTCGCGAATTGCAAAAGCTTGGGCACAGCTGCATGATCGAATCCGGCGCAGGCGATGCCGCGGGTTACCCGGATGCGGTCTACCAGGAGGCTGGCGTAGACATCGCCACCTCGGCCGAGGATCTCTATCGTAAAGCCGACTTCATCGTCAAGGTACGTCCACCGAATGATGATGAGGCTGCAAGGATCTCCACTGACAAGACACTGGTGTCGTTTTTCTACCCGGCCGAACAGGAAGATCTCCTCAAGCGACTCGCCGACAACGGTGCGAAGACGCTTGCCATGGATATGGTGCCACGTATCAGTCGCGCGCAAAAAATGGATGCCTTGTCGTCCATGGCTAACATCGCCGGCTATCGCTCGGTCATCGAGGCAGGTAACAATTTTGGTCGCTTCTTCACCGGGCAAGTCACCGCTGCCGGTAAAGTGCAACCTGCCAAGGTGCTTGTCATTGGTGCTGGTGTCGCGGGCCTAGCCGCCATCGGCGCCGCACAATCACTAGGCGCCATTGTTCGTGCATTTGATGTCAGACCCGAAGTCGCCGAACAAATCGAATCCATGGGCGCGGAATTTCTCTTCCTCGACTTTGCTGATCAAACCGACGGGGCGGAAACGGGAGGATATGCCGCCCCGTCCAGTCCCGAATTTCGCGAAAAGCAACTTGCCTTGTTTCGTGAACAAGCACCCGACGTCGATATCGTGATAACCACGGCCTTGATTCCGGGACGACCGGCGCCAAAATTGTGGCTTGACGACATGGTTGCGGCGATGAAAAACGGATCGGTTGTTGTCGACCTGGCCGCCGAGCGCGGTGGTAACTGCGATGCGACCGTCCCTGACGAAAAAATTGTTACCGACAATGGCGTCACCGTGATCGGCTATACCGATTTCCCCAGCCGCATGGCAACCCAATCGTCCGATCTCTATGCGAATAATATTCGCCATATGATCAGCGATCTGACGCCGGAAAAAGATGGCGTCATCGTGCACGACATGGAAGACGATGTTATTCGCGGCGCAACCGTGACTTTCGATGGCGAGGTTACGTTCCCACCACCACCACCGAAGGTTCAGGCGATTGCCAAACAGCAGCCAAAGACCCCGGAAAAAACACCAGAAGAGCTTGCTGCGGAAGAAGCGGCGGCGGCGCGTTCAGCTGGTAGACAACAGATTGCGCTGTTGGGCATTGGCGCCTTGTTGATGTTGTTGATTGGTCGGTATGCACCTGCCAGCTTCATGCAGCATTTTATCGTTTTCGTACTGTCCGTATTTATCGGTTTTCAGGTTATCTGGAATGTATCCCACGCCTTGCACACACCGTTGATGGCGGTGACCAACGCGATCTCCGGGATCATCATCCTCGGTGCATTGTTACAACTGGACAGTCCGGGCTTTATAGTGACAACGCTGGCAGCCATATCGGTTCTGATCGCAACGATCAATATTGTCGGTGGATTTCTCGTGACGCGCAGAATGCTGCAGATGTTCCAAAAATCATAAGGACACTACGTTGATGCTGACCTCAGAATTACAGACAGCTGCGTACATTTCTTCAGCTGTGTTGTTCATCCTGTCTCTTGGCGGCTTATCCAATCAAGAGAAAGCCAAACGTGCCGTCTGGTTCGGCATCATCGGCATGGCAATCGCTGTCTTTGCAACGATCTTCGGACCCGGAGTTAGCTTAGGCCCCTTGCTCATTGCCATGCTCATCATTGGTGCGGTAGTCGGGACAATCGTTGCTAGGCGTGTCGAAATGACCGGTATGCCTGAACTGGTAGCAGCACTGCACTCCTTCGTCGGATTGGCTGCGGTATTCATTGGAATCAATTCGGATATAAACCCGCCTGCACTTGCAACCAATGCAGAACGTGTTATTCATGAGGTCGAAGTATTCCTCGGTGTGTTCATTGGTGCCATTACATTTACCGGCTCGGTGGTTGCCTACGGGAAACTCTCCGGAAAACTCGATGGCAAAGCCCTGATTCTGCCCGCTCGACATTTATTGAACATTGCCATTCTCGCATGCTCGATCGGACTGTTATTGCTGTACATGAATCACGCCGGCAGTTGGACCTTGTACTTAATGATCATCCTCGCTTTTGCACTCGGGGCTCATCTGGTGCTCGCCATTGGCGGAGCCGACATGCCCGTAGTGGTATCCATGCTCAACTCCTACTCCGGTTGGGCCGCGGCGGCTACCGGCTTCCTGCTCGGCAATGATCTGCTGATTGTCACCGGTGCATTGGTCGGATCTTCTGGCGCTATCTTGTCATACATCATGTGCAAGGCCATGAACCGCAAATTCCTGGCCGTCATTCTCGGTGGTTTTGGCGGCGCATCTGGTG
This sequence comes from uncultured Granulosicoccaceae bacterium, assembly GCA_964449565.1. Lineage (GTDB taxonomy): Bacteria > Pseudomonadota > Gammaproteobacteria > Granulosicoccales > Granulosicoccaceae > Granulosicoccus. The sequence goes on along the minus strand of CAYUZB010000031.1, from coordinate 20,703 downwards.
AGGCTATGGCGATTGAAGGTGAGCAAATTGCCATCGATGCCGACGGCGTTGCCACAGCATTGAATGATGCTGAGTCGGTCATTATTGTGCCAGGCTATGGCATGGCCGTCGCGCAGGCGCAACAATCGGTTTCAGAGCTAACAAGACGACTACGTGCTCAGGGAAAGAACGTTCGTTTTGGCATTCATCCCGTCGCCGGTCGACTACCCGGACATATGAACGTGTTGTTGGCCGAGGCCAAGGTGCCGTATGACATCGTGCTTGAGATGGATGAAATCAATGATGACTTCCCGTCAACCGACGTCGTTATCGTTATCGGCTCGAATGACATCGTAAATCCTGCGGCTCAGGAAGATCCGAACTCTCCGATCGCTGGCATGCCGGTTCTGGAAGTCTGGAAAGCCAAACAGGTATTTGTATCCAAACGCGGACAAGGTACAGGTTACTCCGGTATAGAAAACCCACTGTTCTTCAAGGAGAACACCCGGATGTTTTATGGGGATGCCAAAGCGTCTATGGACGCCTTGCTACCCAAACTGAACTGACTGTTATAGTTCGTTGTTGTTTATTTCGTTGTTGATGTGCGCGGGTCAATGAGCGGTTTAGCACTAAGGACTTGCGCCGCTGGCCGAGACCATTGCCGTACTGATTACGGTTGACGCAAAGTCAGCGTTGCAAAATGCTTTGACAACCCGGTTCTTTCCTTGCGTTTTGGCAGCATACAATGCGGTGTCTGCCTGATAGAGCAGCTTATCAAGCGATTCGTTGTCACGTCGTTCGGCCACACCCAAACTGACTGTCACGTTTCCCTCCAACATTGGAAAGTCATGATCAGCGATGGAGGAACGAATGCGGTCGGCAATAACGGCTGCCTCATTAAGACCACAATCGGGCAAGATCACGACAAACTCCTCACCACCCCATCTAGAGTTCTGATCATAAGGTCTGAGAACAGCGCTCGACAGGCTGGCGACTTTGCTCAACACCGTATCGCCAGCCGCATGCCCATAGGTATCGTTAATCGATTTGAAATTGTCAATATCAAAGTAGACCACCGAACACTGACGCTCTGATACACCGAACTCGCCAAGTATCCGCTTGGAGTAATTAGTCAAGCCTTGTCGATTAAGAAGCCCGGTCAGAGAATCCTTGTACGCGGCATCATTCAATTTTCGTTGATAGTTTCGAAACGCCGGCATGACAATCATCAGAATGGCGAATAGAGCAACCAGACTCACACCGATATTCATAAAGAGAATTTTTCGAAAAGGACTGATCGCATCGCTATCATTCTTCTCAAGGATCAAATACCAATTCAGCTCGGGGATGAAACGCGCGTTGACCTGAACCGAAGAACCATCTTCCTGCTCGTATTCCAACTGTTGTTCCTGGTCCGAGCTACGCAATATTTTATTGGCTATCGTGCCGATTCCTTGAGCGCCAAGTATCGACCCGCCGTTTTTTCGAGAATCAGAGCTTGCCATTGTTATGCGTCCGGTACGATCGACAAAAAACACCTTGCCACCAAAGCGTTGCTCGTAAAAGTCGATCTTCTCTCTGACATTTTCCAGTGTCAAACCCACACCAGCGGCACCGATGAATTTACCCGAGTTGTCCTTGACACGGTAATTGATAAATACTGTGGTCTTGTCCATGTTGGCAAGATCCGGATCCACATTCGTTTCGTAAGCATCATTCATTTTTCGAACGCGGTAATACCACCGGTCTCTCGGGTCCAGCTCATGTACTGTTTTGAGTAGCCCACCTGCGTGGTAATACCTGTGGCTACTTTCCGAAACAAGAAATGCTGTGACGATGTTGTTCTTGTCTTTTATTTCTTTCAGATATCGAGTGATTTTCTCTGGCTCACGTTCGCCATCTGACAACCAGTCACGCAAAAAAGTGTTTTGCGCCATGCTCGCGGACAGATGGATGGGACGTATGATGTCCTTTTGCAATTCTGAATATACGTTATCACCGGTCAGCGGTAACTGTTGAGTGCTGATGCTCGCGCGAATGGACTGTGCAGAGGCGAGGTAGCTGATCACACTGGCACCTAAAAAACCGATAAGCAACATACAACACAGCAGTATGCTGAACCGATCTTTTCGGGAGTATATCTGCACGCCGAACTTGCTCCTGACCAGAGAAATGGAAAAACCGCCAGCAAGCCGCTGACCCCAATCGACGTCAACACACCTTAATGTGAAAATGAGCGTCGTTCAATGCCAGTATCAAAAGCAATTCTTCGGCCATATTATTAGACGAATGATTGATACAGCAGGCACTTTAGACGTTGGGCATAATCGTCAAGCGAGCTGTCAGCGAAAATCCCCAAGAGGCCGCGGAATGACCTTGGATACAATTAGGGAAACTGAAAAATTCTTTGAAATAACGACGGCATATGCAGAGCTGCAAGCTCAACAGCAAGATCGGCGAGAGCAGAATCGTACGCAACCAGTTGCAACTTATAGTCTGTAACTTAGTCGTCAGCATCCATGCGAGCACAGCCAATGACCGCGCCCCAGAGCATGGCAGTGGCTGCCATCACGTGTATTCATCACCCCATTGCCTGCCGCTCGCGGTGTCGCATGGCAGTTTGGAGCTTTCTGTCAACACCTCAGGCATGGGAGACCCAAGATTTTCCGGAAGAAATTCATTGATGCCGGAAATCATGTTCAGTGCCCTGAGGAGCTTGAGCCAGGAATCCAACTGACTTCCGTCACCGGATTCGATCCGCCGCAACGTAGCCACCCCCAAACCAGCCTCCGTTGCAAGTCTCTGCTGGGAATACCCCCGCTGCTTACGCAGGCGAGCGAGCCGAGTACCCAGCTCTGCGAGGATGACCGTATCTGGCGTCTGTTTATTTATATTCATGCAATCTTATTTGAATGTTTTTCTACCAGTTATAACAATTCTCAATCATCACTGATGAAACTCGTCCTGTAGCAGAGTAGATTTCTGTAACAACTTTTATAACAATACCGAGCTAGATCAGCGAAGCCTTACTCACCGATTACCATTCTGTACCTGATACCATCCCAAAGGAATTCATCACCCTCCACGTCAATTAACAACACTCGATCCGACAAGGTTGCTGAGAAACGATTGGTCTCAATAAATGAAATAGCGCCGGCTTCTGCAATACCCAGATAGGACCAGGTGAACGTATCACCAGCAAAGTCAATAAACCAATGACCGAGCTCCGTTACGCCGGGGCTGGTTTCACCGATGCTTTGCAGGCTGGTTGACATGAATGAGGCCCCATCCAGAAACTCTATCAATGTCTCTTGAGAGTCAAACTGATTGCTCAGGTCTTTTTCGTATACCACTGCATCGATAACCAGTTCATTACGGTTAAGCGCCACAACCGTGATTTCTCTATTCAAGAAGCTGATAATGAAACTCGAATCATCAACGATGCTGACTGTGCCATTTAAAACGATGCCACCCCGCTCCGCCCAGAACGCCTGGTCACCTTCAAAGCGTATGACATAGTTGAACTGCGCCTGGCCGTCGGACTGACCTCCCGAAATATCGAACTGTTCAGTGGTTATGAATGTTGAACCATCCAGAAACTCCACCAAGTTACCTTGAGTTGCGAATTGCGATCCATCAGCTCTGCGATAACTAAGAGAATCCCAAATAAGGTTGCCACTATCTGATTCGAAGGCGATATCCCGATCAGGAAAATTGGCAAGCAACTCATCACTACCGTCATTATCATAAGAACCGGTTTCTATAATGACTGACTGAGACGAAACCAGGGAGCCGGACAATACGGTTTCCGATTGAGTCCAGGTAACCGAGTCATTGGTAAAACTCACCGACCCAACACCTGATGCGGACTCCAGATCCGCCTGATCGGTAGCCACGGCGACAAACGTCGCTCCAGCAAATTGCGCCAAAAGGAAACCAGGAGTCGATTCGCCCACCTCTAGCGTCGTATCTAATGTCGAGGATCCGCCACCACAACCGGCCAGAAGGAGTACCGTCAAAACTGGAACTATTGGGAGAATTCGCATAGCTACCTCTTAAGGTCTACAACAATAAAAATGTTCTATAAAAGGCTGATAAATCAGTTAGCCAATATCGGATGGACGGCTTTTTCCACTCGGAATAAAAGCGCACCAAAACAAATTTATTGACTCAGTTAATTTGGGATATATTTCCCATGTATAGAAATGGTAGCACCAATATTTCCAAAGGGTCAAGCCAGCTGATCGGAAAACCCGGTCTGGTGCTGATTCGGGGTCAGGCTGTGCTAACTGGTCTACTTCGGTGTTGTTATCGCTAATCAGATTTGGCTTTACAGCCTATTGATCTGAGGGGTTAAACGGGATGGACTCGAAATTTTCCCCGCTGCGCCACCTCGTTGTGTCATCAAGGAGGGCCGATTTCGTCACGCAGAGAGCGGCCTAGAACGTCCTGCAACAGACAACAGGCCCGTCATAAGAGCTTTATCACGGCCTCGTAAGCCCTGATTCCGGCAAAAACGTCGGTGTCCCAGGCAACGTGATTGAACAGGAAATTGCCAGCATCACCGCTGTTCACATCAACAACAGTCAAGTGAGCCAGTTAGTACCAGGCCTCGGGTATTTCCGCCTTGCGACAAGCAACAAACACCTCAAGTTCCTCTTTGAGCTGTGTGTCAATGGGGGGCGCTTCATAGATTTCCAGCATCTGCTTCCATTTGTCCGCGGCCCGCATGCGCATGTCTTTTGAGCCAGCTTCCTCCCAGCTCTCAACATTTTCACTGTCTGACAAGGCAGGTTCGTAAAATGCGGTTTTATAATTATGCATCGTATGCGAGCTACCGAGAAAATGCCCTCCAGGTTGAACTTCGGCATAAGCGTCTCTGGCAAGCGCATTGTCACCGACATCCAGCGCTTCGCCGAGCAATTTCTGATAACCGCCCAAACGGTCGGCATCCATGATGAGCTTCTCATAACCTGTGCATAAGCCACCTTCTAACCAACCGGCTGCATGCAATACGAAATTGGCACCAGCAAGCATCGTGGAATGCATGCTGTCTGCGCTCTCGTAAGCTGCCTGTGCATCTTCGATCTTCGCCGCCGTTAATGAACCACCACAACGTAACGGCAGTTTTGCACGGCGCGCCAACTGTCCAATGACATAATTCGACAGGACAGGTTCAGGCATACCGAATGTGGGTGCGCCGGATTTAAGCGACATGGACGATAGAAAATTTCCCAGCACAAAAGGTGCACCTTTGCGAACCAATTGCGAATAAGCACACACCATCAACGCTTCGGCCATGGCTTGTGCAACAGATGCCGCGGTACTCACTGGTCCCATCGCGCCAGACAATATAAAAGGCACGACGACAATCCCCTGACCTCTTCCGCAATAAACACGAATAGCTTGCGTCACAACCTTATCAACCAACAAGGGTGAATTGGTATTGACGTTACCCATTATCACGCAATGCTTGTCGACAACCTCCTTGCCAAAAACAATCTCGGCCATATCGATACTATCCTGCGCTCGAGACATCTCGGTGATGGCACCAAGATGAGGCTTGTCACTCAAGGTCATGTGGGCTAGCAACATATCAAGGTGACGATGACTTACCGGTACATCGCAAGGTTCACAGGTAACAAATCCACCGTGATGCAAATTGGGATGCATGTACGTAAGCTTGACCAGCTCATGAAAGCTCTGCATGTCACCGTAACGTCGACCCTTATCGACATCACGGACAAACGGTGCGCCGTATATCGGTGCAAACACCTGATTGTCACCACCGATCGTGACCGAGCGCGCTGGGTTTCTCGCCCGTTGTATGAATTCAGTGGGAGCTGTGCCGCAGAGCTCACGTATCCAGTCAGCCGGCGCGCGGATGGTATCTCCATCTACCATCGCACCTGCCTCGCGCCACGTGTCCAAGGCGACCGGGTCATCGCGAAAGGCAATTCCCGCGTCCTGGATAATCCAGTCAATCTGATCTTCAAGTGCGATCAGACTGGCTTCATCGAGCGGATTAAAGTGAGCTAGTTGCCGGTGAATATGAGGTGACGGCGTGGAAGGTGAACTAGCCGCTCGAACGCCTCTGCTTGAACGTTTACGACGGCCCGGTGAGCGTCTACGTCGAGGGTTTGAAGGTTTATCGGAATTCGCCATGGATCTAAAGTTCTCTCCAAGTACAACTCCCTGTAGCGTAATTCAATCAATAGCCCACATGCGAATAACAAGGGTCCGACAACGACAATATACTTACCAAATCGCGACTCACATGGACCGCCCGAGTCATGCGGCTGATCTCAACAAGATCCCCAATTCAAAGATCTCGAGAAGTCGTTCCAGATCTGCTACATTAATACCAATTGCAGACCACAACAGTACGATGAATAAACTGAAAGTCACTTCCGCCGAATTGGTCAAGAATGCTCGAGCACGCATAGAGGAACTCGAGACAGTCGAATTGATCAGCCAACTTGACGATCCGAAAGTTCAGATTATCGATATTCGTGATATACGCGAGCGGCAACGCAGCGGCTTTATTCCTGGTAGCTTCCACGCACCGCGTGGCATGATTGAATTCTGGGTCGACCCAGACAGCCCTTATTTCAAGGATATATTCGGAGAAGATCGGAAATTTGTTTTCCATTGCGCCTCAGGTTGGCGCTCTGCACTGACGGTTGCCACCTTGCAAGACATGGGCTTTGAAGCGTCACACCTCAAAGAAGGATTCTCTACCTGGGAAGAACACGGCGGCCCCATCGAGCAAGAACGACGACAGAAGTAGGACTTAGCGCTTATCAGTTCGCGTTCATGTAGTTACACATCAACCGCGGAAAGATTTGTATCAATCTGGCGCAGTAAGATTGATATCAGCCGTCACCGAATGCTCGATAACATAACGTGCATTCGGTAAATCGTTTTGCATTGCGCGTTGACGTGCCGAGTCCGGGTCATGATCGTGCCGAATCCAGCGTTCAATCAGGCGCTGTTCAAGGATCGGTAAACCAGGATCAACGAATACCGTGAAATCCCACAATTCACGTAAAGTGGACCATGGCAACTCGTCAATTAACAAATAGTTGCCTTCCACCAGAATGATGCGGTCGCTCAACGTCACACGTTGAACACCTGCGATCGCTTGATCTTGTTTACGATCAAACACAGGAACGATAACTTCCTCGTCGTGGGCAACCAGACGTTTGATCAGATGCACAAAACCAAGCGCATCAAACGTGAACGACGATCCTTTTCGATCACGTGTCCCGTCAAGTTCAAGAAGCGTGTTGTCCAGATGAAATCCATCCATCGGCACAAGCGAATGACTGACAGATAGTTGATCTAAATTGTCGGCAAGCTGTTCAGCCAGCGTTGATTTTCCAGCCCCAGGCGGCCCGGCAATGGCGACCATAAATCGATCCCTGCCGGTCGATTGTTCAAGAATTGCATTGACAAGACTATCTAGATTCAAGCCGCTACCGCCTCCGCCGGCGGTTCAGCTGCACCTGTCATGAAAGCGACCGCGTCGGACATCGAATGATTTTCCGGATCGATGGTGCACAAGCGACTGCCTAGTCGTTGAATGTGGATTCGATCGGCAACTTCAAACACATGCGGCATATTGTGCGAGATCAAAATGATTGATACTCCCCGAGAACGAACGTCCTGAATGAGTTCAAGTACCCGACGCGATTCCTTTACACCGAGTGCGGCGGTAGGTTCATCCATGATGATGACCTTGGAACCAAATACTGTTGCTCGAGCTACTGCTATCCCCTGACGTTGACCGCCTGACAGCGATTCAACGGATTGCTCAATATTTTGAATGGTCAACAAACCAAGATCACTAAGCTTCTCACGCGCCAAAGCTTGCATACCCTTTTGATCAAGCTGTCGGAACACGGAACCCAAAAACCCCGACTTTCTTTTTTCTCGTCCGAGGAACAGATTGTCTGAAATCGACATCGCTGAACACAAGGCTAGATTTTGATACACCGTTTCAATCCCGGCATCACGAGCCTGCATGGGCGAACTGAAATTGGCAGGTTTTCCATCAAGGGTGATCTCACCACTGTCAGGTATGACGGCACCCGACAGCGATTTGACCAATACGGACTTACCGGCCCCATTGTCACCGATGACAGCTAGTACTTCGCCAGGATAAAGATCTAGATTGCAATTGTTCAACGCTACGACACGACCATAACGCTTGAAGATATTGCTCGCGGAAAGTAACGGCGTTTGAGTCATGGGTCAGTTCCTCAGGTTGAAACCTTGCGAATCCACTGATCGACTGCGACAGCGGAAATGATCAACATGCCGATCAAAAGATAAGTCCATTGTGGGTCAGTGCCAATGAGGCGTAACCCAAGTGAAAAGACACCGACAATCAGGGCGCCAAACAACATACCCATGATGGAGCCACGTCCACCGAAGAGCGATATACCACCGATGACTACGGCCGTTATGGATTCGATATTGGCAAACTGACCCGCGGTTGGCGATACCGAGCCAATACGTCCGATAAGTGCCCAACCTGCCAGGGCGCAGATAAGACCGGCGACAACATAGACAGATAACAGAGTTCGCTTGGTTCTGACACCAGAGAGCTCCGCCGCTTCCGGGTCATCACCGACCGCATACACATGCCTGCCCCAGGCCGTCTTGTTGAGTAAATAAGACAATAGAATTATGAGTAAAACCATCGCTATGACGCCGTAGGTAAATACGGCGCCCTGAAATTTTATTTTGTTACCAAAGAACTGTAGAAGTGGCGCTTGCGAGGCAATGTCCGCGCTTCTGATGGTTTCATTTGCCGAGTACAGAAAATTTGAGGCCAGAACAATCTGCCACATGCCAAGCGTTACGATAAACGGAGGCAATCGCATATAAGCCACCAACCAACCATTGACGAAGCCACAGCCAGCGCCCACCAGAAAACCGCAAAACACGGCAAACTCGACCGGTAAACCATAACGGAACGTAAATTGTCCCATCACGACGGACGACAGGACCATAATGGCACCCACTGACAAATCAATCCCGGCGGTGAGGATCACCAGCGATTGCGCAGCACCCACTATTCCGACAATGGCCACTTGCTGAAGGATCAGCGTCATCGCAAAGGGGGAGAAGAATTTCTCACCGAGAATGAATCCAAAAATGGCAATAGACACCACCATGACGATCAGCGGTATCAACGATGGGTAGCGTTGCAACAACAATTGCAACCTCATCATCGGTCTGTCACCGGAATCAAACGACACTACGTCTTCAGCGCTGTCGCCTAGGACTTTTTCGAATTCTTGTGCGCTCACCAGGGAAAACTCCTTCGGATACTCCTGACCCCCAAAAAAGAACAGCGACTGTATAAGCCGCTGTTCCTATCGTACCTAACTTCCGATCAAACGTTGCGAAGCACTATCCCCAACACTTATCAGTGCCTTCAGCTGTATCAATTGATTCAACCCCATCGGCGGGCTCGTCTGTCACGAGATTGACACCAGTGTTGAAGAAATCAAGACCCGGAGTATTTTCAGGCTTGCTGCCATCTTTCGCCCAGTTCGCGATCGCCTCGATACCGAGAGAAGCCATCAACAGGGGATACTGTTGCGATGTCGCACCGATAACGCCGGATGCAACGTCCTGGACACCGGGGCATCCGCCATCGACAGACACAATCAATACATCACCTTCACGCCCCACTGCTTTCAATGCTTCATATGCACCGGCTGCGGCAGGCTCGTTGATCGTGTACACGACATTGATTGAAGGATCTTTGGCTAGCAGGTTTTCCATCGCCTTACGTCCACCTTCCTCGTTACCGGCAGTTACATCGTTGCCGACAATACGTGGATCATCTTCATCACCCCATTTGTTGGGATCCTTCAGATCGATACCAAAACCTTGCAGAAACCCTTGATCGCGTAGTACGCCAACAGATGGTTGGCTTACCGCCAGATCCAGCATGGCGATCTTTGCATCAGCGGCCTTGTCACCGAGTGTTGCCGCCGCCCAGGCACCGATCAGCTCACCAGCCTTGAAGTTGTCGGTTGCAAACGTGGCATCTGCTGAGTCGATTGGCTCAAGCGGTGTATCCAGTGCAATGACCAGAAGACCGGCATCTCGTGCCTGGGTGACCGCAGGAACAATACCTTTGGTATCCGAAGCGGTAAGCAAAATGCCTTTGGCTCCATCCACAATACAGGTTTCAATCGCTGCGACCTGACTTTCAGAATCTCCATCGACTTTGCCGGCGTAGGACTTCAAGCTGACACCGAGTTCAGCAGCCTTTGCCTCGGCACCTTCTTTCATTTTGACAAAAAACGGGTTGGTATCAGTTTTCGTGATCAAACAAGCTGATGTCTCAGCGGAAGCATTCCCCGACGCTATCGCGGTAAACGCAAGCACTCCAAGTGATGCGCAAATTGCAGTGTTTTTCATAAATTTCTCTCCCCATCGTTATTATTGAGCTGACCTCGCCCTTCATTAGACTCACACAAGAGTTTGCTGATTGTCAATAATTAACGTAAATTAAGCAGTTTTACGGGTATCTCTTCGAGCAGTACATTCTGACCAACCCAATCTGACAGTAGTATCTACTGGTAATGGAAAGAGAAAATAACAGTCGATGAATATCCTTTTCATCATGTACGACCAACTGCGATTTGATTACCTCAGTTGTGCGGGTCACCCGCATCTGCACACGCCAAATTTTGACCGCGTTGCGGCTATGGGTGTGCGTTTTACCAATGCCTACGTGCAGTCGCCGATATGCGGTTCCAGTCGCATGAGTACCTACACGGGTCGGTATGCATCATCTCATGGTGCACAGTGGAACAACTTTCCGCTGCGTGTCGGCGAATTAACCATGGGTGATCATTTGCGCAAAGCGGGTATGGATTGCTGGTTGATCGGTAAAACACATATGCGGGTTGATCAAGACGGTATGGAACGGTTGGGTCTGTCACCCGACAACATCATCGGGGCGCGGCAAGCGGAATGTGGTTTCGATGTTTGGGTTCGTGACGACGGCTTGTGGGCCGAAGGTCCCGATGGTTTCTATGACCAGAGACGTTCACCCTACAATGAGTATCTGAAAGCCAAAGGCTACGAAGGTGATAACCCTTGGGCCGACTATGCTAATGCGGGTATGGAAGATGGCAAGGCTGCAAGCGGTTGGATGTTCAACAATGCCGACAAATCCGCCAACATTCGAGAAGAAGATAGCGAAACTCCCTGGCTGACCTCCGAAGCAATACGCTTCATCGAACAATCAAGCGGTAGCTGGTGTGCCCATGTCAGCTACATAAAGCCTCATTGGCCCTATATTGTTCCTGCGCCTTATCACGATATGTATGGGGCTAACCATGTTTTACCTGCCGTGCGACATGACAATGAAAAAATTGATCCTCACCCAGTCTATGGTGCTTACCTGCAAAACAAGATAGCAGCAGCGTTCAGTCAGGAAGCGGTAAGACGGAAAGTTATTCCGGCCTATATGGGCTTGATCAAACAATGCGATGATCAGCTCGGCCGCCTGCTCGACTATCTGGAGAAAAGCGAGCGAATGCAGGACACCATGATTGTACTCACATCAGATCACGGCGATTATCTTGGCGATCACTGGCTTGGTGAGAAAGACCTCTTTCACGAACCATCGGTCAAGGTACCGTTGATCATCTATGACCCACGAACTGAAGCAGATTCGACACGTGGGTCCACCTGTGATGCGCTTATAGAATCCATTGATCTCGCCCCGACATTCGTTGAGGTTGCTGGCGCGAAGATTCCCGACCATATTCTGGAAGGAAAAAGCCTGCTGCCGCACTTGCACGGGAGCACGCCCGACACACGTAACTATGTCATCAGCGAGTACGATTACTCGGCAACACCACAGTGCACCAAGCTCGGACTTGAACCACGCGACGCTCGACTGTTCATGGTGTTTGATGGGCGCTACAAGTTAATGCATGCAGAAGGTGGGTTTCGCCCAATGTTGTTTGATCTTGAAACAGACCCTGATGAGTTGGTCGATCTTGGACAAAGTGAAAGGCATAAATCAGACATTGATCGACTCTATACCTATCTCGCTCAATGGGGACGCCGTCTCTCGCAACGGGTGACTCGTTCCGAAGACGATATCAAAGCCATGCGAGGTGGTTCTTTGCGACGCGGCATTCTGCCATTCATGATCGATGGCTCGGAGGTCCCCGAGGAATTGACAGAGGCCTACCGCAGACCAGTAAAGTCTACAGCGACTGACGAACAATGACGAGTAACTAGACAAGTAACTATAAGTAGAACCGTTTTTATTATGACTATTCCTAACTCGGCATCTCATCCCACTGCGGCAACTCGTCGCTGACTTCGAACCATGGTGCTTTAGAACCCATAAATATATGTCCGCGAGCCTCGATACCCGGCACGTCATCGAGACTACCGACCGGTATATTTATGGTTCCAGAACTACCCGCTTCTCTCGGTACGGGCGAACCGCACTGACGACAAAAAGCGTTGCCAAATCGTTCCGCTTCCGCATGATCGTAATTGATGATTCGATCCTGCCCTTGCATCCACTGAAATTGATCAACCGGTACAAAGGCATTTGTCGCATGGGCAGCACCCTTCACTTTTCGACATCGACTGCAGTGACAGTTCATCATGAACTTGGGCGTGCCTGTATACTCGAAAGCCACGTCTCCACATTGGCAACCTCCTGCCACACGCCCTGCTTGCGCAACATGCTCGCGATCCTCAACAACGCCTGATGTTTCACCCTTCCCATAATATTTTTTTTGCGGAAGATCATCGTGAATCATGTAAGCATCGGACTTGGATTCGCAAAAAATATGCGACTCGGGGCGTATTTTCGGATCATCATCCAGTAAACCTGCCGGCACAAAGTAGACGTCATCCGCTTCGTTGGCATCAGCAGAGTCACTGATCGAGGGTTCGGGCAAAACGGAACCACACTCACCGCAAAACGCTCGTTCGAATTCTGGCGAGGATTTAAACGTTTGCACAAGTTCCTGACCACGCACATAAGAGAGACCCGTGGCACGCAGATATGTCGCGAACAAGGAACCGTGTATTTTTCGACATATCGAACAATGGCAATGGCTCATATCCGACAGTTCACCATTGATCGTAAATGCGACTTTTCCACACAAGCAACTGCCAGAAGTCATGATGTCCGCTCATTAAAAGAGATAAGGGTTTCATTAAATCTGAGTTCTCACGATAGATCAAGTCGATTTACTGTATCTACAACGTACGTTAAGCTCCCTTTCACACGAATCATGTCGACATCGTCCGATAAGCTCCCCTAGCGACGAATTGTGGATAATTTCGAACTGCTGTAACAAAACTATCTAGAGCGGAGACTATTTCATGAATTCAAGTGACGGCACAACAAGAGATCTGGTCTCGAGCATTCCCGGTGCGGGCTGGGACTACAGTCTGTCACGCCATCCTTATCATGAAATCGAACGCCCCATGGGCCCCCACTACTGTGTCTACAACCGGCGCCACATGGCCTGCTGTTTTGACACGCAATCAACTGAGGATGCCTACTGGCTCCTGCGCCAGAAAGCCGCGCTGCTCAATACCGGCGAATTTCCCATTCAGTTTGCCGGCCCGGATGCCGAGCGGCTACTCGATAAATTGTTCACCAAGGACATCACCCAATTGAAGGTTGGCCGCTGCGGATACGGCATTGCCTGTTATGAGGATGGCGGATTGATTGTAGACGGCATTTTGTTGCGTCTAGAAGCGGATCGATTCTGGTACGCGCAGGCTGATGGCGACTTCTACAGCTGGGCGCGTGCACATGCCAGCGGCATGGACGTAGAGATCAGCGATCCGCGTGTCTATGTCTCCCAAATACAAGGTCCCAATGCATTAAAAGTATTGGAAGCCGCCAACGGTGGTCAGCTGCCTGAGCCCTTTGGCTACTTTGCTATTGCGCGTGTAAATTTCGCCGGGCAGGAAGTCGTCATCACACGTACCGGATACACGAATGAACTCGGTTGGGAGTTCTATACCGAACCGCATCACGATGCAGATGCGATCTGGCAACATCTAAAGACGGCAGGCGCACCATTTGGTCTGGAAATTTTTGGACTTGATGCCATGAATATCCGTCGAATAGAAGCCGGCATTCTCAATGCAGGTTCTGATTTCGACCAAACAACCACGCCCTATGACGTTGGCTTGGGTCGCTTTGTCGATGAGGATAAAGGTGATTTCATCGGGAAGGCAGCCCTGGCATCAGCCCCCAGGGAATTACGGCTCTTTGGTATCAAGTGCATGAGCGGCGAACCCTTGATTGCATCACCGGTCGAATCCGAGGGCAAAAACATCGGAACAGTCACGGCCGGAGCCATGTCTCCTTATCTTGAACACGGCATCGGTATCGCTAGGCTTGATAAAGCTAATCTATCAGCCGGTAGCAACGTTCAGGTAGGTTGCAGAGATGGCAACTTGCATGCAGCAGAGCTGGTTGAGATGCCGTTTTATGACAAACTTGCAGAAATACCGCGCGGCAAGCGTGTGGACATTCCCAGTAAGCCGTAAAACGTAAACCAAAGCCTTAAGCCTTACTGAGAGCCGTTAAGGTTAATAGTCTGACCAGTAGCAGCAGCTTGTTGTATCGATTCGATAACTTGCAAGGTTTTCAACCCTTCGCGGCCAGAGACCAGTGGGGCAACACCTTCAGTAATCACCTGACTGAAATGTCGTATTTGATTGACCAATGGGTCCGACGCTTCTCTGGGTGATGAAGTTGCTGATATCGGCTGCCACCAGTTTCGTTCACCCGTATGCGTCCAGAGCCGCATATCCGGTATGGACAAAGAGCCATGGCTGCCACCGATCAAATAACAGCTCTCATTGGTCACAGGATAAATAGGGTATTCACCCGACGTGTGTTCCCAGCTCCAAGGCGACACGACCGAATCTGATACGCTAATTGTCGCAATAGCTCCACTAGCGAAAGTTAAAACAGCAGCGGCGACGTCTTCGTTCTCAAACCCTCGCGCACTAGGTGCCGCCTGTGCTTGAACCTTGATGACTTCACCGCAGAAAGAACGCACCAGATCCACATCATGTACAAGATTGACCGAAATAGGCCCAGCACCGTTGAGCTTACGCCATGGCGCAACCTCAAAATAATCATCAGGCTTATAAAACCAGCACGTTGCATTGACCACTCGAATGTCACCCAGCTCACCGGCATTGATCAAAGCGTGTGCACGATGTATCAGTGGATTGTGTCGGCGATGGTGTCCAACCAAAATGGGAACACCTGCTGTTTCTGCGGCCACGACTAGTTGCTGGCCGTCAGCTGAAACTGTAGCCAGAGGTTTTTCAACCAGAATTGGGCAGCCCGCATCAACACACGCAAGTCCCTGCTCAACGTGCAAGGTGGTTGGCGTTGATAAAATAACGCCATCGGGTTTGTGATCATTGAACAGATCAGACAGCGAAGCAAACGCCGGCACCTTGTTCTCAGCTGCGAATGCGATCGCTTCATCCGAGGTATCAACAATGCCAGACAGGGTGACACCGGACAACTGTTCAATCGCGGTGACATGGCGTTTGCCTACGAGTCCTGCGCCGACGACGGCCAGTTGGGTTGTTTTTTTACTACTGGCGTTCATGCGTTTCAGTCGTCGTTAAATCAATAAATGAGTCGAACACTCATTGGGTTAATCGGTCGTCAGTTGTTCATGTGTTTTTAAGATAAACACTCGCTTAGCTGCTCTGCTGCCTGCAACAACCACTCGGCATACAGATTCGTTGATAATGAAAAATCAGCGGCCAGAGGGTCAATGACAACAATACGAGCCTGGACACTGCCGGTTATTGCTTGCACCAGGCCCTTGTTGTAGAGAGGGTCGACAATCACACAATTAACATTTTCGCGGGTGAACAAATTTCTCACTTCTGCCATACGTGAAACACTGGGTCGACTCGAATCGCTGATTGAAATGGCGCCAACCGTTGGCAGATCAAAACGAGAAGAGAAGTATTGATACGCATCGTGGTAGACGATGAATCGAGGATCATCCAACTGGCTGAATTCACCACGCACCTTCTCTATCACGGTGTCGATCTCTTGCTGACCTGCCAAAGCGTTACGTTTGAAGACATCAGTGTTTGCAGGATCTAATCGCGTCAATTCAACTGCGATTCTGTCAAGCCATAACTTGGCGTTCTCCGGATCAAACCAACCGTGAGGGTCGAATTCGCCATGGTCGTGTGAATGTTTACTGTTGTGTTGCTCATCATTATGGGCAAACGCGGCATCCTGACGATTTTCCAAAAGCGTAGTGCCGTCGCTCTGCATCAGCTCTATTGATATTGCGTGATCATCTATCGCGCGTACCGCCTTGTCGAGCCATGGCGTCAACGACGGCCCAACCCAGAACAACATATCAGCATTATTCAATTTTGATGCATCAGAAGGACGCATGTTGTAACTATGCGCATTTGCGCCTCGCGACATGATCATTGCCGGTTCACCGACCCCTTCCATCACCCGCGCAACCAGACTGTGTACAGGCGCGATGTCGGTCACAACTTTTAGCTCGCCAGCACTTGCGGGCGTCCACGGAGACATCCACATGGCACTCATGACGACTCCCATTGCGACACGCATGGCGATATCTACACGCACCAGTTTTGCCGCACCGGTCAAACACCTCATACAATAGGCCATCGAGATTATTCGCTGAAAATAATAGTGTTACGGTATAACATAATACCCCATACTGCTGGATACACCTCCTCACACGGTCAATCATGAATCCGATTGGTTTCGAACAACATGACCATACCTGCTGCGTCGACCATGGGGTCGAGGCCGTTGAAGCTTACTGCAAAGCGGAAGGCCTTCAGTTCACGGAGGTACGCAGGCGCGTGCTCGAAATGCTGCTCACCAAACATCGCGCCTTCGGTGCCTATGAGATTCTTGATCGCCTGCGAGAAGAAAATCTTGGATCGCAGCCCCCGATTGTATACCGAGCATTGGATTTTCTCGTCAAACATGGCTTTGCGCACAAGATTGAACGGCTCAATGCCTTCATTGCCTGCCACCACCCTGGCCAATCACACTCTCCGGCATTTCTGATCTGCCGGGTATGCGATGCAGTCGCTGAAGCCCAATCGCAACCATCGCGCAGCATGCTTGGCTCTACGGCTCGCAAAGCCGGCTTCACGATCGAACGCACCGTGATAGAAGCGGTTGGCATATGTCCGAACTGTACGGGTGACGCTGACACATGAGCCTGGCAACGGTAAGTGGGCTGAACGTCAGTTTCGGAAAGTCGCAGGTACTGGAAAATATCGATTTCACCATAAACCTAGGTGAGATCGTTACCATTGTCGGCCCTAATGGTTCTGGCAAATCTACGTTCCTGCGCAGCCTCATCGGAGCGGTCAAACCCACGTCCGGATCAATCAAGCTGACCCCCGAGACGCGCATTGGTTATGTCCCGCAACGATTGCATGTTGACTCGACACTGCCCATCACCGTCAAACGCTTTCTCAACATGCCTCGACGCGTGAACAATGATGCATTGCACCTGGCACTTGAACAATCCGGTGCCGAAAAGCTTCACGCCCGACAGCTCAGCGATTTATCAGGCGGGCAATTTCAGAAGGTGTTGCTGGCCCGCGCCTTGTTGATTCAGCCCAATCTGCTGATACTCGATGAACCTACACAGGGTTTGGACCAACCCGGCTCGGCTGCATTCTATCGACAACTGGAGAACATCCGTCAAGATACAGGTTGCGCCGTGCTGATGGTAAGTCATGAATTGCACGTCGTCATGGCCGCCTCTGATCGTGTCATTTGCCTGAATGGCCACGTGTGCTGTGAAGGACACCCGGAACAAGTCGCCAGCGCCCCTGAGTACCGTGCTTTGTTTGGCACTGGTACGCAGGGGGCTCTGGCGCTTTATCGTCACGAACATACACACTCCCATGATCACGACCCTGCTTGACCACTTTCTGGTACGTGCGGCTCTGGCAGGTATCGGCGTCGCCATAGCTGCAGCACCCTTAGGTTGTTTTGTTGTGTGGCGCCGTATGGCCTACTTCGGCGAAGCGACGGCACATGCATCCGTTCTCGGTATCGCGCTGGCACTGGCGTTTTCGACATCGGTATTTCTGGGCGCGCTGATTACCTCCTTGTTGATGGCAAGCCTGGTATCCATGTTCAGCGGAAAAACATACGCAATGGATACCCTCCTCGGCGTGATGGCACATGCCGCACTAGCCATTGGTCTGGTCGCTGCATCATTTGTGTCAGGCGCGCGGCTTGATCTGGTCGCGTATCTGTTCGGAGATATTCTCGCGGTAAGCCGCACTGATCTCATTGTCATATGGTGCGGCAGTTTGCTGATACTCGCATTGCTTTATTGGCGTTGGTCGTCGCTATTGGTGTCGACGGTCAATCCCGATCTTGCCTACGCCTCCGGTATTGATCCGCGACGCGAGCAAATGGCCCTGACGGTGGCGCTGGCGATTGTTGTTGCTGTTGCCATAAAGGTTGTCGGTGTCTTGCTGATTGCAGCGATGTTGATCATACCAGCCGCCGCCGCCCGCGTTTTCGCCAATACACCCGAACGAATGGCATTGATCGCTGGAGTATTGGCTATTGTATCGACTATTGCGGGACTACAAATGTCTTACCTTATGGATACACCACCTGGCGCATCCATCGTGACGGTTGCGACGATTTTGTTTTGCGGATCCATGATGACGCCCCGATCTCGCTAATCGACTATCGATTTCCGGCTATGGCTAGCCCACTATCACTAGCAAAATTCGACTAGCTAATATCGCTAGACCGTAAGCTCAATCTCGAAAGCTAGTGCTTCACGCTTATTCCTGTGCACCCGTGCCAACGAAGCCCACCATGCGTGAAATAAGATCGCCATCGGTTTCTACAAAGTATTGGCCAAGCTGAGTCATCTCCTTGCCATCAGGACCCTTGCCACCAAATGCGACAGTCGCGCGAGTCATATCACCGGTGGTGTCGGCGCCGACCACCTTGGCCGTCCAACCGGGCGCATTCGCGCTAAACATCCCGACATAATCATTCAATGCATCGATGCCCGTTACCGTTTGAGGTGTACGAGGGTCGTCGTACCGAATGTCAGCGTTTACCGCTTTTGATATTTGTTCCAGCCGCTGCTCAGCTGATTCAATTTGCCATGCGTCGAAAAAGGTAGAAATTGGGTCTGACATAGACTAACTCCGTCATATACCTGAAACTCATTCTAGCGTGAATCGAAGTACTATGCGGTAACACTAGTGGAACGGCTTTTTCGCTCCATCATAGGCTAAGGCTATAATCAATCCATGAACCGATTCGATCGAGTCACCTCGCTGTTACTACTACTTCAAACACGATCGGTGATCACTGCAAAGTTTCTCTCAGAGCATTTTAATGTCTCCGAGCGGACGATATACCGCGATATAAGAACACTCGAAAATGCAGGTGTCCCGATCGGCGCTGAAGCGGGTGTTGGGTATTACCTTGAGAAAGGTTATCGCCTCGCCCCCATCAGTTTCACTCTCGATGAAGCCGCATCACTATTACTCGGTGAAAAACTCTTGGTGTCCAGCCTTGATGTCAATTCACGTAAAGATTTCAATCAGGCCCTGAACAAGATCAGAGCAGTAATTGATAACGCTGACAAAGATTATTTGAGTTCATTTGATGCAGACATCGAAGTGTATCCAACCGGAAGCCATTTTCCGATTGATACAAGTGATTTACATGAGCTAGTTGATCATCCGGCTCCCGAATCAGACAAACAAACTGATCGCGAATATCTCAACGCTCGTGGATCAACAAGCCATGATCATTGGTTACGAGAGTGCCGCGGTGCACTCGTGCGTCGACAAGTTGTCGAAATTGAATATCTGGCGCTTAACAGTGATCAAGCGACTACACGGCTTATCGAACCTATCGGACTTTTTTACTACAGCTGGCACTGGCATTTCATTTCCTGGTGCCGCCTTCGAGAAGATTACCGAGATTTTCGGGTTGATCGCATACTGTCCTTTTCCCCGCAAGCAGAAACCTTTCCTCGCCACAGCCGACTGACCTTACAACAGTACCTTGATACACGACCCGGACAGGACGAGCTTCAGGAAGTCGAATTGTTCTTCAGCCCCGAGGCAGCTCGTTTCGTGGGCGAACAACGCTATATGTTCGGTTTCGTTGAAGAGGAGCGACAAGCGGATGGCGTGAAGATGCGTTTCCGCACACCGGTCCCGGAATACATGGCTCGCTGGTTATTGCAGTACACAGATGGCGTCAAAGTCGTCCGTGGCGATGCCATTAAACTCGCGCTAAGCAGGTTTTCCTCTCACTTGGCCAATCACTGGGGGACAAACGAGGATCACGACGCCAATCCCTCCTGACACAGGGCTGTCAGTAGAGCGTGTCACAGTTGCTTCCACGGTCAACAGCCGTTTTCACATGCCACAACATTTTGGCTGAATCCAACGGGAGAGAAACAATGAATCGCACACCTGTCAATCCATGGCCCTGGTCACTGAATGTCGGCTACAACCAGGCCGAATTGGTCGAAGGAGCGCGCCGGCAGCTAGTCTGCGCCGGCCAGACGTCGGTCGATGCCGAAGGTAGACCTCAGCACCTCGACAATATGCGGGAACAGATAACACTGGCACTGGATAACC
>CAYUZB010000030.1:25100-34123 GCA_964449565.1 uncultured Granulosicoccaceae bacterium | reverse complement strand
AGCCTGGACACCATCGGCAAGCGATATGGAGAATCCACCGCTGAGTTTGTCGGCACACTGGTGCAGGAAGGTGCCGACATCATTCGCGATTTCATCTCACGCTACAACATTGACTGCGATCTCAAACAACGCAACATCTATGTCGGTTTCAATGCCCGCCATATGCGCGGCCTTGCGGAAAAGCAAGCCCTCTGGCGTCGTTATGGTATGGATGATCACGAACTATTGGATCGTGATGCCTTGCGTGAACATGTCGGCTCAGAACGCTATTGCGGCGGAATGATTGATCACTCTGGCGGACATTTACACCCATTGAATCTGGCATTGGGTGAAGCACATGCATTTGAACAACTCGGTGGCAAGATTTACGAACAAAGTCGCGTCAGCCATATTGACAACCTTGAAGGCAATCCGCTCGTGCATACCGAGAACGGACGTGTGCAGTGTCGAACACTGGTTCTGTGTGGCAATGCCTATCTTGGCAAGTCCGTCCCCTTGCTTGAACCGCGAGTCATGCCAGTATCAACGCAAGTCATGGCAACCACACCACTGGATGATGATCTGGCTGCACGACTACTACCGACTGACGCCTGCGTTGAAGATGTTCGTTACATACTTGACTACTACCGTCTCTCTGCGGACAAGCGGCTGCTGTTTGGCGGTGGTACCGTCTATGGTGGTACTGACCCGAGCGATATCGAAGCGAAGCTCCGTCCGAACATGGAAAAAGTCTTTCCGGAGCTCAAAGGAGTCAACGTCGAACATGCCTGGAGTGGCAATTTCGCCTTGTCATTCACACGGGTGCCACAACTTGGACAACTCGGCCCCAACACCTTCCATGCAATGGGCTACAGTGGCCATGGTGTAACAGGCTCTCATCTTTTCGGTCGGCTGGTCGCTGAAGCTATTGAGGGCAATAAGACCCGATTTGATCGATTCGCCAAACTTCCCTGGTACCCATTCCCGGGCGGGCAACGTTTTCGCGCTTCTTATTCCACTGTGGGTTCATGGTGGTACGCAATGCGTGACAAAATAGGCGTGTAAGGGAAAGAACATGACAACACAACGTAAACGTCTCGGCATCCTGCAAGCCGGACACGCGCCGGAAGAGCTGATTGGCAAATATCCGGACTATGAAGACATGTTTCCGCGTCTGCTTGGCGAGTCATCCTTCAACTATAGGAACTGGCCGGTAGTCGACAACATATTCCCGGACTCCATCGATGAAGCCGATGCATGGTTGATCACCGGTTCGCGCCATGGCGTTTACGAGGATCATGCCTGGATCCCACCGCTTGAAAATCTGATACGCGAAATATTCAAGGCCAATCAACCCATCGTCGGCGTGTGTTTTGGTCATCAGATCATCGCCCAGGCACTTGGCGGCAAGGTTGAGAAGTTCGACGGTGGTTGGGCGGTAGGTCATGTTGACTATGAAGTGGACGCGAACGTCTTTACCGGCAACCATGTCACCTCACAAGGTGAGAATACCGATTCACTGGGACTGATGGCCTACCATCAGGATCAGGTTATCGAACCACCTGCAATGGCTGAGACAATCGGTTCCAATGCGTTTTGTCGTCATGCCGTACTGGTCTATGGCGACAATGCGTTCACAATACAACCGCACCCCGAGTTTGACGGCGACTTTGTTGATGGACTGCTTGCGACTCGCGGACAGCTGCTACCGCCGGAGATTCGCGAGCGCGCGGCGCAAAGCCTTGATCAGCCGATCGCGCAGGAAGGTGTCGCTGAAACACTTCGACAGTTTCTTAACGGACAATGGACGCGAAAAGGATAAGCGACGTGGCACGACACAATAACGACAAGTGGTTGGACAATCTTCCAGCGGCCTTTCATGAATGGCTCAATGGACGACGTGTCGATGACGTCGAGTGTATTGTTGCTGATATAGCCGGCACCTCACGTGGCAAGGCCATGCCAGCGAGAAAATTCTCACGCGGCGAGCCAATGTTCTTGCCAACCTCCATTTTCTATCAAACCATCAATGGCGAGTATGTTGATCTGGAAGACATGCCTGATCAATGGACCGAGTCAGACCTCGTCCTGGTGCCTGACTACAACGCGGCAACAGCGGTACCGTGGTCGGACGATGTCACGCTGCAAGTTGTACACGATGTGCAAAATCAGGATGGTTCACCCGTATCGATCGCGCCACGCAACGTACTTAAAGCGATTATGGCTGCATACGAGTCTCATGATTGGCGACCAGTGGTAGCCCCTGAACTTGAGTTCTATCTGACCAAGCCAAACATAGATCCGAACAACCCGGTGGAGCCACCTATCGGCAGGACCGGCCGTCAAGGCATAGCTCGGCAGGCTTACAGCATGTCGGCTGTCGAAGAATACGGCACGGTGATCGATGACATTTACGATTTTGCCGAAGCACAGGGATTCGAGATCGATACGATCATCCAGGAAAGTGGCGCCGGGCAAATCGAGATCAATCTCAAACACGGTGACCCGATTGCGCTTGCCGATCAGGTGTTTTTCTACAAACGTTTGATACGGGAAGCGGCCTTGAAAAACGGCTGCTTCGCCACGTTCATGGCCAAACCGATGCAACACCAACCCGGTAGCGCGATGCATATCCATCAAAGCGTTGTGTCTACCCGCGATGGTAAAAACATTTTCAACTCTGATGACGATAAACCCAGTGAGCTTTTCTATGGTTTTCTTGGCGGCCAACAAACTTACTTGCCGCAGGTACTTTGCATTCTCGCACCTTATGTGAATTCATACCGTCGATTCATCAAAGACGATGCAGCACCCATAAACCTTGAATGGGGCAATGACAATCGCACAACCGGCTTACGCGTACCTGTCTCGGCACCGGGCAGTCGACGAATAGAGAATCGCGTGGTCGGCATGGACTGCAACCCCTATCTTGCCATCGCCGCAAGCCTTGCCTGCGGTTTGATCGGTATGCTGAACAAGGCAGAGCCACGAAATGCCGAAACCGGTGATGCCTACGATCTGCCTCACGAACTACCACGTGACTTGTTACATGCGCTGGATCTGTTCACATCCAGCGAGGAGATCACCTCAACCTTGGGGCCAGACTTCTGCTCGCTGTACAGCGCGATCAAACGCCAGGAATCAGAAGCCTTTCTGCAAATCATCAGCCCGTGGGAACGCGAGCATCTGTTGCTCAACGTTTAAAACTAAACGTTTAAACCAGTCCCACTGCCCGACGCCCTTCTTCAGTCTTTATCGAAAAATCAGTACCGTCATGTACGCGAGCCGCATCAGTTGTAAGCCAGACAATCGCCTCAGCCACCCACTCCGGGCTGATGTGATTTGACCAATCAAGTTGACTGACTGGATTGACACCAGAGTCCTTGATGACATGTTGCATGTCGGTCGCGACCGTACCGGGTGAAAGCCCAACGACATGCACACCCTTGTCATGCCATTCCTTGTGTCCACATTTGGTTAATGACAATACGGCGGCTTTCGACGCGCAATAATGACTCCAGCCTTCAAGCGCATTGGTTGCCGCACCGGATGAAATATTGATGATGACACCACCGCCATCGACAAGGTGTTCATAGCCATAGCGCATGACGTTGTACACACCTTTGGTATTGATATCCATAACCCGGCTCCAATCCTCTGCTGACGAGTCTTCGATACGCGCTATGGGCTCTATGGTGCCTGCATTGTTGACACAGTAATCCAGCGAGCCAAACGCGGACACTCCTTGGGAGATCGCGTCACGTACCGACGCATGATCAGACACATCGCAAGCGATAGCCAATGCCGAGTCCCCTATGTCATCGGCGATGCGTTCAATATCGGCGGTAGTTCGGGCCGTCAGTATCACCTTGGCCCCGTAACTCGCCATTTTCCGCGCGGTCGCCTCGCCGATGCCGCGACTGGCTCCCGTAATGAAGGCCGTCTTGCCTGATAGATCAATCATTGCCACTACACATTCTCGGAAGAAAGCCTTCATGATAACCCGGCGAGTTTTTGTTTTTCACACCTAGTTTTCACACACAAGCGTAGCGACAGGCTGGATAATGCCTTTGATGAGATTACTCTACGCCAACGATCAAGCCGGTAAACACGCCCCCTCCTGGTACCACGATACTTGTGACATCCCGGCCCGTGCACGACTGGAACGCCACCTTGATGTCGATGTCGCGATCGTTGGTGCCGGTTTTACCGGATTGTCAGCCGCACGCGAGATCGCCCGCCGCGGGATGAGTGTTGTTGTACTCGACGCACACCGGGTGGGATGGGGAGCATCAGGCAGGAACGGTGGACAACTCGGTACGGGTTACAACATGTCACAACCGGCGCTTGAATCCCTGCTCGGGCGCGACCATGCCCATCGCTTATGGGACTTGAGCGAAGCGGCGAAAGCTGAAGTGCTTGAGATCGCGTCAGAAGCCGACGTTGATATCGAATACCAGAGCGGCATCATCCAGGCGGTTCATCGCAAACGCTACCTCAATCAGTTTCACGCCTACGCGAAGACACTCAAGCGAGACTATGGCTATGATGCGATCGAACCCTTGAACAGAGCGCAATGCCAGGCGCTAGTCCGCTCCGACGACTATGTTGGCGGTACGATCGATCACGGCGCCGGTCATGTGCATCCCATGAAGCTTTGTCAGGCGCTTGCACAACTATGTGAAAAGCACGGGGCCATCATTCACGAACAAAGCGAAGTCATCCGGATCGACAAGCTATCTGACACATCAGGCTCTCCTTCAAGCCCTGGTACATCACAATCCTCTACATCAAGCTTCCCGAGTTCAAGACTTCGGGCAGTTACTGCCAATGGCAGCGTCACGGCATCCCGGGTATTACTTGCAGGCAACGGTTATCTCGATACACCTTATGAGGAAGACAAGATCACCAGCGTCGCAAAGCACGTCATGCCGATCAACAGCTTTATCGTTGTCACTGAACCACTCGGGGAGGAACGGGCATCGTCGCTGTTGCCAGGGAATCATGCGGTTGCCGATTCACGTTTCGTGGTGCGTTACTTCCGCCGCTTAAAAGATTCAAGGCTGCTGTTTGGTGGCGGTGAGAATTACAGTTATCGTTTTCCAAGCGATATCTCGCGCTCCTCGCAAGCCGCAATGCTCGACGTCTTCCCGGATTTACACGACGTCAGCATTGACTACGCCTGGGGTGGCACACTGGCCATCACGCGTAACCGTTTACCATACGTTCGCAAATTATCCCCGGCGCTGTATACAGCCGGTGGCTATTCAGGGCATGGCGTGGCATTGGCAACCCTGACGGGCCGAATCACAGCCGAAGCTATGGCCGGCGACAATTCACGGTTCAAGGATCTCGCCGCCCTGCCCACGCCGAAATTCCCTGGCGGCGTTCGCGGACGCGATCTGCTGCTTCGTGTGGCAATGGGGGCCTATTCCCTGGGCGACAAACTTTGAGCTTGGGAAGCTGTCATAGAGAGCAGGAGTTTTTCGCAAATACGGCCAAATCAATGGCTTGAGTACACATTTTGAGTAAAATTATGTGAATCGCACTATTCGTGGCCTAGGCGAATAGCTATCATCACTCAATCATAATATTTTCCGGCGCCTCTACTGTGATCGCTAAATCCGACTTTGTCATTTTGCTGGTATCTCTCTCCGCACTAGGCGGCGGGGTATACCGTTGGCAGAACAGCATTGGTACTGTGCCAGCGATAACGATTCCTGCCAGCCTGCAGTCAACTGTTCGTAACCCGGTAGACGCTAATAGTGCCAACTCCTCCAGTACGGTTGCCGCAAGCGCGGTGACAGGCGAGCGGCAATCGGTCAATACGACAAGCCCTATTATCGTAAATGAACCCGATGCACCAATCACTGTGGTGGTCGAAGGAGAAACTGGTGGTGTTGCACCATCAGTCGCCAGTGATGTTCAGGCGAACAACGCGGATTTGACGGGCAATAGCCTTATAGGTAGCGACCCATTGTTCGGCGAGCACGAAGTTGTCTATGGAGACTACCTGGGCAGGATCGCCAATGACTATGGTACGTCTGTCAACGAACTCCGCAGAATAAACAATTTGTCGGGGTCCAGTATCTTTGTTGGTCAGAAACTGAAGTACCCCTTACCTGCCAACTGAGGAATTGTCTGGCGAGCTTTTGCCAGATTTGCCAACTTCTAGACAGCTACTCTTCGGCTTATACAAGCAAAAGCTGCGCATTCCCCAATCGCGGCTATGACTTTAGCCCATCACATGTACAACTCAAGCGGGTCGATGCAACATCATGGCAAATCGGCCGAGCTTGTCGAGTGTCAACTCTCGCATTGAATATAAATGCAAATCCGTTTCAGCAACAATGGCTTCTGCCTTCTTTCGATAACGCGCCTTGTGCATATCGTCGAGCAAGGCGAAACCACCCGGTTTCAAATGTTCGATTACCCATGGCAAGGTAGCAGCGCGCAAAGCCATATCGCCCATATCATGAAATATGAGGTCAAACTTGAGATGACTCTTGCTTTCAATCGTATCCCAGTCGTATATATTCTCTGTCGAACAACCGTGTTGTTTCAGGTATTCATGCAGCTTGCCAAGCCTTTCAACGTGTTTATCAACAGAATAAACTATCGGCATCGGTGAAGTTTGCGCGGCATAGTCTCGCAACACATGGGAACTGAACCCACAACCGACATCGATAACGCTGTCGGCACCGATTATGTCAGCAAGACTGCAAAGCAAAGAGCTTGATTCCAACGATGCCGGTATATGGTTAAGCCAATTAGCAGTGAAGTCTTCGTATAGCGGAAGTAGCGTTTGCGCGTGATCTCGCATACCATCTCGCAGTGCCTGCATGCTTGGGATCGAACCCAGTAGCTGTGCGATATCATGCCGACCATCACGATCGAGCTTGTATTCCCGAACTGGATGTTTCAGGCGCTTGATAGTTTGTGACGACATGGCGTGGTCCTCGCTTCTCGAATGGACTCTTGCAGAACATCATATAGGGTCATTCAAGCAATTTCACCAAAAAAAAACGCCGCATCGTGTTACCACCCCTGATTCAGGAGCTAAGCTAGGTTCATGAGAAATATCACACCTTTTACGGGTCTTTTTGACGGTCGAGTCATTGTCATCACAGGTGCAGGTGCGGGTATTGGTCGCGCGACATTGGATGCTTTTCTCGATGCAGGCGCCACAGTCATCGCCCATCTTGGTCGCAAGACCCACGGCATCAGCAACACCGAGCAACTGCACACTGCAACCGGTGACTTTACAAAACGAGAGGATCAGCTTGCGTTTACCGACCTCGTAAACGCACAAACTGACTGTGTGGATGTTTTGATCAACAATGCAGGAACCATGTTCGGTCGCTTTCCGGCCGCGACACTAAGCGAGTCGGACTACGCCAATATCGTCAGTCTGAATCAGGATTCAGTCGTGCGCATCACCCGCGCATTGATCCCCTTGCTGAAACAATCGAAACATGCATCGATCATCAATACGGTATCGATATCAGCCAGTACCGGAGGCAGCCCCGGCTCGTCGATTTATTCGGCAAGCAAAGCCTTTGTCAGCACGTATACACGAGGCCTCGCGCGAGAGTTGGCACCAGAAGGGATACGTGTCAATGCGATTTCACCGGGCGTCATTGATACCGATTTCCATGCACGTTACTCCAGTGCAGAAAAACTTGAAGCAACTCGCAAGCAGATACCATTGCAACGTCTGGGAACCAGCGAAGATTGCGCACCGAGTTTTCTTTTCTTTGCAGCTCCCGAACTATCGGGATACATCACCGGTCAAGTGCTCGAAATCAATGGGGGTCAGCGTTAGGCGATGACCGGGCGATCAGAAAACCCGCGATGGCCAACAAACAAGAAAAACTGATCACGACATACAGCCAGTAATCGGCCCGAGGCAGCATGATGCCAACGATCAAGGTCAGCGCGACACCACAGGATATCTGCGCACTACCGGTCAGACCGGATGCTGAAGCTGCAAGTTCTGGACGAACACTCATCGCCAATGAAACCAGATTTGGTAAAGACATACCATTGCTGATGGCAACCAGGTTCATCGGCAAAAAAAGCGCGGCGGGGTGTTGCCAGCCACTCAACACCCAAAACATCAGTGTGCCAATCACCATCGGAATCAAGCCGATACGAATCATGCCTATAGCCCCTACCCGTACTGAGAAGCGTCCAGCAATAAGATTCCCGATCAGATAACCAATAGCAACCAGCATGAACCAGAGACCGTATTGTGATGCGCTCAATCCTCGGTTCTCCATAACCACATACGGAGCGCCAGCAAGAAACGCAAAGTATCCACCCACCGCACCCGCTTGCAAGGCCATATACCCTTGAAAACGCCGAGACTTGAGTAGTTCGACAATCGAACGCCTGAACGGGACATCAACCTCAGC
This sequence comes from uncultured Granulosicoccaceae bacterium, assembly GCA_964449565.1. Lineage (GTDB taxonomy): Bacteria > Pseudomonadota > Gammaproteobacteria > Granulosicoccales > Granulosicoccaceae > Granulosicoccus. Next base: position 25,727 of record CAYUZB010000030.1, on the reverse strand, counting down.
AGCAGACTGTGCGTGATTAGTATCTGCAAGTGTCTCGTACTGGAAAAGATAGGCTAGTAAAACAAAGACAATGCCTAGAAAAGCCAGACCGGCATACATCAGTCGCCAGCTGTAGTTATCGGTTATCCAGCCACCTGCAAAAGGTCCGAAAAGTGGTGCGACCATCATGGCGGTAGTCATATACCCGATCATACTCGCCGCCTTGTCTACCGGATAAATATCTCGCACGATTGTTCTCGGCAGTAATACACAGACCGCTGCACCAAAGCCCTGCACGAAGCGAAACACCAAGAGCCATTCCATCGAGCTCGCCAAGGAGCACAGCACACTTCCCACTACGAATATGGACATTGCACCTATCATGACGGGACGTCGTCCAATGCGATCGGCCAAGGGACCTAGTATCAATTGCGAGATAAACGTTGCTACGAGATATACGGTGACAACTGCTTGTACAACCGCATAGTCGACTGAGAATTCCTGCATGATCGCGGAATTGGCAGAAAGCACGCCGTTCATCGTGACCGGCCCGATTGCCGACACGCCAATCAATACCAACAGCAGCAGTCGACCGATAGATTCAGATTTGTGGGATTCGGTCACGTCATTGTGGTGCTCGGTTTATGG
>CAYUZB010000030.1:21464-25000 GCA_964449565.1 uncultured Granulosicoccaceae bacterium | reverse complement strand
GTGCAGTTCATGGGGCTTGCCGTTCATGCGGAGTTCGATTCTCCTCGCCGCGCAATATCTGAGGCAATAGCCAGCGTACGTTGTGCCATCTCCAAATGCAATCGTTCAACCATTCGACCATTGATTTGTACAACACCTGCGTGCTCATGTTGTGGCTGTGCAAACGTCGAGACTATTTCTCGCGCCTCGTTCAGCTGTTCCGCAGATGGTGTCCACGCCGCATTTGCCGGCGCAATTTGCATTGGATGGATCAACGTCTTGCCATCCATACCCATCATCACACCGGCATGACATTCCGATGCGAAGCCTTCGCTATCAGCGAAGTCATTGTAAATGCCATCGAGAATCTGCAAGCCATACGCCTTGGCAGCGGCAACACATTGCATCAACCATGGCAGCAGATAGTGTCGATCACGACTGATTGGCATACCGACGGTTCTCGCCAGATCATTGGTGCCCGCAACCAACCGGGTCAAACGTGCGTGCTGTCTGACGCTTGCAGCAATCTCTTCAACATGCAGTACGGCGACAGGGGTTTCGATCATCGCCCAGATCTCACAGTCAAGCGCTTGCGCATCGAGCACGGCACTGGCCTTGGCAATATCGTTAACTGAATCCACCTTCGGTAAAACAAGCACATCTGGCTTGCAGGCAACTGCCGCCTGCATGTCGTCAGCATGCCACTCGGTATCGACCGCATTAACCCGCAAGGCGCGTAAACGAAAACCATAATCTTGTTCTGCAAGGGCCGCGATTGCGGAACGGCGCGAGACATCTTTAGCATCCGGCGCAACCGAGTCCTCAAGGTCAACAATGACTGCATCACAATCAAGCGTTACTCCTTTGGCCAATACACGTTCATTACTCGCTGGCATGAACAAGGCACTGCGACACAAACTCATGGTACGTTCACTTATGCTTGACTCACTCATGCTCGACTCTTTCGTTTTCGCTTCAACAGGTACAACATGGCACCGCCCACAAGCAGCCCCCAGAATGCGCCACCAACACTTAGCAGAGTCAACCCGGATGCCGCAAACAAGAACGTCACGGCGGCCGCTTCTCGTTCTTGTTCAACGGCAAAGGCCGACACCAGTGCACCGGTAAATGAGCCTAACAAGGCTAGCCCGGCAATGGCTTGCACGATAATCTGCGGTAACAGTGTTACCAACAAACTGATCGCCCCGGCAAGCAAACCCATCAGAATGTAGGCAAAGCCCGCGACCACCGCAGCCCAATAACGGCGCGACGCATCCGGGTGTGAGTCCGCTCCGGACATCATCGCCGCAGTAATCGCAGCGAGATTGATGCCGTGCGAACCGAAGGGTGCCGCGAGCAGGCTAAAGATACCGGTATTTGTTATCAAGGGCCCTGCCTTGGGCGCATAGCCATTGGCTCGCAGCACGGCAATGCCGGGGACATTCTGCGAGGCCATCGTGACCACGAACAATGGTATGCCGATACTTACCAGTGCATCGATTTCAAACCGTGGCATCACAAATATCGGTGCTGGCTTCAAGGCATGACGAAACTCGGCGGCAAATTCGTTCGGCACACCAATGTGCAGCAACACGATCGGTACCAGCACTAACAGGGCGGCAGGTACTGCCAGCATGCGCCGATAACGGCCAACAACATACCAGGTAAGCACAACCGGCAACGCCAGCAATGTTTCGCTTGCCAAGGCCTGTACCGGCGCGACACATATCATCAACAGGACACCGGCCAGCATGGCATTCGCAAGACTTGACGGTATGGCCTCGATCAAGCGCCCCAGTGGCCGAAACACACCGGCAATGATCAAAAGCACGGCACTGAACAAATATGCACCGATGGCCACATTGACACTCGACAACGCGGCACCGGATGAGATCAATAATGCGGAACCGGGAGTCGACCAGGCGACGCCTATCGGCATACGATATCGCCAGGCCAGCATGATGCCGGAGACGCCCATGCCGACGGTCAAGGCCATCAAGGCAGATGCGGCTTCAGCCTCCGATGCTCCCGCACTGCGAAAACCTTGCAACACAACGGTGAACGACCCGGTAAAACCGACAATCGCCGCGAGCAAACCCATGGCAATGGCCGAGATCGAAACATCTTTGACACGAGAATGTGGTGCACGATTTATCACTGCGACACAGTACACTAAGCACTTTTAACAAGGCAGCATAAAAGATGCACATACTCGTCGTTGGTAGCGGTGGTCGCGAACACGCGCTCGTCTGGAAACTCGCTGCCTCCCCCGAAGTCACGCGCATCTCAACCGCACCCGGCAATCCCGGTACGGCCTTGGAACCGAAATCGAAAAACGTCGACATTGCCGTTGATGATATTGACGGCTTGATCAACTACGCCAGAGACAACGACGTAGCCTTGACCGTTGTCGGCCCCGAAGCGCCCTTGGTCCTCGGTATCGCCGATCAGTTTCGTGCGGTAGGCCTGCGCATCTTCGCCCCGGTCGCTGCAGCTGCCCAACTCGAAGGCAGCAAGGCTTTCGCCAAAGCGTTCATGCAGAAACACAAGATACCCACCGCCGCCCATGCCACGTTCACGGATGCCGGTGAGGCGATCGAATGGATCAAGCAACAAGGCGCACCCATTGTCATCAAGGCCGATGGACTGGCAGCCGGCAAAGGTGTGGTTGTCGCGCAAACGGTTGAAGAGGCTAACGACGCGGTAAACGCCATGTTGGGTGAGCGTCGCTTTGGCGAGGCGAGCGCCAGAATTGTTGTCGAGGAATTTCTAAGCGGTGAGGAAGCAAGCTTCATTGCGATCGTATCGGGAACCGACTGTCTGCCACTGGCAACGAGCCAGGATCACAAGGCCCGCGATGAAGGCGACCTTGGCCCCAATACCGGTGGCATGGGCGCTTACTCACCTGCCCCTGTCGTGACCGAAACGGTACACGCCCATGTCGTCAAGGATATCCTGCAACCCACAATCGATGCACTGAGCAACGAAGGTATGCCGTTCATTGGCTTTTTGTATGTCGGTTTAATGATCGACGGCAAGGGCCAGGCACGCGTTGTCGAATACAACGTGCGATTGGGAGACCCCGAAACACAACCATTGATGATGCGTCTGGAGTCTGATTTATTACCTTTGCTCAACGCTGCGGTGGATGGCAATTTGCCAAGCCAACACGCCAACTGGCATGACGGAAGTGCGATCGGTATCGTGTTAGCCGCCGGTAATTACCCTGCAGGCAGTAGCAAGGGTGAGACGATAAGCGGTGTTGCGGTTGCCGACGACAGTGGCTGCAAGGTGTTTCATGCCGGGACCCAGCTGGTCGACAATGAACTGCAAACGGCTGGCGGACGTGTCATGTGCGTGACTGCACAAGCGCAAACATTAAGCGAAGCCAAGACCTTGGCAGACAAAGGCGCTGAAATCGTTCAATGGAAAGATCGACGATACCGACGTGATATCGGTTATCGCGCTATCGGCAGAGAGAAAGCTGTTAGCGAGAGTAGCTAACGACGACAGCAGCTAACGAATCAGTAGTGAACAGTTAGCGATTAAGTCAGTGA
>CAYUZB010000030.1:17842-21364 GCA_964449565.1 uncultured Granulosicoccaceae bacterium | reverse complement strand
TAAGTCAGTGATTAAATCTACGATTAAATCAGCGACTAGGTCAGCGACTAGGTCAGCGACTAGGTCAGCGAATGTAGCAAGCGAGTAAGTAGCGACACAACTAGCGAGAGTAAGCTGCTGATTCGGCGCTCTTGAACAGAGCGGTCCAAGCCAAGCGACTACAAAAACAGCTCGTCAAGTCGCAGGCCAAGCAACTCCTTAACGCTTCATCGAATCGAAGAACTCATTGTTTGTCTTCGTTTGTTGCAATCGGCCAAGCAGGAATTCAACCGCTTCGATTTCATCCATTGAATGGATGAACTTGCGCAAGATCCACGTCTTTTGCAACTCTTCCTGATCCATCATGAGTTCTTCACGACGGGTCCCAGAGCGATTGATGTTGATGGCCGGGAAGACACGCTTCTCTGCAATACGTCGATCAAGATGCAGTTCCATGTTACCGGTGCCTTTGAACTCTTCGTATATGACTTCGTCCATCTTCGAACCAGTGTCGACCAATGCAGTCGCGATGATTGTCAGGCTGCCACCTTCTTCGATATTACGTGCTGCCCCAAAGAATCGTTTAGGTCTATGCAGTGCATTGGCATCGACACCACCGGTCAGTACTTTTCCAGACGACGGAACAACCGTGTTGTAGGCGCGCGCCAGACGCGTTATCGAATCGAGCAGAATCACGACATCTTTTTTGTGTTCAACAAGCCGCTTGGCTTTCTCGATAACCATCTCAGCAACCTGTACGTGGCGGGCTGCAGGTTCATCGAAGGTACTCGAGATAACTTCGCCCTGAACCATGCGTTGCATCTCGGTGACCTCTTCCGGTCGTTCATCGATCAGCAACACAATAAGATAGGAATCCGGAGAATTGGCGGCAATGCTTTGTGCAATGTTTTGCAACATCAGGGTCTTGCCCGCTTTCGGTGGCGAGACGATCAAACCACGTTGGCCTTTACCAATAGGTGCCGCGAAATCGATAATACGTGCAGTGATATCTTCGGTTGAGCCATTACCGCGCTCCATCGTCAGTCGATCGTCAGCGTGCAAAGGGGTCAGGTTTTCAAACAAGACTTTGTTCTTGGCCTGCTCAGGCGGACCAAAATTGATTTCATCTACCTTGAGCAACGCGAAGTAACGTTCCCCTTCCTTAGGCGGGCGGATCTTGCCAAAAATCGTGTCACCGGTACGCAATGCAAAGCGACGAATCTGGCTGGGCGATACATAAATATCATCAGGGCCTGCCAGATAAGAGCTATCGGCTGATCTTAGAAATCCGAACCCATCCTGCAAAATTTCAAGAACACCGCCGCCAAAGATATCTTCGCCTTTTCGCGAGTGCGCTTTCAGGATCGAGAAGATCATGTCCTGTTTGCGTTGTCGCGCGACGTTATCGACGCCAATCGATTCGGCAAGCTCCATGAGCTCGGTCGGGTTTTTCTTTTTTAGGTCAGTCAGGTTCATACAGATTTGACAGGGATGTGACTTGAGGGGTGGGCGAGAATCGCCGGGATGAGAAAGCCATGACTTTTCATGGCCAGACAATCTTGAATAAAAGGTACGAAGAAGCAGTTGGTCTGGGGTTGCGCGAGCGCCAAGGAGTGGGCTGGCTGCAGGAATCTCGAATAAGGCCAATCTAGCACGACATGGCAAGCACGTCCAGTAAAGCTCGCTATCTGTGGATTAATTTAGCACTAAATTTCACAAACCAGGGCCAATGCTGGGTCAATTTACAGGCCAATTTTGTGAATGAATGGGAGTAAATGTGCAAATCTCCTGCCATCTATCGGGTAGATGGCAGGGCGACTCACAAGAAAATCAGGCGTGTTCGTCGAGAAATTCAGTCAGCTGAGACTTGTTAAGGCTGCCGACTTTGGTACTTTCAACTGTGCCGTTTTTAAACAGCATTAGTGTCGGAATACTACGGATACCGTACTTTGGCGGTGTATTCGGGTTCTCATCGATATTCATCTTGACGATCTTGACCTTGCCGGAATAGCCAGGAGCTACGTCTTCGAGTACCGGACCAATCGCCTTGCAGGGCCCACACCATTCCGCCCAATAGTCCACCAGCACTGGCGTACTGGAATTTAGTACCTCTTCTTCGAAAGTCGAATCGCTAATATGTGTAATATGGTCGCTCAAGGGCTCCTCCTGTCTCGGTTCGTAATTAATGCCATAGGCTGGCGTGTCTAAATCATCAAGTCCGGGGCATTGGTCATCGGGCGTCAAAAAAAGTTGCCGATTCACAACATTCTATGCCGCTACTCTACCAGACCGCATGACCGACGCCGCCGCTAGTCCTAACGTAGTGACGAGTTTCGCCGAACTCAAGCTGCCTGCATCTTTAATTGCAGCCACGGACGAGCTCGGTTTCACACAATGCACTGAAATTCAAGGACTGACCCTACCCGCCATCGCTGCCGGGAATGATATCGCGGCACAAGCACAAACCGGTACTGGCAAGACTGCCGCATTTTTGCTCGGCAGTTTTGCCCGTCTGCTTGATCACGAACCTGAGAATCGTCCGGTCGGGCAACCACGCATGCTGGTCATTGCACCCACCCGCGAATTGGCTATCCAGATTGCCAAGGATGCCGAATCGCTGGCAAAACATACCAGTCTGACCACAGCCGTCGTGTACGGCGGCATCGACTACGAAAAGCAACGCAAACAACTGGCCGACGGCGTTGACGTTCTGATCGGCACACCTGGGCGTCTGATCGATTACTTCAAGCAAAAAGTCTTCAATCTGAAAACACTTGAAATTGCCGTACTTGACGAAGCAGATCGCATGTTCGATCTCGGCTTTATCGCCGACATTCGCTTTTTGCTTCGACGCATGCCCCCACCCGGCGAACGCTTGAGCATGCTGTTCTCTGCAACCCTGTCGCACCGGGTTATGGAACTCGCTTACGAGCATATGGATAACCCGGAGCAGCTACAAACTGAAACCACGGGCGTCACCGCCGACGGAGTTGAACAATCGCTCTATCAGCCTGCAACAGACGAGAAAATACCGCTGTTACTCGGTTTATTGAAAACCTTGCAACCACCTCGTTCGATCATCTTCGTCAACACCAAACGAGCCGCCGAACGCGTCGAGTCCTATCTTGTCGGCAACGGGTTTCGCTGCGGCACCTTGTCTGGTGACGTGCGACAAAACAAACGACAACGGATACTCAAGGATTTCACCGCAGGCGAACTTCCCGTACTGATCGCCACCGATGTGGCCGCTCGCGGATTGCACATTGACCATGTGAGCCATGTGTTCAATTACGATCTGCCTCAACAAGCTGAAGATTATGTCCATCGAATCGGGCGAACTGCACGCGCCGGCTCCGAAGGAGTCGCAGTCAGTTTTGCCTGCGAAAACTACTCGTTTTCACTACCCGAAATTCAGGAATATATCGGTCAAAGCATTCCCTTGGCCGCGATCACCGATGAGCTACTGGTCGAACCCAAAAAACCCGCGCGTATCGAACGCGATCGAGTCAGTCAGGATGCTCGAGGCCGGAGTGGCCGAAGCCG
>CAYUZB010000030.1:14528-17742 GCA_964449565.1 uncultured Granulosicoccaceae bacterium | reverse complement strand
AGCCGGGACGCCCGCGGACGTGGCAAGGGACGTAGCCAAGGCGGAGGCGGTCGGAATCAAAATCGCGGTGGTAGTGGGGACAAGCGTCCCGGTAACTCAACACAAGATCCGGCGACAAACGCCGCAGCCCCCGCTACAGAGGGCGACAAGCCTAAACGACGCCGCCGACGTCGGAAGCCTAAACCCAAGCCTGCGGCAGATGGTGCCACCTAACTGGTCTACTTGGGTGTTGTTTTAACTATCCGGTTCTAGCTTATACCGGCCATAGAACAAGGGAATTCAACGGAATGAACGGGGAAAGCCCCCCGCTGCGCCGTTTCATGGCGTTATCAGACAGGGTCGTGTTCGTCGCGCTGAGGCGCTGAGACGGGCTTGGAGCCTCCTGCGGTATCGCCCCGCACGGCCTGTGACAGAACGCTTATCCACAGCCACATTTGCCCCAAAATACCGATAAAAAAGTGGGCGCCCATGGGTTCGATAGAACTGGAAATTGCCAGTAGCGCCATTCAATGCATAAACAACAATCAAATGAGCCAGTTAGGGGAGTGCCAGGCCAATGACGGCAAATAGACAGACCAAAATTCATCAAAAATGTAGACCCTGTCACGAAAACCAGTAGACTGGTGCAGGTGGCAAGGACCGTTCACTCAATGCTCCCGCCACTGAACGTTCATTTGGTCGAGGTGAGAAAGATGGCAACAGGTACGGTGAAGTGGTTTAACGAATCCAAAGGGTTTGGTTTTCTGGCACAAGACGACGGTGGTGATGACGTTTTCGTGCATTTTTCAGCGATTCAGTCAGACGGGTTCAAGACCTTGAATGAAGGTCAGAAAGTCCGATTTGATATCGAACAAGGCGCCAAGGGTCCGCAAGCCAGCGGTGTTGTTCCCGAATAAGTAACAAGTGGCGCTGTACGCTCGTCCCTGACACCGATGCACTCGTATTACGGTGTCATGGTGTCAGGGAGAGCAAAGTAATACAAAGAACAAGTCTGATGCGGATACCTTGTCGTAACCGTTGTTGAGCGTGGGCAGGCTATAATTCTTCCCACATATAGATGCGCAAGACAACTTCCCCATGGATTTACAGCAAGCCCGCAGCAACATGATCGAACAGCAAGTACGTCCCTGGGACGTGCTGGACCAACGCGTTCTGGATGTGTTGTCCGATATTCCTCGAGAAACCTTCCTTGATCCAGCCTATGCAGGCGTTGCCTATAGCGACTTCGCACTGCCGATCGGTCACGGTCAGAACATGCTCAAGCCGACCATCGATGGGCGCTTGTTGCAATCGTTGCTGCTTGAAGTCACCGATACGGTTCTGGAAATTGGCACTGGTAGCGGCTATCTAACCAGCTGCCTGGCAAAACTGACCGCCCATTGCGACAGCATCGAAATCATTCCCGAGCTGCACAACAGTGCAGCGGCCAGACTCAAGGAATCAGGCGTCAGCAACGTGACTCTGAAACAGCAAGATGCTGCGCAAGAATGGGACGCACGCGACGCCTATCAAGCCATTGCCTTTTCTGGTGCGGTACCGGCTATTCCGGATTTCTACAAACAAAAACTGGCGGTGGGTGGCCGATTGTTTGCAGTGGTTGGAGATATTGGCCAGCCGACGATGGATGCGCAACTCATGACGCGAATCAGCGAAGTCGAATGGCTGACTGAAAGTCTCTTTGAAACCCGGATCGATCCCTTGGTGAATTTTGAACTGGAAAAACCGAGTTTTACCTTCTAAATCATTCTTTTAACCTGATAACGAGGACGCGAATACTGATGGATCGTCGAACCCACGGTGATTATCCCGTGCGCGCCCTTATAACGTGCCTGTTTCTGATGTTGGCCCAACCCGCCAACGCAACAGATCTCAGATCGGCCTACAACGCCGCAAGAGCCTATGATGCCGAAATTCAAGCGGCGGAATTCGATCTTGAAGCCGCGCGCCAACGTGTACCACTAGCCAGATCAGCCTTTCGACCGCAACTGCAATTGGGCGCTGACGTCGGCATAACCAATGCGAATACAGGATTTGATTCAACATTTCGCGAAGACTCCGTATCACTGACGCTGAACCAGACAATCTTCAATCGCAGCAATTCGAAACTGCTCGATCAAGCGCATCTGGGAGTCTTGCAGGCGGAAGCGCAGTTCGCATCGCAAGACCAAGCCCTGATTCTGCAAGTCGCCAACGCCTACTTCGATGTGCTACGCGCGCAAGCGAATGTTGAATTCAGCCAGTCCGAACTTCAGGCCATCGACCGCCAGCGAGAGCAAGCAAATCGCCGTTTTGATGTTGGACTTGTACCTATAACTGACGTGCGCTCAGCGCAGGCTCAATATGATCTAGCGGTAGCGCAGGAAATTGCGGCATCGAATCAGTTGGCAACCGCCCGCGAAGCTCTGTTCCTGGTCAGCGGTATCGACACAGAACAAGTTGCCACCCTTGCCCGCGACTTTCCACTGAGCCCGCCTCAGCCGACCGACATCGATGCCTGGGTGAAACTGGCCAATGATCAGAACATCGAGCTTGCCATTGCCAGACTGAGTTCCGAATCAGCGCAAACCCAGATTGCTGTCGAACGTGCATCACGCTACCCGACCGTTGACCTCGTCGGCATTGCCGTTTCAAACCGTACCGAACGCGAAGGCATCACCGACCTCGATGCCGCTGAGCTCAGAGTCCAACTGAGCATGCCGATACTGACCGGTGGCCGTATCAAGGCACAAATTGCCCAAGCCAATGCAGAAGCCATGAGTGCATCGCAGACACTGATTGCACAGGAACGCAGTACCACACAACAAACGCGTGACAGTTACCGCGGTGTACTCGCATCAATCAGCCAGGTTCGCGCCTTACGTCAAGCCTTGGTCTCGACGCAGCAATCTGCAGAAGCAACCGATGCGGGCTTCCGCGCCGGCACACGCACATCAGTTGAGGTCCTGCAGGCGCTACGCGATACATTTCGCGCACGCTCAGACTATTCCGGTGCCCTGTATGATTACATCATCAACCTGCTCAGTCTTAAGAGTGCAGCCGGTACACTGAACGAAAGCGATCTGATCTCCATCAATAATTTTTTGATACCCGTTGAATAAGCCATTCAACGGGCAGACAAATTCCTTACTGCGCTATTGCTTACTGCGCCATTCCTCATTGCGATCTTCTCTACTGCACTACTCTTCTTTGCGCCATTACTTTCCGCGCTGTTCTC
>CAYUZB010000030.1:0-14428 GCA_964449565.1 uncultured Granulosicoccaceae bacterium | reverse complement strand
CTATTCTTCTTTGCGCTATTACTTTCCGCGCTGTTCTCGCCTGCGCTATTCCTCTTTGCGCTATCGGCGACCGGAGCCATCGGCTTACAGTCTTTGCAGGCTAACAACATGTCTGCCCTTCCCCGCCGACATGTCTTTCAATAATCCCGACCAATGAACGAGGCGCCACCTCTTGCCTATCGGCTGATTGTGTTAGCGTTTGCGCCGCTGTTCCTGGCCTATACGGTGTGGCGAAGTGTCAAGGACGGTGGCTGGATTTATCTCAAACAACGATTGGGCTTCAGCTACCCCAGTGAAACTCAAACAGCAGACCTATGGGTACATGCAGCCTCAGTGGGTGAAGTCACTACCGTGTTACCGCTACTGGAATTAGCCTTGGCATCAAGTGACCATTCTATCGAGTCCATCTTGCTGACAACCAATACCCCAACAGCAAAACAGGTACTGAAAAAACATGATGTCGCTGCAATAACACATGCCTACTTGCCGATCGACTTTGCCTTCGCCTGTTCGCGATTTTGTTCGCGACTCAGAACACGCCAAGGCTGGATCGTCGAAACTGAAATATGGCCAAGGCTGTATACAACGTGCCGCCAACATCAAATCAGCCTCACTATTATCAACGGCCGCTTGTCTGACAAGACGCTCAAATATGCAGCTGGAATCCTTCGTTCAAGCTACGAACAGGCAATGACTGATGTTCAGGTACTCGCAAGATCACCCGAAGACAATACACGCTTTGTATCTATCGGTGCTGAACCGACGAAGGTCAAGACCGTCGGGAATTTGAAATACATGGATAGCCGTAAGCCTGTAGACGTAAAGCAACTGCTTAACCGCGACTACATTGTTGCCGCATCTACTCACGACAATGAAGAAGTGCAATTGGCGAGAGAATGGATCAAGCAAGACAGATTACCGCTACTGGTAATCGTACCGCGGCATCCGGAGCGGGCCTCAGTTATTTTGCAATCGCTGCAAAAAGAAACCGGACTTGCTATCAAACAGCGCAGCGCTGGAGAGGAACCACAGCCTGAAGATCAACTCTATCTAGCTGACACATTGGGCGAACTGCAAGCTTGGTACCACGGAGCGCAAGCGACATTTGTGGGCGGCTCATTGATTGAGCGAGGCGGTCACAACATGCTTGAACCTGCAAGAATGGGTGTGCCAGCCATTGTTGGGCCGCATACGCATAACTTCACCGATATCATGCAGCTAATGATTGAAAAGAACGCGATCAGCATCGCAGATGATGCGCAAGCGTTGACCATGATGCTTGTATCGGCCGCCAGGAGTCAGGCGCCGTATTCCGAACGCGCTCAAAATGCCGTCATGCTGGCAGAGTCATTTAACCGAGTCGGTTCACTGTATTTGGCGGAGCTCGCCCATCGATCAAGTGTCAAGCCAAGCTTGACGTAATATGTCGAACCCTGCTTGATGACGCTCAGTGCTTGCCGTTGATTTACAAATGGACCGCCAGAGGCGCTCTATGTTCGCGTAGCTCCATTTGGCCGGGTACGATTGCCCGTCCGTACCTAGACGACGCGCTCGGTCAAAGTCAATAAGCGCAACACCGCCAGCGTCGTCAACTAACACATTATGGGCATTCAGATCAGCGTGACAAACACCTGCCTTATGGAAACGGGCAATACACTTACCGATGTTTTCCCAGTCAGTGCTATCAACCTTGCCGTCGATTAGCAGCGTTGCCAGCGTCGCACCCGCAAGTCGATAAGTCACCAGACTGGCTGAGTACACCAGGCCGCGTCGCTCAATACGACAAGCAAAGGGTCTGGCCGCGGGGAGGTTCAGATCTTCAAGCTCACACAAACACACGAATTCACGCCAGGCGCGGGTTTTCTGTACACCGCTATACAAATACGACGCTTCACTGAGATATCGAACCATGCCGCCGCGTCGGTAGTGGCGTAATACCAGCGCCGAACCGCCCTGTTCGATAAAAAACGTATTGCCGCGACCGCCTTCGGCGACACCTTTGAGCAAACCGCTGGTCGAGAGTTGTTCCTCGTCAAATACGTCAGGGTGAAAGTCGGGTTCTGAATCCTGTCGATAGCAGTATGTGATCCGACCATCGCGATCACACTGGTGTTTCATTGAAACGCCCGGGTGGCGTCAGCTTTTCGAGTCAACCAGACGATACACGGTGCCACAATAGGGACAGGTGGCCTCCGGGGCATCTTCAAGGGGGATATAGACACGTGGATGACTGTTCCAAAGTGGCCCTGATGGGGCTGGGCAATGTATCGGCAGCTCATCTCGCGTCACCTCAACGAGTGTTTCACTGTTTGATACGGTTTCGGCTTGCGCCGCGGGTGATGCATTTTGTTCAGACATGGCGCTCAATGGTTCTTTCCCAGTATCTCTTCACGGATGGCCACCACGGTGGTGACTATTTCTTTCAATTGCCGATCGTACGGCACCACAGCATCGCACTCCTGCAGGGCCCGCCGATGCAAGCGTGCTCGCAACTCAAGGTAGCAGTTCGTCAGCTGTTTGGCGACGTCTTCTGTCACCAGCCCGAGTGCATTGACGCTCTCGAGCACACGCACATTGTCAGTGTAGGTCAGTAACGTCGGGTGCTCGGCGGCATTGGCCAACACCAGATATTGAACCACAAACTCGATATCAGCGACACCACCATCGTCTTGCTTGAGATGCATTCGGTCCGACTCCGCGCTGCCTAGCGCATCGCGCATGCGTTTACGCATGGCCGAGACTGCCTCTCGAAGCTCATCTGGCGAACGTGGCTGCCCTAGCACCACGCGGCGTAGCTGATCGAATTGCTTGCTGAGGCTCGGGCCAGAAACGACGATCCGAGCCCGCATCAATGCCTGATGCTCCCAGGTCCAGGCGTCGCCTCGCTGATAGCCTTCAAAGGTTTCGATCCCGGTGACCAGCATGCCCGAGCTGCCATTCGGACGCAGACGAAGATCGATCTCGTAGAGAATGCCTGCCGGGGTGGCCGTGGTCATGAAATGGACAAATTTCTGTGCCAGTCGGACGTAATACACGCTGTTGTCCACCGGCTTCTCACCCGATGTCTGCTGCCTGTCACCATAACTGGAATGGACAAAAACGAGATCGAGATCTGAACCAAAACCGAGTTCGATACCCCCGAGCTTGCCATAGGCAATAACCCCGACATCCGTCGGGGCTGGCTTGCCATCAACCAGACATTGCGGTTCGCCGTGTTTTTCACGAAGCGGTTTTTCAACCAGCAACAGCACCGCTTCGATCAGGGATTCGGCAAGCCAGGTCAGTTGATCACTGACCTTCATCAAGGGCAGTTCGCCGGTCAATTCCGCGATGGCAATACGAAATTCGCGCGCTTGGCGGAACTGGCGCAAGGTATCCATCTGGACGTCCAGTTCCTCGTCATGCAATCGAGCCACCATCGACAGGGTTTCCTTGCGTACGCTTGTCGCATCTGGCCATGCCTCAACCGAACCATGTATCAGCAACTCATCAAGAACCACCGGCTGACGCGTCACGAAATTGGCCAGCCACAGACTTTCACCAAACAGCTTGACGAGTAAGGCAAGCGCCGACGGCTTGTCGATCAAAGCCTGCAGATACCCACTACGTCCGGCAACCGATCGGACAAACTTCAAACAACGACTAAGTACTTCATCCGCAGCTGATTGCCCACGCGTCGCCTGCATCAAGCGTGGGACAATCTCATCAACACGTTCCTGTCCGCGAGCGGTCAAGCGCTGGTAGTAGGCACCCCGACAAACACTGGCAACACTTGCCATCAATTCATCCGTTGGCTTGAAGCCGTAGGCGGTTAGCGCATCAGCATAATCCTGCTCTTCAAGCTCGATACTACTTAACACCGCCCAACTGTCACGCGCAGCGTTATCAACCGGGTCGGGCGCATCGGTTTGACCGTCATCACGAAACAAAGCGTTGAACATGTGATCAACGCGATTCTGATGAGTGGCAAGATCGTCTCTGAACACCTGCCAGTCCATGAACCCCATCAGACATAGGAGGCGCTGCTTATCCTCTTCATCAACTGGCAAACTGTGTAGCTGTTCATCACGCATCATCTGCACTGCATTTTCGGCGCGACGCAAAAAATCATAAGCTTCATGCAGGTTGTCAACTTCATCCTGAGACATCAGTCCTTGTTGAGCAAGTTCGTCCAGAACAGCTCGCAGCGAACGCTGCCTTAATCGTGTGTCACGACCACCACGAACCAACTGAAACGCTTGAGCAATAAATTCGATTTCGCGAATACCCCCAGCACCCAGTTTCAGATTGTCGACCATCTGCTTTTGCCGTAAAGACAAGGCGATCTTTCGTTTGAGTTCGCGCAAGGATTCAATGGCGTTGTAATCAAGATAGCGTCGATAGACGAATGGCGTGATCAGTTCATCGAGCTCACTAAGACTGGCAGTGTCACCGGTAATCGCTCGCGCCTTGATCATCGCGTAACGTTCCCAGTCACGCCCTTGCGTCAGGTAGTAATTTTCAAGCCCATCAAAGTTGATGACGAGCGGCCCACTTTCGCCGAAGGGTCGCAAACGCGTATCAACGCGATACACAAAACCGTCCGCTGTCGGTGAATTCAACAAGCGTGTCAATTGCTGCACGACACGGCGAAAGAAATCACCGTTGTCGATCGATTTCTGACCATCGCTTGAACCTGAGGAAGGGAACAGACAAATCAGATCGATATCCGAAGAGACATTGAGTTCATACCCACCGAGTTTCCCCATGCCGAGCACGATCAAGCGCTGCCTGACTCCATCCTGAGAGTAGGGTTCGCCAAAACGCGAAACACAATGTGCATCCGCCCAGTCTGCCGCACATCGGATACAGGCATCCGCGCACAGAGACAGTTGCAACAAGGTTTCGTCCAGCGATGCGATACCGGTGATATCTCGAATCAGGATGCGCAGCATCTGTTTGTGTCGGAACTGTCTTAGCGTCTGCATTTGCAGTGCCTCAAAGGCGGTTCGCGTTACGTCGACCAATGAGGCTTTATCGTGTAAGGCGTCAAACGCCGACTGCAAATCGGTTTCGAGCGTTGCCAACGTCGGAGGCACGGCGGTATCATCGAACACGTCAAGTTCCAACAACTCAAGCAATGCTTCGGGATACTGTCGACAGGTACGGGCTATGTAGGGGCTCAGGGCACACAAGGTAGCCAGCTGCTGCGCGATAAGCGGATGCGAGGCGTGATCGCCCAGACTCGCAGTGATCTCCTGCACAGCTGTTGACACAGAGGCCGATGCCTTCAAGTCAGCCGGACAATTAGGCATAATCAACCGATCGTTCTCTCGTCAAGCACCTGCTCATTGTGTGGACTTTAGCATGGGCAATGCCCGTCGTTCGGGTAGAATTGCAGCATGCCGAATCAGCTCGAACTCAATGAGGTGTCCGTCGAAATCGATGACCACCCGATCATCAGCGATGTCTCGTTTGCACTGAAGCCTGGCGACATTGGCTGTCTGCTTGGGCCCAGTGGCTGTGGCAAGACTACCCTGCTTCGCGCCATCGGTGGGTTTCAGAATCCATCGGCCGGTGAAATAATCATCGCCGACAAAACTGTCGCAACGGCAGACGCTCAGGCCAGTCCCGAGGAGCGCCGCATTGGCATGGTATTTCAGGACCTCGCGCTATTCCCACATATGACGGTCAGGAAGAATGTCGCCTTTGGCATGCGCGGCTTCACTCGTCGAGAGGTGGAGGCGCGAGTCGATGAGCTCCTCGAACTGGTTGCCATGCAGCACTTCGGTGAAAGCTACCCACATCAACTCTCAGGCGGTCAACAACAACGGGTGGCCCTGATACGCGCGATGGCGCCACGCCCTCCGGTGTTACTGCTTGATGAACCTTTCAGCAGTCAGGATACCGAGCGCCGAGTGCAATTGGCACACGAAGTTCGCGAGATACTCAAACGCGATGGCATAACAGCGATACTGGTAACACATGATCAGTTCGAGGCCTTCGCCATCGCTGATCATATAGGCGTCATGTCAGAGGGTCAGCTACGTCAGTGGGACAATGCCTACAACCTGTATCACACGCCAGCTGATCGCTTTGTTGCCGATTTTATTGGTGAGGGTGTTTTCTTGTGTGGCAATACGCTTGAAAACAATGTCATTCAGACCGAGCTCGGGATAATTCATGGCGAATTGTCCGAGTCGGTACCACCGGGTACCTTGATCGAATTACTGGTCCGCCCGGACGATATCATTCACGATGATGCCAGCCCTAACAAGGCGACCGTCATTGCGCGTGATTTTCGCGGTGCCGATCATTTGTATACCTTGCGAATGCCGGGTAATACACGGTTACTGTGTCTTGCGCCTTCGCATCACAATCACCGAGTTGGCGAGGAATTTGGCTTACGTTTGCAGCTCGATCACCTGGTTATTTTTGATCGCGAATTTGATGAAGTGGAAAGCCGGTAGAGATTCCGAATCGCGCTTTTCCCACTCGCGCTATTCCCACTATGGTGTCCACGCCAGTTTAGGCGTAAAATCTACCATCATCATTGCATCAACACTATCGAAGAAAGCTGTCTTTCTTCGCGGCAAAAAACCATGACCACTATAGATCACCGATCGTTGGACCAACTATCCGAGCTCATCGGTGGGGACAAGGAAACCTTACATGAACTGATCAGTACCTTCCTTGAAGAGGGTACTGAAATTGTCGCATCAATGAAAGCATCTCTTGCTGACAAGGACCTCGATGTTCTCAGACGAGGAGCGCATTCAATGAAATCAAGCGCTCAGGATTTCGGTGCAAAAACGCTGTCAGAAATGAATGCAAGCCTCGAATCACAATGCAAAAACGAATGGCCAGAAAATGCAGCTGCACAGCTTGAAGATATATCCAATCAATTTTCCGCAGTACATACAGAATTGCAGCACTATATCGAAAATAACTAGTTAAGCTGCTTACACTTCGATATCAACGTTTCGCAACAAGATAGGATCTTGCTCTTCAGCTTCTTCCTTGGGCCCGACCAGGATCAAACCAATTACCAGTAACAACAATGCTGCCCAGGCAAGTAGCGGCAACGATTCGCCCAGCAACAATATACTCCAAACGATCCCCGCAAACGTCACAACAAAGCTTGATTGACTGGCGAAAACCGCCCCAGCCGAACGAATAAGCGAGACTCGCAGTGTCACACCCACGGCCGAAACAATGCCAAACAGAATGATAGCCAATACCAGCGAGATGTTACCTGTCTCCTTATTTAGCGACAGTGGTACGAAATCATCAAATCCTATAACCAACGGTGTTAACAAGATGACGGCAGCGACTGCGCAGCAACCTGTTGCCGCAGTCATATCAATATCATTCGGCAATTTTACGGTAATCAAGAGTGTGCGTAGCGCATAACCAAGCGGTCCAAGAAGAGCGATCAACGCCCATATCCATATATTTTCGATTGTCGCCGAATCGCTGGTGGCAAAAATAACCATTGCAATTCCTGCCAAGCCAACGAAAAAACCGGCCAAACGCTTGAGATTGGCCTGCTCGATACCGATACTCGCCGCAAACGCAAAAACCATCAAGCCTTCTGTCGACAATATCAGTGCAATGATTGATGCCGGCAACTGCTGAGCGACAAGAAATATCACGGATTCAGCAATAACCGTCGATAGAAATGCCCAGAGTAGAAACACCATAACCAATGAGCGATTCAGCTTAGGCAGCTTCCCAAAATAGGCTGCATGAGAAATGCATAAAATCGCGACGATAATATTTGCCCACAGTGCGATACCAAATGGATGAGCAGCCGCTTCGGCGGCAATTCTCGACAGTACGACTCCAAGTCCGGAAATAACGCCAACCGCCAACAAAACACCGGAGCTTTTTAAGGTTCGTACTTGTTGCCTTAAACGCTTCTCACGCTCGAATATCTGCCCGGTCATGGTGACAAAAACACGAGCCAGCTGACCGAGCGCATCTGTTCGACTGGCAACATCATCGATATGCAAACTCTTTGGATCGACCATGCCATTTTCAAGCACGGCTGCCGCCTTGGTCAGACGTTCAACCTGCTGTAAATGCTCTAATTCGCGATCGCGATTGCGCTTTTTTTCCAAAGAGCTACTGAGTCGGGCCTCCAATAAAACAGGATCAAAGTCCTTGGACAGAAAATCCTGCGCGCCAAATTCAATCGCACGCACTACAGCATCCATTTCACCGTCAAGGGCTGAAATAACAATTATTGGTATGTCGCGTAATTTCGGATCCTGCTTCATGAACTGCATGACTTCGAACCCATCCATACCGGGCATCATGATGTCCAGCAACAACAGATCAAAATTTTCTTTCCGAAGTCTGTCCAGTCCGAGCTGACCACTCTCAGCCGAGCTGGCTTCATAGTTCAGATGAGCTACCGCCAACTCAAGTTTTTTTCGGAACACCTTCTGATCATCAATTATCAGAATGCGTTCTTTAGTACGTGTTGACATTTACCCTCAGCAGCTCTTGTGTAAATCAATCTCAAACATTGCGGACATCGTGAGCAACTTCCAGCGCGCTCACCAGTTCGCTAATGCGGATTGGCTTGCTGACATACCCATCCATCCCCGCCGCCAGATAGCGTTCGCGATCCCCTTGCATCGCGTTGGCTGTGGTCGCGACTATATACACCTGCTTGGCGTTATTGTCTTCTGCAGCTCGAATCGCCTTTGTTGCATCAACACCATCCATTTCAGGCATTTCGATGTCCATCAGGATGACATCATAGTTCGCATCAAGCTGTTTACTGACAGCTTCCGCACCATTTGAGGCGATATCGGGCTTATAACCCAAGCGGCCCAAGACCAATGAGGCGAGTTTTTGATTGGTTTTGTTATCGTCGACCAACAGAATGTTAAGCGGCATATTGTTCGCCAACTCTTTATCCAGTTCTTGATTCTTCTTGCTTTCACGCCGCTTGAACGCAGTCGCTTTCTCCGAAAATGTATCCATCATGATATCGAGCAAAGCCGAAGGCTTTATAGGCTTTGCCAACTTGGCAGCGAACCCAGCCTCTTCAAGCTCACTTTTTGGCACATCCGATAATGTCGCCAGAGAGCTCAACAGGATAAGAGGCAATTCTTGTGCTGTTTTATATTGGCGGATTTTCCGTGCCAATTCGATACCGCTCATTTCCGGCATGCTCATATCCAGAATGGCAATATCATAGTGCCGCCCATCACGAATACGACCCAATGCCTCAACAGGAAATTCTGTTTGCTCGCTGGACATCGCCCATTCCTCAGCCTGAATTGACAATATCTTCCGGTTAGTCACATTGTCATCGACAATCAATAGTTTCTTGTCGGCCAAATCCGGTTTGATCTCATGTAATGCGACGCGTCTTTGAATTGTGGCTTTGGGGAAAACAGTGGTGAAATGGAAGGTTGTACCTTTCCCTAATTCGCTTTCGACCCAAATGCGTCCACCCATCATTTCGACAAGATTTTTTGAGATCGCCAGGCCCAGGCCAGTGCCACCATAAATGCGTGTTGTCGACGCATCGACTTGAGAAAAGGAATTGAACAGCATGCCAATTTTGTCTTCGGCAATTCCAATTCCCGTGTCAGCGATCGTGAAGTGAATAACCGACTGCATATCGTCAGAAGCATCAGAACGATTCGCCAGAACAGTCTCATCATCCGGAGATGCAAGTGCGACGCGTAAAACAATCTCACCCTTGCTGGTAAATTTAATCGCATTGTTAAGGAGATTGAGCAATACCTGTCGTAGCCGCCCCGCATCTGCGATGACACCTTCCGGGGTATCCCGTTCGAGTAAATAAGCAAGGTTGAGGTTTTTCTTGTCTACGCTGGTAGTCACTAGGTCCAAGGCACCTTCGATGCACTCGCGCAGGTCGGTGACTTGAGGATCCAAATCAAATTTTCCCGCCTCAATCTTGGAAAAATCGAGAACATCATTGATTACGGTCAACAGTGATTCAGCGCTATCAACAATGGTACGAGTGAAATCCTCCTGTTCCCTATCAAGTTCTGTGTTCAACATGAGATTGCTCATCCCGATGATGCCATTCATTGGCGTTCTGATCTCATGGCTCATGGTCGCGAGAAACGTACTTTTTGCGGAGGTCGCCTGTTCCGCGATATCACGAGCCGAACGCATGGTTGCCTCCGCTTCCTTAAGCTCGGTGATATCAAAATACGTCAACATATATCCACCTGCTGGCAGAGCTATACACTGATGCTGCAACGTTCTACCGTCGGCGAGTGCCAATTCTTGACGCTCACTGGAATTGGATCGAATGGCCTCGACTCGTGCCGCAACAAAATCATCCCACTCTTCATCGGATACTGTATACACCCCTTGCTCTCGGGTATAAGCCATGTCATCGAGTAATGTAGGCTTGTCTTTGTAAAAAGACTCTGGAATATTCCAAAGCTCTCTGTAGGCGTTGTTAGTTATGTGGATATCAAGCTCATTGTCCATGAACAAGACACCGTAATCGATATTTTCAAGTACCACGTTCAACTCGTTGAGTACCGCATCCTTCGCCTCGGCCGCCTCTGCTAGAAGTTGCTGACGGTTCTTGAGCTCCGTGATATCGGAATAGATCGAGACCGTTCCACCACTGGCAGTTTTATGTTCATCTATGCGCAGCCATTGACCATCCATTCTTTCCTGTTCGTAGGTAGCTCCAGGATTTTTGTGACGTTCGATCCTTTCAGATACCCATGTATCAGGGTCGTTTTTCGCCTCCGGAATCAAGCCACGCTCTACTGATTCCCGAATGATCGTTTCAAACGTGACACCTTCTGCAAAATGCTCCTCCATCCCGGGATGCAATCCGCCTCGAAAACGGTCATTGGATAACAACAAACGATCATCCTTGTCATACAAGCAGAAACCGTCCGACATACTATCCAAGGCAGCGTTCAACTGAGACTGGGTTTCCTGAAGCGCATTGGCCGTATTGTCTCGTTCCAGCTGTAGCCTGTTACGCTCACGCGTACTATCACGAAACAAACTCAACGTACGGGACATCGCACCAATCTCGTCATGCCCCGGCTCCGGAATTTCTGTATCCAGATTTCCACTGGTAATATCACCCATCGCAGATACAAGACGTCTTAAAGGCGTACGAATGGATTGAACAACCCATGCTGTAAACAACAGTCCGAGAAGGCTTGCGGTAGCAGTCAACCCAAATGAATTTCGTTCTGTCCGGCCAGTAACCTCAAGCGCATTCGCACTATGCGCCTGGACCTGTGCTTCAAGATCACGAACCAATTCCGCAAATTGCTCATCAACCTTCATGATGTAGCGACGCGAAGCTGCCATCAGGGTATTGCCCATCACGCGTTGCGAATCCGTATAAGCGTCCACAGCATTGAGTGATTGCTCAACCATTTTGTCCACATCAGCCCTGATGGCATCAACCACCTCTGGCTTGTAAGGTGACAAAAGATCCAATTCTGCATCCAGGCGCTCACGGGCATTTTCCGCCTCCAGCTCAGAACGCACAAGTAGACTCGCAGCCAGATCTGTTAACCAATACTTCAGATCACCAAACGCATTGGCCGCGGCATTGGCGTTCGTCATGACACCAACAAGCCTGGTCTCTTCAAGAAGCGTATCGGTACTACTGGATAAAGCTCTATTAAGATAGATATTAGAACCAATCAGTACGGCTAGTAGGCATGTGCAAAGTAGCATCAAGCGCGTAACGATTGAGAAATTCTTCATACGAACAATTTACGGATCTGATGTTCTTTAACTACGATCACTAATTAAGTACGAACACTTAGTCGTAGAGAGTGATACTGATAGCACCACCAAGATCACCCACGTGCCCGCCTTCTTTGGGGTAACCAGTAACGTCCACTTCTCCTTTGGGACTTCCGTGGCATGCAAGACAAACCTCACTATAGTACTCCGGCACCATGACACGAAAAGCAGCGCCGCGTTTACCGTCAGCATCTTCGGAAAACAGTTCGCCACGCTCCCAGTCATCTGACTTGAAACGATCCTCGATGACACCGCGCTCCCATTTGTCCGGGCGTGCTTTACGGTTACGTACATATTCCAACGGTGCCGTGACTTTTATTTCAGCGATATCACCGACCTTTTCACCAAATCGCTCATTGGTTAACTGTGCGAAAACAGCAGGTACAAAACCTTTGAATCCAATGCCCTTGTCATTGATAAGCGACTGGTTTTCGTCAAGAATTTCGCGCATCGAATCAAGCTGCGCTTGAATCAGCTTTGCCTCTCTTTCATCGGCGGGCTGACTAAGAACACCGGGTTCTCGCAAGTCTTCAAGACGGGCGATGATACTTTTTTGCACAACCTCCCCGCTCAGTCCTTTATCACCGATCAATTCATCATTAATGGTCGGTTGAAGGCTGGCAATTTCTCTTCTGGCCGCCCTTAAAACATCCGCTAACAGCAAGGCCGTGTTCAAATTGTTTTCATCAGCACGAGCTTGTTTTGAAAACACAGGACTAAACATAAAGAACACAGATAAAAGACCAACCATCGCCAACGTTGCCGGCTGACAACTGGCGCATACAACCCGTTTCATGACTTGACGGGTCCGACTTAACTTGTGCAAAGTAATAGACGCAACACTTCTTCCAATAAACATTAAACTACTCCCTGAAACTCCGGACAGTATAGAGAATTGCTGAAATAATTTGTGTGTCTTGTTTATTGAAATACCTACCCAAAGCGGTATGTAAGTGGTATGAATATTTTCGAACATAATTTAGTCAAAAGCATAGGGCACGACAGGAAATTCTGCGCTTACGCAAACGCTCAAAGCTAACCATCAAGAGTGACCAGGCTGTAAAAATGGGGAGAATTCTGGTAGTTGACGATCAAGCAACTCAACGCAAAAAAATTGAATTGGCGGTATCCGGACTTGGATATGACGTAGAGACTACCGCCAGTGCTGCGCAAGCCATGTCGCATTTAAAACATAATCCGGTTGATATGGTTTTACTCGATATCGAAATGCCCGAGGCTGATGGTTTTTCAGTTCTCAACTGGCTAAGTCAACAGCCTGCATTTAAACACATACCTGTGATCGTCATATCGGCACACGAATCGGATAGAAGTCAAGTCATCAAAGCCATACAGATGGGTGCTAATGATTTTCTACCCAAAAATTTCCCACGCCCAGTACTTCAAGCGAGAATCAAGGCGGGCTTGTTAGTCAAGAAAAATCGCGACGCCGAAATTGAAATGACACACCAGATCGAACGCCTGACACGTGCGAGTGAATTGCTTGAAAATTCTATTTACAATCCAAAGCAATTGCAGTTGAACACTATCGCGAGCGGGGCCAGTTCAATGGCGAACTTTGCTTCGGTATTTTCTGATATGGCGCAGAAAATTTATGACCGCGAACGCCGACTCAAACACGCGGCTCAAACAATTCGAGGATTTGGACTTCTACTACTGACAGGCTTGTTGTTCGGCCTTGAAGCCCCTATTGCCAAATGGATAAGCCAATTCGATCTCAATTCCATTGGCATGGCGATCTGGTTGAATGCGGTCACAGTAGTTTTAACCATACCAATAGCAATATACAAAAAGGACCTCCCCAAACCCAGCCTCAATGTCATCAGCTATTTCCTGTTGTGGGGATTCTTCACCGTCATACTTGGCGATTTTCTGCTACTGAAGGCATCAGAACATATTGAAGCTTCGGTGATCATCATCATTATGGTTACTGAAGTTCTTATGGTGTACGCATACTCTGCGATAATGCGATTGGAAAGCACCTCGACCAAGAAAGTATCCGGTGTTCTGTTAGGTATAATCGGTGTAGTTCTAGCAGTTTATGCACAACGTACTAGTGACGGGTCAACGAATATACTCTGGGCCATCCTTGCTATCGGCGTCCCGCTTGGCTATGCGGGCATCGACATCATGGCCGCTTCATCGC
The DNA here is from genome assembly GCA_964449565.1 of uncultured Granulosicoccaceae bacterium. GTDB lineage: Bacteria > Pseudomonadota > Gammaproteobacteria > Granulosicoccales > Granulosicoccaceae > Granulosicoccus. Next base: position 495 of record CAYUZB010000030.1, on the reverse strand, counting down.
GTAACGTTCAAACTTCCCCACAAACGACTCTAGGCCTGGCTTCTCTCGCTGGCATAATAATCATGTTACCCATAGCCTGGAATCAGGATGGGTATATCCCATTAAATGCCATTCCGCCAGCTGCCGCCATAGGCTTGATTGTATGGGGAGTAGTTGTGCTCTTCTCGATGCTTGCTTTCGTCAAGCTGACACTAAATGCTGGCCCTGTCTTTGCCAGCCAGACGGCCTATATACAAACGATCGGAGGTATCACCATAAGTGTTTTCTTCTTACAAGAATCTCTGACACCGACTGTCCTGATGGCCTTGGTCATTATCATCATCGGTATGCTTTTGGTCGAACCAAAGCGCGAACCTGAAGAAGTACTTTCAGCAGAGGATCTGGAGATACTGATGAACAGGAATGCTGAAATGTAAAATTGTTCGCTCTGATATACGTGACAGAGCTTACCCAGATACTACGGTGAATACCTTATTAAATATCTTGAACATCCTG
>CAYUZB010000029.1:31457-34240 GCA_964449565.1 uncultured Granulosicoccaceae bacterium | reverse complement strand
TGATTTTGCAAGGGCGTTCGGCAACGCCTGTGTACCTGCTGATTCAGGATGACAAGGTCAGTGTAGAACCCGCTGATGAATATTGGGGCACAACCGTATGGCATACGGAAGAAACATTAAAAGATAAACACCAGGACCCGCAGCTAAAAGTTGCATCTATCGGCAAGGCCGGTGAAGAAGGCTGTTACTACGCTTGTGTCGTCAATGATCTGCATCGAGCAGCTGGGCGATCAGGTGTTGGTGCTGTCATGGGATCGAAGCACTTGAAGGCAATTGCTGTTCGCGGTACACAAGGTGTGCCGGTGAAGGACGCAAAACGATTCATGCAAGCTGTCAAGCAAACGCACCAGTTACTGGAGGATAGTGCGGGCCGCAAAGAACTGACAGAATACGGTACGAACGCGATGATCGATTCGATGCACGCGTTTGGTGGATTGCCAACCAACAACTTCCAGCAAGTAACATTTGAAGGCAGTGCCAATATCAACCCAACGGCGATGTCGACGGTCAACGAAAATGGGCACACCAATCTGATTACCAACAAAGCTTGCTTTGCTTGCACAATCGGATGCGGACGAATCGCCCATATCGACAAGAATCATTGGGCCATTCGGGATCGCCCGCAATACCATCACGCATCCGGTGGGCTTGAATATGAGACAGCGTTTGCATTCGGCCCTGTAGTCGGCATTGATGATATAGATGCACTGACGTTTGCCGGCTATCTGATGAATGAACACGGGATGGATCCGATTTCATTCGGTGTGACATTAGCTGCAGCGATGGAGTTGTTCGAGCTGGGGCTTATCACACTCGAGGAGACGGACGGGATACCGCTCGAATTTGGCAACGCGCAAGCATTGACCGTGATGGCTGAGAAAACCGGTCTGCAAGAAGGCTTTGGCAAGATGCTTGGCTTGGGAGCGAAAAGGCTCTGTGACCACTATGGTCGACCAGAGCTTGCGATGGTGGTCAAGGGTCAGGAATTTGCCGGTTACGATTCCCGAGCCTTGCAAGGTATGGGTCTTGGTTACGCCACGGGCAACCGCGGTGCCTGCCACCTGAAACACGATACCTTTGCCGAAGACATGAAAGATCAGTCAGGCGTTGGCAAGGCTGAGCCGTGCAAGACATCTCAGGACCAGATCGCCATGGTCGACTCAGTCGGCATCTGCCTGTTTACGTCAGCGGCCTGGGGAACCGATGAATTACAAGTTCAGATCAGCGCTGCCTGCGGTGATGACTGGACCAGCGAGCGATTGCTGACCACTGGGGAACGTATCTGGAACCTTGAGCGCTTGTTCAATCTGCAAGCAGGCCTGACCCGTGCCGATGACACCTTGCCACCACGCTTGCTGAAGACCCCTGCTCCGGCCGGGGTTGCCAAGGGTCGGGTCTCTGAGTTGCCGACAATGTTGCCCGAGTACTATGCCTTGAGAGGTTGGAATAACGACGGACAACCCACCAGCGAAACTCTAGAGCGCCTTGGCCTGCAACAATACCGTGCGAATTGATCTGACACTCGGTGGCGCGCTGCTGAAGTATCTGCCAGACGGCGACCTCTCCGGCGGCCCCTCGGGCAGCGAATCCGCCAGCCAGGGTGCCAGAAAGAGCAATCGCACTCAGATTGAAATCGAAGACGGGTCATCCATTGCCGATGCCCTTCGTGTGCTTGGAGTGCCGACCGATACACGGATGATGGTCATCTGCGATGGCGACGTCATCACGCCTGGCGAATTTGCAACAACGCCCCTCATATCAGGCTCAAAACTGTCCGTTATCCCGCCAATTCAGGCAGGTTAGCTCTGCAAATCCCGTCTTATTGCCTGATGGTCACATTGTTTGACTCTTGCAATTGAGCGTTTCGGGCGACAATTAATTCATCATGGTGGACAATTAGTTCAGCATGGTGTCTGGATAGCTTCTAGAAAATTCGCCGGTTTTGATCTATATCTTCGCTCTGGCCTGAAAATAGATCGACCGATTTCGGAAGGACTCAGTATGAACAAGAATCTGCAACACGTAACACGCACCTTACATGACCTGATCAAGGCATTACCTGCCGTCAGAGCACATTGCAGTCAGGAAGTTCTGAGACAGCACGTGCAACTGATTGCACATTTTCAACGTCAGTATGACCAGCTGATCAACAACAATGCGGTTGCTTCTCCCGCCGTTTGATTTCCCCCGGCATTACTACCTGGTAGTTTTTTCAGTCACGGAATCTGCAGGCCTGTGAGCAGGTTCACACCCTGAGGATAAGGCGCTGTTTGGGCGCGCCGATGGATCATCTACGGTTCCGAATTTGCGTACTCTGCCCGCACAGCCAAATTCGCACGCCCTAAAATACGCGATTCTCAGCGGAAGGCTCATCTTCCGCCCCGGATGGAATAGATGACCACCATACAGATTCATATGACGATGGCGGCGCTCGGAGTCGCTGTCTGCCTGGCATTCCTGGCACTTGTCAGATACAGGCATTATCCTGCATTCAAGCGAACCTTGCTCGGATTTGTTATCGGTGCCCTGGTTGCCCTGTCGCCTTTTATAGCGTCTCTGGGCGGATATGTCACCGAAGGGCTTTTGCCGAAGAGTCTGGTGCTGTCGTTCGCCATCGTATTGAGCGGCCTCCTGTTTTACACGTTGTCTCGATGGCCGGTCAAGGAACATCTGGCTAGTGGAAATTCCACCTACGATCCAAGCCGCAAGCCTGTCGTTTTGACAGCTGAAGACCAAAGCGAAATAGACAAATCCATGAAAGACAAAAAGGAAGAGGTAAAAGA
>CAYUZB010000029.1:0-31357 GCA_964449565.1 uncultured Granulosicoccaceae bacterium | reverse complement strand
GAAGAGGTAAAAGAGGATGTACCGACGCTATTGCTTCCCGACACCACGGTTGAAGGTTTTCCAACGCTAGAGCTGAACCAGGAAACTGAAAACGATCCAATCTACGACGTGTCCGACGATGACATTTTTGACGCTCCAGAAACGATGAAAATGCTGCGAGAAGAGGAAAACACGGAGGATATGTTCGATATCGATGAGGCTTTTGCCGAAAAGGTCGATACAAACGCCACTGACTTTGCGGTCGATGACGTCAATAGCAACAGTGATGATATCGCTATCGATAACTCCAAGATATTCGAACTCACGGGACAACATGAAATTCCCAGTGATGTCGGCGTCCCATTGCCCGAGCCCAAGAAAGAAAAAGAAAAAGAACCTGAAGCCGCTCCTGTTGAATCGGCAACTGAGAACAAAAAAACAATCGCCGAAGCGGGTACAAACGAAACACAGACGGAAATCGGAGTCAGTACTGATGATCTGACTGAAAAACTCGGCAATGACGAAACAGCAGTCTTTGACGATGCCCCCAGCCGTAATGCGGTTGCTCGGTCAGTCGAGCTGGACACTGTGCTGCAAGGTAAACTCGATGAGCTCGATGCAACACTAAGCACACTCGACACTCCGTTGATTGCACCAAGCGATGCAGATTCGGATGACGCCACGGGCAATGATTCGTTGATACCGGCTGTGGATGCAGATTCTTTTGCTACGGCAGAATCCGATGTCACCGCGGCAACAGAGAGTTTGATGGCTCTGCAACGCAAGGTTCTTGAACAGAACAAACAGCAACAGCAGCTGATTACAGAGCTGAAGGAACGCTCCTCCGAGCAGCTTGAAAAACAACGTGAAGAGAACATTCGAATTCGCGAATTAATCGAGAATACATCCAAGCTGACGCGTGAAATGGTCGATCAGCAACAAACTCTGCGAGACGCTGTCGCTCGCGAGAAGGCCGCGCGACTGAAAAGTGAAGCGTCTGCGAAGAAGTCACTGGAAATAGCGCAATCAGCGATCACCCGATTGTCCAAAGCCAACGCGGCTTCACGAGTCAATGCCATCAAATTCAAGTCAGACTGACCATTCCTCGACTTCTGTCGAACCGAACATGGACAAATTAACACTGGTTCACACTTTTCCAAGAACATCCAGAATTCACGGTTGTCGTATAATCCCGAGTGGTAACCTTTTTCATGATCTCTTTAATGATCTCTGGAGTTGATTTCAATGACCGACAAGAATCGCCGTAAATTCGTCACAATGGTTGGCGCCAGCGCCGCCGTGATTCCTTTAACTGCACTGGTAAGCTCGCTGCCTAGCCACGCAGATGGCCATCTGCCTATGGTTGATCCTGAATCAGCTCAAGCAACAGCGCTCAAATATATGGTGGAATCCGACAAGCCAGAACAGAGCTGTGCCAATTGCACTTTGTTCCAAGGCAAAGCAGACAGTAAAGCGGGCCCTTGCCCTCTGTTTCCAGGTAATGAAGTAGCAGCAGGTGCCTGGTGCAGCGCCTACGTACCAAAGGCCTGATCCTGGTTTAATCGTCGTGGACACCCTTCCTGGTGTCCACGTCTTTAGAAAATACGGGAAATTACGGAGTGAATTTCTCGACAGGTTTCCCCACATCGATCCAATGATTGATGCCGTCAGTTACGTTATAGATTTCCTCGAAGCCGAGCCGCTTATCAAGCAATTTGGCTATCTTTGAAGACCGTACTCCACGTGCGCAAATCAATACAACTTTACGCGTTCGTTCGTCGCCTTCGCTAATTGCCTCTACTTGCGATAACCAATCAGCGACATCGTAACGACCACGTGCATCAAAAAATGTAATGGGATGACTACCGGCAACCATGCCAGTGCGCTTCCATTCATCATCACGCCTAACATCAATCACGATGACGTCGTCAGCGATCATTGCCGCCAAAGCTTCCGTACTCAATTCCGACACGTCAGCCTTGGCAAAACCTGATGTCGCAGCAAGCACCAACAGAGCGGACACACTTCGAGGAATAAGACGCATCTTGCTTGATCCAAACTCAGCTATACCCGTAATCTTAAGAGACTGAGATCTGGCTGTAAAGTTCATGATTCCACTTGAAGATCACGTTTCCTGATCACCCGTAATCAGGCCCACGCCTTTGGCCCGTTGCTCCCAGCGTTGGCGCGCCAGGGCTTGCATATCCGCCGTCCCATCCTGTTCATCGACGATTTCCAAGCCCAGCAATGTCTCGATGACATCCTCCATGGTGACAATGCCGGCCATACCACCGAACTCATCAACTACCAGGGCGATATGCTCACGCTTTTCAGTAAAGTGTTCAAACAATTCCGGAATAGGATACGTTTCCTTGACCGCAATGATGTCGCGTCGAATGCTCGACAAGGCAGCGTCGCCTTGCTGATCAACCAGTTGCTTGAGGATCTGATCTTTCAACACATACCCGATCACATGATCAGGTGCGTCACTGTAGATAGGCACCCGAGAAAAACGTAGATTGGGATGTTCGTCGTGAAAATCCTTCGCCGACTTCTCCTGCTGTGCACTGACTACGACCGTTCTGGGTGTCATGACATCTCGGGCGGTGATGCTCTTGAAACGCATCAAATTTCTGAGGATATTGGATTCGCCCTCGTCAAACACTCCTTGCTGGCTACCGAGTTCGGCCATGGCAGTGAAGTCTGCGCGTGAAAAGACACTCGCCTGCTTGTCCTTCTTCAATACCTTGGTGATGATCTGACTGATGAATACCAGCGGTGCCAGTACCCACATGATGAGTTTCAGACTCTTGATCGTGAAACCGGCAAGCTCCCGCCAGTAATTGGCGCCAATGGTCTTGGGGATGATTTCCGATAACAGCAATATTGCCAAGGTCATGACCACCGGCACAACGGCGGTCGAAACAACGGACGCCCCCCATATGGCTGTCGCCTGTGCTCCAACACCAATCGCACCGACGGTATGAGCAATCGTGTTCAAGGTCAGAATCGCCGCAAGAGGCCGGTCGATATTTTCTTTGAATTCGTTCAAGTTCGCGCCAAGTTCGCTACCCTTCTGTACTTCGGTCTGGGTAAACGACGGGGTAATGCTGAGCAATACCGCTTCCCAGATAGAACACAGGAAGGAAAACACGATCGACACGAGAAAAAAGACGATTATCAATGTGTACATGATGCGTTCGACAAATCTCCTGACAGCGGCAACAGGCCAGCTGTCCGCGATGTTACCTGAAGCACCCTCTTACTGTCGTCCGGATATCAAATTTCCATGACACCTGACAAGCACGACCTATGGTTCATACCGCTTGGTGGTTGCGGCGAAATCGGTATGAATATGAACCTCTACGGACACGACGAACAATGGTTGATGGTGGACTGTGGCGTCACTTTCCGTGATGCTGACGGTAGTCGTGGCAGCGGATTTGACGTGCAAATGCCCGATCCTGAATTCATCGCGGCCCGCAAAAATGCACTGCAGGGATTGCTGCTGACCCACGCGCATGAAGACCATATCGGCGCCGTCGCCCATCTGTGGCGTCGTCTTGGCTGCCCGATCTACGCGACCGAATTCACCGCCGAGATGCTGAAAAGAAAGCTTGCAGAACATGGTTTGCATAATCAGATCCCGATCAAATTGGTCACACCGTGCGATCGGTTCACTATTGGTGTATTCGACATCGAATGGGTCGCGCAGACCCATTCGGTGCCGGATCCCTGCGGTATCGTGATCAGAACTGCGGCAGGCAGTGTTTTTCATACCGGTGACTGGAAGCTGGATTCGCTACCGCTTGTGGGCCACGGCTACGACGAGGCGCACTATCGACGTATCGGTCAAAGCGGAATCAACGCCATGGTGTGCGATTCAACCTGCGCAAACCAGGCGGGACGTTCATTGTCCGAGGGGGCCTTGTACAAAGGCCTGCGACAGGAAATCGAAAACGCGAGCGGACGCGTCGTTGTTACCTGTTTCGGCAGCAATATTGCGCGACTGAACACGCTGGCTCGTTGCGCTGACGCGACCGACAGGCATCTGGGCCTGCTCGGGCGGTCATTGATAAAAACCGCGTCAGTGGCACGACAGGTCGGGCTATGGCGCCACAGCGAAACGCTGGTCGAATCCGATCATTTGGGTTTTCTGCCGCCAGCATCCGTCTTGCTGGTTGCCACCGGCAGTCAGGCAGAACCACGGGCGGCACTTCACCGGCTCAGCACGGATAGCTTTTCCGATCTGACGCTCGATGCGGGTGACACGGTAATTTTCAGCGCGCGAGCAATACCGGGCAATGAAAAAGCCATTGAATCAATGATCGCTCGCTTCCAGGCACGTGGCATCAAGGTCATCACAGCCGCCGATACGACCTTACCGATCCACGCGTCGGGCCACCCAGGTGCCGAGGAACTCGCAGAGCTCTATCAATGGATACAACCAGATGTCTTGATTCCGGTGCATGGCGAAGACGAACATCTCGAAGCACAGGTATCACTGGCACGAGAACAAGGCATTCGACATCAGCTTAACGGGCGTAACGGCGACCTGTACATGTTGTCGCCAACCACTGCCATTCGGCGTCAGGCCATTCCGGTTGGACGGCTGGGTGTCGGCAAACGCTCACTCGAACGGATTGCCTGAAGGGAAAAGCGCTAAGTTGCAGCGCTAAGTTGCAGCACTGGGACCGGTCGATCCTGGCTTTGATCCGTGGACCAGATTCAGATGGATCAGCTGATAGCCCTCTCGGCGCAAACGTTTGAGGCGCCAACCGTGTTCCTCGGTCAGACGCATTTTTTTGCGCACGCGACAAGCAGCAGTATCGATGCGACGAGTGTCCATAGTTGGTGGTAATGACCATACGGACGTCATCAATTCGCTGTTGCCGACTATGCGATCTCGGTGAGAAAAAAGGTATAAGGCAAAATCAAATTCTTTCGGACTAAGATCAAGCGCTTCCTGTTCTCGCATCACGCGGCGTTTTTGCAGGTCGAAGTGAAAATCAGCGAACTCAAACGAGGCTCGAGCCGGACGCGAATGGTAACGCAAGGCCGCTTGAAGTCTTGCCATCATGACTCGCCGACTTTCGTCAATATCAAAGTACTGGTGGGCGCCCAGATCAAGCATATTGCAGATGGAATCTTCATCTCTGCAATCAGAGAAAACGATAACCCGAGCACCGGGTAAAGTCGCGGGCAACTCGGCCGCACTACCTTCATTGATACGACGGTGACAAATGATGGTGGCATGCGCATCATCACGACGGCGTACGCCGTTAGCAGGCTCTATCAGCGTGCTGAAGTCAGGATATATCTCGACACCGTATCCAATCTCTTCAAGCAGGTCGACGATTTTTTCCTGATCATCGCGACGGTTGGCAACGAGTAATATCTGGCTTTCCGGACTGGTGCTCATGTATCGATTCCCAAGTCAAGCAAATGATGCCAAGCAACTATCCCTCTGGCGTTATCCAGTAAGCAGCCGACAAAAATAATTAGCCAAATTACAAATCCGCACCTCGCCTTTGATGTGTCGAAAGCTGGTGCTAGCCAAGTTCCATGGCTCTTGATCATGTACCGCCAACACATACCAAAAATGAGCTTGTTATGTTTTACGGCGAGAACGATTATACACAGCCGAAGCTGCATGTGAAGATGTTATGCGTGGTCGATTGGAAATTGAAGGAAAAACCGAAGTGGAAATCCACAAACATAAAAACGCCTTGTTTTCCAGTACTTTTTCAATTGAACGCCAATTTTTCTTTGCTGGATTCGTCAAGTTGTTATGTAATGTCAGAGAGAGAAAACACTTGGCAAACAGGTCTTACGTCGATCGAAGATACATCAGGTGTAAGCGATTACATCGGATCGTTACCGCGCACATCAAGGCTGACGCTTCGCCCTGAGAGACGTGAGCCCATCTGCGATTGACTGCACGTGCAAATCAACAATACCCAGATTTTTTAGCGCTGAGTCAAGTTGGATTACATAGTCGCCATTTGCCCCTGACAAACCTTCAGCGCGATTTATCTGCTCGACAAGACGCGGCATCGGCGCGGCACCAAGCCAGGACGAATTCTCATGACAAGCTACCCATGTCAGCGCATCGAATGAAGTTCCGTTCAATCGTTGAACCGAGAGAAGCACGCGTTCATAGCCATCTTTCTCGCGGTAGTCGAGTTCAGCGAGAATCTCCTCCTGTTTATCCAGCGGGAGCTGCAGCGCAAGCCCGTGGCAAATGGCGTCCGGCTCTGCAACGAGGGTCACTACCCGACCCGGGTTTTCAGGTGTGCCGCGGTGGTCATGTGAACCCTGCCAGAATCGCCGGGCATAACCTTCGACACTAACGCGTTGCCGGTTAGCCACAGGAAATCCCGGACGCCAGATCAGAGAACCGTAAGCAAAAATCCAGACTGGCGTTATCAATGTGCGTGAAGAGGTCGTGTTGATATGGCAGCTTCATCTGCCGTCATATTTCTTTGTTTGTTTGCACAAGCGAGCAGCATGAGTCAAACGTGTCAACGTACTTGCAGAATAGTATGTTGGAACTCACTCAACTTGACAAGGTCAAAACCATTGACTCAGTGTGCTGAGTTGATGTTAGCCCTCGTCGGATATTTTCAATGCGCTTTAACATAAAAAAAATATCGATTACCACCTTTTTTTCTGTGATCTCATTACTCGTAATCTCAGGGGCGGTTACAGCCAGCAAAAAAAAGTCAGACAATAATCTTGAGCCGGTTACCGATTATCTGTCATTCGCAGCGGCCGCAGATCCTCAGTTCAATAAGAGAATCAATCATCCGATTGTGGCATTTCAAAACGACATAGCTGGATTCTTGCTGGGTAAGTTGTACAACGATGAAACCTACAAGGGACTCATCATTGCGGGTGACCTGACAGAGCGCACTTACAAGTGGGAAATTCTGAAGCTGTACAACTCCTTGCTTGCCAATGAGGAGAACAATTTAAGCCCGATTCTTGAGCACAGCAAGGAATTGGACCGGCTGTACGAGGGCCTTGGTAATCACGACATGATGAAAGGTACTTGTTGTGGCGGCGCGGGCGTGGGTGAAAATTGCATATGCGAGGGCAATCTGACCAATATTATCGGCCGGGGTGATAGACAAGATCAAACAGGCTCACAGCCGCCGCATTACTCTTGGGAATGGAACGGTATCCGTTTTATTCAATTGAATCTTCTGCCGGCAGATGAACCTGAAACGGTATGGAACGGTGCAAGTCGGGATCCACAAGATGCCTTGAAATTCTTGAAGGACGAGCTTGAAGATGCTGGCCCTGATAAAAATGTCATTGTTGTGCATCACTATGGAATGGACCGATTCTCAAACAAATGGTGGAGCACTGAAACCAAGAATGCCTATGCTGAGGCGATCAAGGATTATCGGGTGGTTGCAATGATAACCGGTCATTTGCACTGGACAAGACGCGCGTCATTCATGCAACAGTGTTGGAACGGAGTAACCGCGGTAACTGTTGGAAGTATTCGCTTGGGATTTCACCTCGATTTCAAAATAGTCGACGACCACTTGACCGTTACACGGTTAAGAAATGGTTCGCAGCGATGGAGCGATTCCTATTCCATCGCTCAGGGCGACACCCGATTTTGCGGAAACAATACTTGATCCATCGTACTTGACCCATCAGGCGAGAAAGGAGCCTTATTCTGAACACGCTTTAACGGTGAGTCCTTCGGGTAGCCGGGTTTTATCATTGCCACATGCCTGGTCAAGTTGATTCTGGCTAAGGTATCTGGACGACGAGAGATTAGCCCCCGACAGATCAACATCACTAAGACTAGCTCCCGCCAGATTAGCGCCTTGGAGATAAGCCCCGGACAGATTGCCTGCAAAGAAATTAGCGCCAGACAAATTGGAGCCTTGTAGGAACGCCCCCGACAGATCGGCACCCCACAGAGTAGCCTCCGACAGATTGGCAATAATCATATAGGCCCCCGATAAATTAGCGGCATTGAGCTTGGCCCCCGACAAATTGGAGCCAAAGAGATTAGCCTCCGCTAAATTGGCATCGGTGAGATTAACTCCAGACAGGTTGGTATTAAAAAGAAAAGCCCCTGACAGATTGGCACCTTGGAGAAAAGCCCCCGACAGATTGGCATCACCAAGCTGAGCGCCCGACAGATCGACATCAAGCTGAGTAGCACCCGACGGATCAACATCAAGCTGAGTAGCCTTCAACATACCACCCTCAGGCAGGTCAACCTGCGACAGAACGCCACCTGAGAAACTGATTTTTTGACTTTCGGGAAAATCAAAAGCCGGCCGCTCAGCGGAGTCGACCGGCGCATTTCGATGCACCAATTGCCACCCTACGGAATTACGCTGGGTTTGACGATCTTCCCAATCAATCCAAAACATAATCGCAGTCGGTACGAGAAACGCCGCGCCGATAAAAACGGCAGCTACTTCTGTCCAACCCCACGCGTCGCTTTGTTTAATTTGTCGAATCAGCGACCCGCGTTTGGCCGATTCCCTATAGGTTTCAAGCCTCTGAAAAAACTGTCCCGACCGTTGACGACACGTACCCATGTTTGCTTCTTTGTTCAAGTCACCTCAAGGTTTCAATTCTAATGATTGTTGTTCCCGTAGGGGTAAGCAACAATATATCTATTAGATTCAATTACTTAGCTCTATTCAAGACAAAATAAAAGCCGCATATGGCGGCTCATGGTTTGCTTGGATAGGCTTGAAATGGTGGCTACACCTAGATTCGAACTAGGGACCCCAACATTATGAGTGTTGTGCTCTAACCAACTGAGCTATGTAGCCGCCGAGGTAAGCCGACTATTCTCGCTTTCTGAGTAACCACTGTCAAGCGCTCTCGCCAGGGCTGAAACTGTGATCCAGCACGCGCATATAACCCTGTAGATTCTCCGTTTAACCGCTAATCGGCCCTATTGCCCACACAAGTGGCATTTTTCAGCCGCTATCTTTTGGGTGAGCAAACAAGCCCTTCAATCAGAGCAAGACCAGGATGCGCGCCTGCGAGACACAGCAGTCGATCAAGCAATAGCGGGCTTTGCAGAAAGTTACTGGCACTTTGATGAAAGTGGCTTGCTGAAGTCATGGTGTGATTCTGAAAACACACCGTACGACAGTTTCGCGGCCGAGCTTTGTATCGGCATGCGATACGAAGAATTTCTGGCCAAGCTGACGGATCTCGGCAGTGTCACCAATGTCCCTCGAATCAGAAGCAACAACGAAGCTGATTTTCTGCATCATCTGAAATCCGGTCAACTAATGACCGTCAAGCATACCGTTCTGAGCAACAAACAATCAGTGCTCGCAGCATTCGATGTCAGCAACTTGAAAGCCGAGCAGCAGACAAGTCTCGGACTGGATTCAAAAGTGTTCGATTTCACACGGATCTCGTCAGACTGGTCATGGGAATTGGACTGCGAATTACGCTACGTGTACCACACCTCCCACACCTCCTCTCCTTCGGGAACTGAGATCGTCGATCTTGCAGGCGTCACTCGCATCGATCACGTAAATCCGCTGGTCGTCAAGAACGAACAGCTGCGGATACATAATGAAAAGCTTCTGGCGCATGAACCACTGGACGTGATTCTGTCATGGACATCAGATGGTAAAACGGTATACAACCACATCATTGCCGAACCACAGTTCGATTCAGACGGCACATTCACTGGCTATCTGGGCTGCGGTCGCGATGTCACCCAATTTCAGGAAAGTCAGCAGCAACTTGAATATCAAGCGCATCATGATGAACTGACCGGTTTGCTTAATCGACGAGCTTTTGATTCACATCTGAAGGCCACCATCGATAAACGAATTGAAAACGACATAGATAACATCGCACTGATCACGTTTGACCTGGATCGATTCAAGCTGGTCAACGATCAGGCAGGACACATCGCCGGTGACACGATACTGATTGAAATCACTGAAATTCTGGAAAGCCAGTTTGCCAAAGACGCAACGCTTGCGCGACTCGGTGGTGATGAGTTCGCGGTTCTGCTCGCGCACAGCGATGAATATTCAGCGATGCAGTTGGCGCAAAGAGTCATCAATCGGATAGCAGATTATAAATTTAACTGGAACAACAGAAACTTCACGATAGGCGCAAGTGCCGGCATAGCCTTCATGGATACGTCAATTACGGCGGGTTCAGAGCTGGTATCACGTTCTGACATTGCCTGTTATTCGGCCAAACAAGGCGGACGGAATCAGGTCCAGACCTACTCGGAGCAAAACAGTTTTCAGACACAGCTGAACAATGAATTCGAGAAGCTTCAACAATTACGTTCAGCGCACGACAATGGGCGACTCGCCTTGTTTCTTCAACCCATAGTCTCGGCAGACGAGGACAAGATGCCGAATCGCTTCGAAGCTCTGCTTCGCATGCACGATGAAAACAAGAATTGGATTTCACCCGGTGAGTTCATTCCGATTGCCGAGAAATTCGACATGATGCCCGTGATTGACTATTGGGTTGTCAATCAAGCTATTGCATATCTCGCAGACTTTCACGATCACGGGCAATCTGTGTCCATTGCGGTCAACTTGTCCGGCAACACTTTGAGCAATCGTACCTGTATGGCCCGACTGGCAGAGCTGGTAAAAACATCGAATAGTCAAGCCCACAATCTGTGTTTCGAACTAACTGAAACCGCTGCCATTCAGGAGCTCGAAACCGTCAGCGAATTCATGCAGGATATGCGTGAATTGGGGTGTACCTTCGCACTGGATGATTTCGGTAGCGGCCTGTCATCCTACGGTTATCTCAGCTCGCTTGCGCTTGATTATCTGAAGATCGATGGCTCATTCGTATGTAATATCGAAAACAATCCAACCAGCAAGGCGATCGTAAAATCCTTTATCACGCTGAGTCATGAAATGGGCCTGAAAACAGTTGCCGAATTTGTCGAGAATGCTGAAATAGCCCAGGTGCTGCGCGACATGGGCATAGACTTCATGCAAGGCTACGCTTTTGGCAAACCCGAAGAATTCAAAGCGTGGCAGGAATTGTATGGCGCAGAGCAAAGACTGACCGGCACCTGAGCGCCGTACCAAGTTGCGCTCCAAGTGCCACACTAAGTCGCGCGAATTCTCTATACGTTGAAGCGGAAGTGCACCACATCACCTTCCTGCATGATGTAGTCTTTTCCTTCCAGACGCCACTTACCAGCATCTTTTGCGCCCGACTCGCCATCGTTGGCAATGTAATCATCAAAGCCAACCACTTCAGCGCGAATAAAGCCTTTTTCGAAATCCGTGTGAATACGCCCGGCACCATTTGGTGCGGTAGCACCTTCTCGAACCGTCCATGCCCTAACTTCCTTTTCACCTGCGGTGAAGAAGGTCTGTAGGCCAAGCAAGGCATAGCCAGCGCGAATCACTCGATTCAATCCAGGTTCATCAAGATTCATTTCGGCCAGAAAATCTGCCTTGTCCTCATCTTCAAGCTGCACGATCTCGGCTTCAATTGCAGCACACACAGGAACCACATTGGCTCCTTCTGTGCTTGCGCGCTCCCTCAGCGCATCAAGCATTGGGTTGTCTTCGAACCCTGACTCGTCAACATTGGCGATATACATGGTTGGCTTGACGGTCAACAGGTGATAGTGCTTGAGCCAAAGCTGTTCCTGCTCACTGAAATCCAATGTGCGCACTGCTGTTCCATCGCTCAGAGCGGCCGATACGCGCTCCATAAAGGCTTTTTCGGCAATGGCTTCCTTGTTCGCAGATTTGGCTGTCTTCGCTATACGCTGCAGTGCCTTTTCCATGGTTTCCATGTCCGACAGCAACAATTCGGTGTTGATTGTTTCAACATCGTCAAGCGGATCAACCTTGCCGGCGACATGAATGACATCATCATTGGCAAAGCATCGAACCACATGGGCGATTGCATCCGTTTCGCGAATGTTCGCAAGGAATTGATTACCAAGACCTTCACCCTTGGAGGCACCAGCAACAAGACCCGCGATATCGACAAATTCCATGGTCGTTGGCAATATGCGTTCCGGCGAGACGATACTAGCCAGCGCGTCGAGCCGGGTATCCGGGACGGGTACGATGCCAACGTTCGGTTCGATCGTACAGAACGGATAGTTTTCAGCGGCAATCTCAGCTTTGGTCAGCGCGTTGAACAATGTGGACTTGCCCACATTGGGTAGTCCCACGATCGCACATTTGAATCCCATGATGTCTCGCTATGCAGCTCTAGTCGGACGTAGCTGCAGGTGGTTTGTGACTATGCAAAACCTTCATTGCGGCATTGACGTCCCCATTAAGGAAAACGGTTGCCTCGCGCAATGCAAGCTCGATTGATTCTTCTATCAGGCGTTGTTGATCAATTGGTGCTCGCTTCAGAACATAGCCAGACACTGCACTCTTGTGTCCTGGATGTCCAATACCGATGCGCAAACGCCAGAAATCCTTACTGCCTGATTTGGCGACGATATCTCGAAGCCCATTGTGACCACCGTGGCCACCGCCTTTCTTCAAACGCACGACACCTGGATCTAAATCGAGCTCATCGTGAACGACCAGAATCTTTGTCGGTTCGATCTTGAAGAAGCGAGCAACCGCCGCAACACCCTGCCCACTGTTGTTCATGTAATTCATGGGCTTGACCAGATGCACCTTGCGGTGCCCGATAAAACCACTGGCAGTTGCTGCAAAAAAACGTTTGTCAGTGGAGAAACTTGCGCCAAGCTGTCGCGCAAGCTCATCGACAAACCAGAAGCCCGCGTTATGTCGGTCATTTTCGTGCTCATTGCCGGGATTACCCAGTCCGGCAATGAGCTCGAATCCGATGGTCTCGCCAGGCATTGCGTGACGTGCGAAAAAGCGCCTTGCTCAGGCGCTAGTCTTCGCTTGCCTCCTCACCGGCATCAGTAGGCTTGTCGTCTCCATCAGCACTGTCTGGTGCAGTATCTTCAGCATCCTCAGGTTCCGCTTCAACCCGTGGTGCGTTGACCGCAGCAACCGACCGGTCAGAGTCGTCGCCAGCTTCATTCAGGTCAACCAGACGCACACCTTCGGGCAAATTGAGCTCCGACAGGTGCACAGCGCTGCCAACTTCAATGGCAGCCATGTCAACCTCAATGGATTCAGGGATATTGCGCGGCAGGCAGGCAATAGTGACTTCGTTTTCGTTGTGGATGATTATACCGCCACCGGTCTTTACACCGACACAGACATCTTCGTTGACAAAATTCAGTGGCACGTTCACTTGCAGCTCGGCACCAGCAATAACCCGCATGAAATCCAGATGCAGAATTTGCTGTTTGTACGGATGACGGTGCACATCACGCAGGACAGAGCGAACAGGCTCGCCACCATCGATACTAACCATCAGAAGCTGTGAATAGAAAGCCGCGTTTTCAAGGTGCTTTTGCACTTCATTGTGCTTGAGCTGGATGGGTTGAGGCTCTTTGCTATCACCATAGATGATGGCCGGTACTAAATTGTCACGACGCAGGCGGCGGCTCGCACCCTTCCCCTTTACGCTGCGCGACGTGGCAATGACGTTGATATCGTCAGACATGTCGGATCTCCAAATATAAAAAAAGGCATGCCGAATGGCACACCCGTTCTGCCCGCGACCAGGCAGAGCCGACGGATTATATCAGATTAGTCCATGTATACGGTACTGACTGACTCATCCTCGTGGATACGGCGGATAGTCTCGCCGAGAAGATTAGCCACCGAAAGCTGGCGGATACGATCACAGGCCTGGCCCTCGGGCGACAAGGGTATGGTATCGGTCACGACCAGCTCATCAAGCACAGAGCCCGAAATATTGTCGATGGCTTTGCCAGAGAGCACCGGATGGGTAGCCAGCGCAACGACCTTTCGTGCACCGTGATCCTTCAGCGCTTCGGCTGCCTTGCACAAGGTACCCGCCGTATCAACCATGTCGTCAATGATGATGCAGGTTCGATCAGCTACATCACCGATAATGTGCATGACCTGCGCCTGATTGGCTTGTGGGCGACGTTTGTCAATGATAGCGAGATCGCAGTCATCGAGCTGCTTGGCAACAGCCCGGGCGCGCACCACACCACCGACATCAGGAGAGACAACAACCTGATTGACGTGTTTGCTCCGCCAGATATCCAGGAGCAACAAGGGTGAGGCATACACATTGTCGACAGGAATATCGAAAAATCCCTGAATTTGTTCAGCATGCACATCAACAGTCAGTACTCTGTCGACGCCTGCAATACTCATCATGTTGGCAACGAGCTTCGCCGTGATAGGTACCCGCGCAGAACGCACTCGCCGATCCTGTCTGGCATATCCATAATAGGGAACTACAGCTGTGATTCGTTCCGCCGAAGCGCGCCGCATGGCATCAACCATGACGAGGAGATCCATCAGATTGTCATTGGTCGGTTTACAGACTGGCTGCACAATGAACACGTCGCCACCGCGCACGTTTTCCTGAATCTCGACGGCCGTCTCACCATCACTGAAGCGGGTTAACTGAGCCTTGCCAATCGGCTGTTGTAGATAGCTAGCAATATTCTGCGTCAGTCGCGGATTGGCGTTACCGCCAAAAATCATGAGTTTACGCTCTGGCATTAGCGAGATGAGCTGTCGGGAGGTTTAAAGGATTGAGGTCGGGTTTGAGTCTAGGTTTAGGCTTAGGGTTGATAAAATGGCTGGGCCGGGAGGATTCGAACCTCCGAATGCCGGGATCAAAACCCGGTGCCTTAACCGCTTGGCGACGGCCCAACTGCTGACTACTATCAACTACGCTCGTTGGCGCAACACTCCGACTAACTACTAGCTTAGCCGGAAAAATCATAGAGCGGAGATGCATTTCTGCCCTTGACTACATACCCCGTCATTGTATCCGGAAGTTTGCTGCACAATTCCTGAGCCTGTTCTTCTGATTCACAGGCAGCGAAAACGCAACTTCCTGTACCACTCATTTTAGCGCGTCGCACGCGATGATTCTTGCGTAACCAATCGAGCGCTACACCTACCTCCGGGTAACGCGGCACGACGATTGGTTCGAACACATTCATGCTTCGCCCGTCCATGAAGTCGCGTATTGTGATCGGACTGGTATTGCGTGTCAATTCCGGTGCGTTGAACAATGTCGCAGTTGAGACTTGAACCTGGGGATTGATGATCAGATACCAGGGTTCAACCGGCGCAACAGGCGTTAGCTTGTCACCAATGCCTTCTGCCCAACTCGACTGACCATAAACAAAGACCGGCACATCGGCACTGACCGTCACGCCAATCTCGGCAAGCTCCTTGATACTGAGGCCCAGTCGCCAGAATTCATTCAAAGCAACAAGCGTTGTCGCCGCATCAGAACTGCCGCCGCCCAAACCGCCTCCGGTGGGTATTTTTTTGATCAGGGTGATGTCTGTTCCCGCACGGGTGCCCGAATGTGCCTGCAAAGCACGGGCTGCTCGTACGACGAGATTATTTTCCGGTGGCACTTCATCGAATTCCGAGATCAGATGGACTTCGTTGTCTTCACGCACAGAGAACTGGAGAACGTCGCACAGGTCGACGAACTGGTAGACGGTTTGTAGCGTATGGTAGCCATCACTCCGTCGTCCAGTGACGTGTAAAAACAAATTTATCTTGGCCGGAGCCAACCAGTTAGTGGTCACGTCTTCCTGTTAGTCTCAAGTTTGATGCGTTCAAAACGCGGTAGTGTACCGTTACTGGCCCGGGATCGCTAATCGCCGCGGTAATTTACCGTTATTAGTCGACTGTTGGGTCGATTCCCGGGTTGATTCCTGAGTCGAAATTTGATCACTCGAGGCTAGTAGCCAGTCGCGCAATTTCAACCTCACGTTATATGGGCCCCCATTTGCGAAAATCAAGGCCGGAACATCAAGCCCATCCAGATCCGTGTACTTCAGGAATCGTGCCCGCCAGTTCAATCCTCCACTATCACGATACTCCAAGCTCTCGAGACGGCCACGATCATCGCGTTGGATTTTTTGCCCCGCGCCCGGCAGACCACGTAGCCATTGACTCATCTGTTCCAGCGGTATGGGTCGTTCCAGAGCCAAGCCTTGTTGCAGAACGTGATCGGCTGAGGCTCCCTGCCCGATTACCTTGTTGCCGCGTGTCAATATCGCACCCCGATCATCTCGCTGTAGCAGGATCGTCCCGAGACCCAGTGGCGCGACTAGCGTCAGTGATACAGAATCGTCGGCCGCTTCACGCCATGCCATACGAGCACTGATAGTCTCGTCATCGGTCCAGATGCCCAAACCACCGCGTACGGTAAATCCCGGCAACGAAGACAAGGCAGCTTCACGCAAGACAATTTGTTGTTCCGGATCGTCAACAACCGGCTTGATCGAAGTTGCTGGCTGACACCCGATCAGAGCCAGAGCGACCAGACCCCAAGCTGCATTCCAATGCGCCACTGTCATTCGAGAAATTTACGCATCACTTGCAGGATTTTTTCATGATCCGGGGAGGCAGCAAGACCTTTTTCCCAAACGTCTTTTGCTTCAGCTTCACGGCCATCGACCCACAGAACCTCACCGAGATGAGCAGCAATCTCGCCGTCAGGAAACAAGCCATAAGCTGCGCGTAGCAACTCGGCGGCTTCTGCAAAATTCCCTTGGCGATAACGTAACCAGCCAACACTGTCCATGATTGCCGCATCGTTGGGTTGCAGCGCAATGGCTTTCTCAAGATAGTCAGCAGCCTCGTCAAGACGAATATTGGTATCGACCAGATGATAGCCAAGCGCATTGAGCGCATGGGCATTGTCCGGTTCCATCTGTATCAATCTGGCCAGATCAGATTCAAGCATGCCAGCATTACCAACGCGATCTGCGGCCAAGGCACGTGCATAGAGCATCTCGGCATTGTCCGGAAAGCGAGCCAGCCCTTCGGTGAGAACCTCAACCGCCTCTGCACTCTGACCGCCTTCTTGTAAAATCCGACTCTCTGCCGTAATGATGCGCGGTTGGAGCGACGGGTTTGGAAGGGTCGCAGCGAGCGTCTGCAGTTTGTCGCGCCCCGCTTCAATATCACCCGTAATACCTAACAATTCCGCAGCTCGTATCTGTGCCGTGATGCCCAGTTCGCTATTACCAACCGAGTTGTAAAACTCAATGGCTTCGGCGTATTCCTGCTGCTGATCACGAATACGCGCAAGATAGAAATTTGCCTCATCGGGGAATTCACCCGTCTCAAGCAAGGCTTGCAAGTAACCATCTGCCGCCTCAATCCGTCGCGACTCCAGCGCCAGCAAGGAAATGGACAACAGAACATCGCCATCACCGTCTGCAAGTGCAAAGATCTTTTCAAGTTCTGCACCCACATCATCGTAACGACCTGCTTCAACCATCAGCTGCGCATAACCCAAACGCATATCGCGGTTGTCGGGATCTTCAGCGAGCGCTGCTTCGACTGTCGCAAAACCCTCAGCCGGACGACCAAGTGCACTCAGAATTTGCGCACGCAGAAGAACGACCGGGCTCAAAGTAGGCTCTATAGTGATAGCTTGATCGATCGCCTGCAACGCCGCTTCGCGATCATTTTCAGCTAGCCGAAGCCGCGCAACGCCTAAGGGAAACCGCGCATCGTCCGGAAATTCCCGTCCCAGCGCTTCGAGAACGTTCACACTCTGTTCTCTGTTTGGCTCACGTTGTAACTGACCAAGCACTTGCTCTGTAGACTCATCGCGATCTTCAGCGTTCTCAAGCACGTACTTGAATTCCGCGATCGCCTCGATCGTCTTATCCTGACGCAGCAGAACCTGTGCGAGTAATTCACGCCCTTCGATGGAATCCGGTTCCAGCCCAAGCCACCGCCTCGCCATACGTTCGGCTTCGGACCATTGGCGCCCATAGACTGCGAGCTTTGCGGCACGGTCAGCCACGCGCGGATCAGACGTGCGTTCCGCTGCTCGGATGTAGCCGGACATCGCTACATCCAGCTGACCGCGTCTTCCGGCGAGCTCCGCGATCATCAACTCGAACATCAACTGGCTATCACTACTATCGCCAATACCGGGAGTCAGGATTGGAACCTGCTCCCCCGATTGAGCCAACGCGAACTTTGACGCTATGGGTACAGCCGTACAACCAATCAGGACGAAAGGCAGCACCGCCGAAAGAACTTGCCTAGGTTTGCCATAGGCGTGCAAGCGATAGGTCATTTCTACTCCTGCCTCTGTACGGTAACTCGGGTAGAGGCTGATAATTGCCGGAAGTTCACAGGCCCAGAACGGGCACTTGTTTCAAGCACAAACACAAGTGTAGCTGCCCTGTACGCCAGAACCGAGAGCCAACACGCACTGTGAACCGAGTTTCATGGCCTGGTTTGCTAGAATTCCGCTATGTCCCTTCTCGCATTAGGCTTAAATCACCACACGGCACCCGTGGATATTCGCGAGCGGGCGGCCATTGGCGATGAGCGGCTGTCGGACGCGCTATTGGCGCTAAAAGAGGTGGACGCAGTCAATGAAGCGGCAATTGTGTCGACGTGCAATCGCACCGAGATTTACTGCGGCATGGTGGATTCGGACGCAGCGCCGGTCATTGACTGGATGCATCTCTATCTGCAGCAACCCGGTCTGCAGCTCGATCCCTATCTTTTTCGTCATGCCAATCAGGATGTTGTTCGACATTTGATGAGAGTATGCAGTGGTCTCGATTCCATGGTCATCGGCGAACCACAGATTCTCGGACAAATGAAGCAGGCTTATCGCAATGCCTCTGAGGCAGGCACGGTCGGGGCGGAACTGTCGCCCTTGTTCCAAAGTGCTTTTTCGGTCGCCAAACAAGTTCGCACCGACACGGCGATTGGTCAAAGCCCGGTATCCGTGGCATTTGCAGCGGTCAGTCTTGCTCGTCAGATATTTGCCGACTTCAGTCGCCACAATGCCTTGCTGATCGGTGCCGGTGAAACCATACAACTGACCGCCAGACACCTGCAGTCAGCCGGTATCAAAAACATCACGATTGCCAATCGCAGCGAAAAACGCGCGCAAAGTCTGGCCAATGAGGTCAACGGGCGAACGATCGCGCTGGCTGACATTCCCGATGCACTGGTCGAGGCTGACATCATCATCAGCTCGACCGGCTCACCGCTACCCATTGTTGGCAAGGGAATGGCTGGCAGTGCACTCAAGGCACGCAAATACAGACCACAGCTGATGGTTGATATCGCAGTGCCACGTGATATCGAAGCCGAGGTCGCCGAACTCGATGGCATCTTTCTTTACACCGTTGACGATCTGACAGACGTCATCGATGAGAATCGTCAATCGCGCAACGTTGCCGCCAGCGAAGCAGAAGAGATTGTCAACATCCAGGTCAAGGAGTTCATGAGCCGGATTCAGGCAATGGGTGCCAACACGCTGATACGCGCCTATCGTGACAAGGTGTCCGATATTCAATCGGAAACCCTGGAGCGTAGCTTGAAACAGTTGCAAGCAGGACGTGACCCGGAAATTGTCATGCGTCATCTCGCACACACGCTTGGCAACAAACTGATGCATACTCCGACCACTCGCCTGCGTGAGGCAGCCGAAGTGGACGACAAGGCCTTGCTCGCTGCTGCAAGAACGTTACTGGACTTACCCGATAACAAATAATGAAAGCCTCCATTAAGGCGAAGCTTGAAAGTGTCAGTGAGCGCCATGAAGAAATTGCGGCGCTGCTTGGCGACCCGGACACCATCAGCAATCAGGATCGCTTTCGCGAACTATCGCGTGAATACTCGCAGCTGGAACCGATCGTAAAAACGTTTGCCGACTATACGGAAACAAAGGCCGATATCGACAGCGCGACAGAGATGTCAAAAGACAGCGATGCCGACATTCGCGCAATGGCCGCAGAAGAATTGCCCGCTCTCAGCGAGCGAATCGAAACACTCGAGCTCGAGCTGCAGACGCTGTTGCTACCGCGCGATCCGCGTGACGAGAACAACGCCTATCTTGAAATTCGAGCCGGCACCGGCGGTGACGAAGCGGCCCTGTTCGCTGGCGACCTTTTACGTATGTACCTGCGTTATGCCGAACACAATGGCTGGCGCAGCGAAATCATCAATGAACGTCAAGGGGACCATGGAGGCTACAAGGAAGTCATCTGCCGCTTAAGTGGAGAACGCGTATTTTCTCGTTTGAAATTTGAATCCGGCGCGCATCGTGTGCAACGAGTACCGGAAACCGAATCGCAAGGGCGAGTACATACCTCAGCAGCAACAGTGGCCATTCTCCCCGAAGTCGATCAGGTCGAAGATATCAATATCAACCCCGCTGATATCAGAACCGATACCTTTCGTGCGTCAGGTGCCGGTGGTCAGCATGTCAACAAGACTGATTCGGCCATTCGACTGACGCATGAACCCACCGGTATTGTGGTGGAATGCCAGGATGAACGCTCGCAGCACAAGAATCGGGCGAAGGCCATGGCACTGTTACAAGCGCGATTGCTTGACATGGAAGTCTCCAAACAACAAGCCGAAGAATCTGAATCTCGACGCCTGCAGGTCGGCTCCGGTGATCGATCCGAACGCATTCGCACCTACAATTTTCCACAGGGGCGTCTGACCGATCATCGTATCAATCTGACGCTATACAAACTTGAAGATGTCATGGCCGGCAGTCTGGAAGAAGTTATCGAACCGTTGATTGCCGAACATCAGGCCGACTTGCTCGCTGAGTTTGGTGATTGATAAGGTCAAGCTACTGAACACGCGCAAGCACTGGTTGTTGGACGCTGTCAAATCGCTAAACGATAATGCGATAGATCAAGCGATAGAGCAAACATCCCGCCTTGATGCTGAAGTCATGTTATGCAAGGCCGTCGGGATCAGCCGCACAGAGCTCTTTACACACCCCGAAGCGCCCTTATCAAATTCAGAGATTGACACTCTGTCTGTCATGCTGTCAAAGCGATTGGACGGCATGCCCGTCGCTTATATTATCGGGCAACGCGAATTCTGGTCTTTCCAGTTGGAAGTCAACGAACATGTACTGATACCTCGTCCGGATACCGAGACTCTGGTCAGTGCAGCACTCGAAAGACTTCCTATCGATAAGCAAGACACCCTACTCGAGCTCGGCACTGGCAGTGGTGCGATTGCCATCGCCCTGGCCAGCGAATGCGAACATCCCATCATAGCAACGGATATCAGTAAGGAAGCGCTGGAAGTCGCAAAGCGCAATGCTGTGCGGCATGTACCAGGACGCATCAACTTCGTACTCAGCAACTGGCTCGCCGCTTTTAAATCTAGCGCCGTTGCAAATGCGAATGGAAGCCCCCCACGCATAGCCATGGTCATATCCAACCCACCCTATCTCGCCACTGATGACAAGCACCTGACAGCGCTGCAATACGAACCCCAAGGCGCACTCGTCACCGGAGACAAGGGACTGCGCGATATCCAAACCATCATTCGAGACTGTTCGGGCATCCTGGCTACAGGTGGGTACTTGTTACTGGAGCATGGCATGGAGCAAGGCAGGTCAGTAAGAGATCTCTTCACACAACACGGCTACACTTCCATTGAGACCGTACACGATCTCGCCGCCAGAGAGCGGGTCACACTAGGTAGAACGCAGTGAACGAATCAACCAGCAGCGCTGACACCCATTTCGCGGCAATCGATCTAGGCTCCAACAGCTTTCACATGGTCATTGCCACCCCCGATGGCGATTCGATACGCATCATCGACAAGCTCAGGGTGCCTATCCGACTGGGAGCCGGGCTCGACAAGCACAAGAATATTACGAAAGAAACCCATGAACGCGCAATGGAAACGTTCTCGCAATTCGCCCAGCGCCTGCGTGATGTGCCGAGAAAGAACATCAGGATCGTCGGCACCAATACCCTGCGCCGAGCAAAAAACTCGGAAGGCTTCATGCGAGAGGCGACGCATCATTTTGGCAAACGTATCGAAATCATTTCCGGTCGTGAAGAAGCGCGTCTCATTTATTCGGCGGTCGCTCACTCGTTACCTGACGCATCACGTCAACGACTGGTTATAGACATCGGCGGCGGTAGCACCGAGCTGGTCATAGGAACCGGTTACAAGCCCGCCTTGATGGAAAGTATCAATATCGGTTGTGTCAGTTACGCTACGCGTTTCTTCGGTGGCAAGAAATCACTGGACGCCGATATCGTCAAGGTAGCGCAACTGGAAGCTGAACTCGAATTACGACCACTGGCCAAACAATATCGCGAGATGGGCTGGAGTGAAGTCATTGGTTGTTCGGGCACCATGAAGGCAGCGTCGCGCATGCTGGCGGAATTGGGCATCACCGACGGTACCATCACACGTGATGGTCTTCGCCAACTGTTCAAACAAATAATCAAGGCAGGTTCTGTCGATGCAATGAAACTGACACAGATCAGTCAAAGTCGGGCCATGGTCATCATGGGTGGACTGGTAGTGTTGCGCGCTGTCTTGCGTACGATGAATGTCGATACGGTACATGCCAGCCAGGTCGCATTACGCGAAGGCTTGATCTTCGACATGATCGGCAAGGTGGAACATACCGATATTCAAAGTGAAACCTTGAATAATCTAGCCGAACGATTCCTGATTGACGAGCACCAGGCCAGGCGCGTCGTCAATACCGCGGTCAAGCTCTTTCAACATGTCAGTGAAACCTGGGGCTTGGATACGGAAAATGATCTTGAGCTTTTGACCTGGGCGGCAAAATTACACGAACTCGGCATGGGTGTCGCGCATACGCAGTATCACAAACATGGCGCCTACATTATCGAGAACTCGGATTTGCTAGGCTTCAATCTCGCCGAACAATCAGCTCTGGCACTGTTGGTCCGGTACCACCGCCGCAAGATCGATCAGGAAGCGTTCGCAAGCCTACCGGATACCGAACGTGAACGACTGCTTCGCTTGTTAAGCCTGTTACGACTTGCTGCACTGTTCCATCGTGGCCGACATGCAGAGACACTTGATGAAATCGACATCAAGATCAAGGAGGGACAGATAACGGTCATTGCGCCGCGTGACTGGCTTGAGGACAATCCATTGACCTATGCCGAGCTTCAAGCCGAAGCTGAGCGACTGTTGCACGTCAACATCAAACTCAAGGCTGAAAAAACCAAAGCCTGACGTATCAGTCAAGGCTTGATTCAGTCCACGCTCAACTGACTGCGGTAACGATCCATCAAGGCTCGCTGGGCCGAGAACGGTTTTTTATCCCCGGGTAACAAACGCTTGTAGGCCCCGTCTGCTTGCAGCTCCCAGGTATAGGTATTGTCAGCAAGGTACATATCAAGACACTCTTCTTTGACACGTGCCATGGCCTCGCCTTCCAGCGGTACCGCTATCTCGACACGGTTGAAGAAGTTTCTTGGCATCCAGTCGGCGCTGCTGATGTAAAGACAAGGATCACCATTGCCGCCAAACCAGAATACCCGTGAATGCTCTAAAAACCTGCCGAGTACTGATACCACACGAATATTCTCGGACAAGCCTTTGACTCCTGCTTTGAGCACGCAGATGCCACGTACTACCAGTTCGACTTTAACACCGGCTTGCGATGCTTTGTACAAGGCATCGATAACACCTGGATCAACAAGTGAGTTCATGCGAGCGATCACATGGCCCTTGCCACCCTTCTCGGCGATTCGGGTTTCTTCCGAAATCCGTTTGAGCACAAAGCGATGCAAAGTAAACGGCGCTTGCATGGTTTTTTTCAAATTCAACGTTTTGCCAAGACCGGTCAGCTGACTGAAGACTTTGTGGACATCTTCGGTGATCGCCCGACTATTGGTAAGCAGACTGATATCAGTATAAGTACGCGCTGTAGTTGCATGATAGTTGCCTGTCCCCACATGCACGTATTTGACAAGTTTGTTCTTTTCACGCCGCACGACAAGTAGCATCTTCGCATGCGTCTTGAATCCAACCACACCGTAGACCACTTGAATACCCGCCTCCTGCAGGCGTGTCGCCAGCACGATATTGGCTTCTTCATCAAAGCGTGCACGTAATTCGATAATAACGGTGACGTCCTTGCCAGCACGCGATGCTTCCATCAGTGAGTTGACAAATACCGACTCATGCCCTGTTCGATAAAGAGTTTGCTTGATGGCCAGCACATCCGGATCAAGCGCTGCCTGACGCACCAGTTCGATAACTGGCGCATAGGATTCGTACGGATGATGGAACAACAAGGGGGAACGTAGTTTGATCTGGTCGAATATATTGCTACCCGCCTCATAGACCGGTTCGATGCGTGGCGAGAATGCGGTAAATTTAAGATCCGGACGATCGATCTGATCCGGTATTGCCATAAGGCGATTCAAATTGACAGGCCCGTTGACACGATACACATCAAAGTCTTCAAGATTGAACTGACGCTGCAGGTATTTGATGATACGCGGCGGGCAGTTCGATGCGACTTCAAGACGCACCGCCTGACCGAAATTGCGCTGAACCAATTCGCTCTCAAGTGCGCGACGCAGGTTGGCCACCTCCTCTTCGGATACATAGAGGTCGCTGTTACGCGTGACCTTGAATTGATAGACACCCTTCGCCGTCATGCCACTGAATAGCGTATTGATTTGCGAATGCACGATTGAGGACAGAAACACAAAGCCATGTTCGACGCCACAGATCGATGGTGGCACATGAATGACACGTGGCAGTGATCGCGGTGCACGCAACAACGCAAACCCCGGATCTCGGCCAAAGGCATCAACACCTTCAAGATCAATAATGAAATTCAGGCTTTTATTGGTCAGGCGGGGAAATGGATGTGCCGGATCAAGTCCCAAAGGACTCAAGACCGGGGCAATGTCTTTCTTGAAGTACTCACGTACCCATTCGAACATCTCCTCATCCCAACTGTCGCGAGAAAAAAATCGAATGCCCTGCTCACTCAAGGCGGGAATCAGTTCATCGTTCAATAATTGATACTGCTGTTCGACAAACATGTGTGCCTTGATCGTGATCGCGCTGAGTTGTTGCATCGGCGACAAACCATCAATACCAGCACCCTCGATTCCCCCTTGTATCTTCTGCTTGATACCGGCTACGCGAATTTCGAAAAACTCATCCAGATTACTACTGGAAATACACAGGAATCGCAGGCGCTCAAGTAGCGGCACGGATGTATCGCGTGCGAGCGCCAGCACACGCTCGTCGAAGGCGAGGAAACTCAGTTCGCGATTGGCGACCGGAATATCATCGATAAGGCTACGTTTGCTGTAGGACGGATGCCGGTTGGAACCGGGCGCAGGCTTTCGCCCGCTGGCACGGCGTTTCGAGTCCTTGCGCCCCTTGTTGCTGGTCATGGAGTTGGCTGCTCGTTGTTAGTGCTGTTCATTACCGTTGTTCATGCGGTGAATAATCGTACTGCTGCAAAAACCCTGAAGCCGCGGCATCCAGTTCCGGATAAAACATCCTGAAAGGCGCATCGAGTGTGCGAGCGAGCGGTTCAAGTTCCTCGACGTTCATCGCGAGACTCGCAAATCGTGGAGACCGACTCGATAATCTGCCGAGTGTGAGCGCAATGGCGGCAAGCTCCCCGTTACTTTCAAGTACCTTTTCATTGTGCAGAAATCGCATAAACCGCGCCAGCTCTGCAGGAATGTATTCATCATGTTTGCGCACCGCCTGATGCACTGCCTTGACATGTTGATCGATGCCTAAGTCACTGAAATCAGGCCAATTTACCGCCAGCCAATGATCGAACATGACGTCCACGATAATGCCGGAAACTCGACGCCTGCCTGCACCAAGAGTGACTTTGGCAGGTTTCAAGGCCTCGTGAGCGTCAGTAAAGGCATCCATGCGCCGATGCAAGCGGATGCCAATTTCAATGCCCCGCGGGAGATGCGATAGCTTACTGCCACGGACAAAATCACCGCAGAACTGCCCCGTGATCAGAGCGTCATCTGAATAGCCAAAGAGTGAATGGGCGAGAAAGTTCACACGTAAATGTCCAGATTGTTTGCCATGTTGTTTTCTAGCTTGTTG
This sequence comes from uncultured Granulosicoccaceae bacterium, assembly GCA_964449565.1. Lineage (GTDB taxonomy): Bacteria > Pseudomonadota > Gammaproteobacteria > Granulosicoccales > Granulosicoccaceae > Granulosicoccus. Next base: position 5,399 of record CAYUZB010000029.1, on the reverse strand, counting down.
TCCGTCGGTTGACGACTATACCCATAACGGTATGCTGTGCAGTATGGATCCATCACCCGATAAACGATACAGCCGCCATCTGACTCTGCCGCAGATCGGTAGCGCTGGACAGGACAAGATCTCCAACAGCCATGTGCTGATAGTCGGTCTGGGTGGCCTTGGGTCACCTGCCGCCTTGTACCTAGCCGCGGCGGGCGTCGGTAAATTGAGCTTTGCGGATTTCGACACGGTCGAAGTGTCCAATCTGCAACGACAGATTGCTCACAACGAGGCACGTGTGGGCGAACTGAAGACCCACTCGGCCCGTGAAGCCTGCCTTGCAATCAACCCGCAAGTCACTATCGAGACAATCGACTACGGACTCGAAAGCGACGACCTTGAAAAACTGGTACCCGATTGCACAGTGGTACTCGATTGCAGCGATAATTTTCCCACACGTTTTGCCGTCAACGCTATCTGCGTCAAGCATAAGGTGCCGCTGGTCACTGGCGCTGCCATTCGGTTTGATGGACAGATCAGTGTTATCGATTCGCGCGAGGTGGATGCACCGTGTTATCGATGCCTGTACAAGGAAGGCGACGAAACCGCAGATACCTGTGCCCAGGCAGGTATCCTCGGGCCAGTAGTCGGAATGGTCGGCTGCGTTCAGGCGATAGAAACACTGAAGTTGATAACTGGTATTGGTTCCAGTCTCGCCGGACGTCTTGTCCTGTTCGATGGTCTGTCGATGGAATGGCACGAGATAGCGTTGAAGAAAAACCCCAGTTGTCCAGTTTGCCATCCGGGTTAGCTAACACCTGAACGTTCAGTGCTTCGTTGAATTGTCACCTTCCCCAAGAGACCCTTTAAAAAGCCCGGTAACATCGACGGCGTCGTAGCGATACTCGGCATCACAAAATTCACATATAACCTCGACTTCACCCTGTTCGTCGAGAATGCTCTGTACTTCTTCCAGCCCAAGGCTCAACAACATATTGCTGGTTCTTTCACGCGAGCACGCACAATGGAAGCGCACATGTTCTTGATCAAATACCCGGACCTGCTCTTCGTGATACAAGCGATGCAACAACTTTGTTGCCTCAAGCTCACACAGTTCTGACTCCTCTACCGTGGCCGTCAACATTGAAGCACGTTGCCAACCATCAACATCTTTGCTGAGCTGTTCACTCGCCGGCAGCTTCTGAATCAGAATGCCAGCGGCCGTTGAATCCGACACGGCAAGAACCAATTCGGTTGAAAGCTGTTCACTGGTTGCAAAGTAGTGCTTCAGGGACTCGGAAAGACGTTCGCCCTCAAGCGGCACGATGCCTTGATAGGGCTCACCTTTCTCTTCGGCTTCTATGGAGATGATCATGCGCGCATCGGCACCGAATTGCGACTGCAGGTCATCGCTGGCTGGTTCTTCTTTCCAGCGAGCAAGTCCACGCATGTCTCCGTCTCGAGTAATTTGCACGACCAGCAGATGAACCGGCCCGGTTCCGCGTACTTGCAATGTCATCTTGCCATTGAACTTGACGGTAGACGCTAACAAGCTCGCAGCGACAAAAGCTTCGCCCAATACTTTCTTGACCCGCGGTGGGTATTCAGTTCGCGCCGTGGCATCACACCAGGTCGCATCCAGATGCACCAGTTGACCACGCACATCGCAGGACTCGATCAGGAACCGTTGTAGGCTGTCCGGCTTACGACCTGATTTGTAATCTGATTTGCGCATCAAACGGCATTCCTAGAGGGAATAAATGAGAATTTTACAATACCTGCCGACCAAGAAAACGGTACAAAGGCTTACCGATCAACGGTGTCAGATACATCGGTATTTGATAACAGGCAATAAACAGCAGCAAAGGTTCAGTCACGCCAACCGGCAAGGCCGCAAGAAACAAGGCGATGTTCCGGTTACCATTCAATACGCCAAAACTGACCACAGCCTGCTTGCTCAGACTCAGACTCAAGCTGGCGACAGCGATACCCAGTAGTTGCAATCCGACATTGATCGTTATCGCAAGCAATAACATTTTACCCATCACTGGCACTGTGGATGTTGGATGATGCACCGCTGACATCAAACCAATGACCATCGACGCAAGCAAGATAGCCGCAATGCCATCCAGTATCTCTTGAGATCGCGGTGTTTTCATAGCCTTACCCCACCCGTAATTGTGTACGGCAATTGCGGCGAACATGGCGATGGCGATGATCAACAAAAGCTTGACGATCGCCAGCCCGACTGCAAGCTTGGGTTCACTGGGCAACAACAAGGCCAGTACCGGTATTGAGGTCAACGGCATCAACATTGTGCCAACCGTCAACCAGCGCAAGGCCAGTGACGCATCACCTTTCATCAGCAACACGATATTCGGCCCGCCAGATACAGGCGCCGCTGCCGTGACCAGAACGGCGGCCATACACCAGATAACTGGAATACCGCTCAAGCTGAGAAGAAAATAGAGTACGAGTGGCAGGACCAGTTGAGCAACCAACACGCCGCTTATCAATTTACGATCTTTCAGGAATGCAAATCGCGCCCATATACTCGGTTTAGTGCCGCTCGAATCGGTGATGCGTAACCACGCGACGAACAACAAGACGGCGATCAAATAAGGAATAGCGGCGCGCATTGGCGCCGCGAGCGCAGGCAACAGAAACCCCGCCAGCAATCCAGTCGGCAATACCCAGCGCCCTTGTCTACCGCAGAAAGCGAGGACGCCTGGAATAAAGCTTCGTATCAAGTGACTAATACGCGTGCTTCAAGCGTTTATCACAGAACTATCAAACACGCGTCAAGCCTTGAGCTTGTCGCGAAGTAACTGATTCAACTGAGCAGGATTGGCCTTGCCGCGTGATGCTTTCATGACAGCGCCAACAAAGAACGACAACAGCTTCTCTTTACCGGCTCTGAACTCTTCCACCTGGGACGGGTTGGCAGCGATCACTTCGTCAATCATGGCTTCGATCGCGCCGGTATCGGTGATCTGCTTGAGACCCTTGGCTTCGATGATCTTGTCTGCGTCACCGTCGTTATCACCCTTCCACATGGCATCGAAAACCTGCTTGCCAATTTTCCCGGAAATAGTGCCATCATCAATCCGAGCAACCAACAGTGACAAGGCTTCGGCCGAGACTGGTGATTCTTCAAGTTCCTTGTTTTCCTTGTTCAGCCGGCCAAAGAGTTCACCCAGTACCCAATTGGCTGCCAATTTTGGCGGATACTTATTTGCCGCCAACATCGCTTCAAAATAGTCCGCCGTTGCCCTGTCGGTTGTAATGGCCGCGGCATCAGCCACTGGTAGTTCCAGCTCAGTAACAAACCGCTGGCGACGCACTTCCGGTAACTCGGGCAAGGAAGCTCGCACTGAATCGATAAAGGCGTCATCTATAACCAGTGGCGGTAAATCCGGATCAGGAAAATAACGATAGTCATTCGCTTCTTCCTTACTGCGCATTGATCGGGTTTCGTCTTTATCTGCATCGTATAGACGAGTTTCCTGCACGACGGTACCGCCGCTTTCAAGCACATCAGTCTGGCGTTCAACTTCAAACAGAATGGCACGTTCGAGAAAGCGAAATGAATTGATATTCTTGATTTCGGCCCGCGTACCGAATTCCTTTTGCCCCGTTGGTCTGATCGAAATGTTGGCGTCGCAGCGGAAAGAACCTTCCTGCATGTTGCCATCACAGATATCGATATAACGCACCAGAGCATGTATATAACGAGCATAGGCAACCGCTTCTTCGGCGCTGCGCATATCCGGCTCGGAAACAATTTCCAGCAAGGGTGTTCCCGCGCGATTAAGATCAATGCCAGTAGCACTCGGAAACAGATCATGTACAGACTTTCCCGCATCCTCTTCCAAGTGCGCCCGGGTGACGCCGATGGTTTTTTCGCTATCACCGACGGTCACGGTCACCTGCCCTTCGCCGACAATCGGCAAAGCCATTTGTGAAATCTGATAGCCCTTGGGCAAATCGGGGTAGAAGTAATTCTTGCGCGCAAACACAGACGTCTTGCCAATGTCAGCGTTGGTAGCCAGCGCAAAACGCACAGCCATCTTCACCACATCTCGATTTACAACTGGTAGCACACCAGGCAATCCGAGATCCACAGCACAGGCTTGCGTATTCGGTTCCGCACCAAAGGCGGTTGAGGCACCCGAGAAAATCTTCGACGCTGTTTTCAACTGCGCATGAATTTCAAGGCCAATGACGGTTTCCCACGACATGTCTGACAAGGCCTCTTCAGGAATAGTCCGCTGGCATTTGCTGATGCCAGTCGGAGTCAAGTTGATATTGATGCGCCAGATTCAGCAAGCGCGCTTCCTGCTGGGCCGGCCCGACAAGTTGCAGTCCGACGGGCAAACCCTCGACGAACCCGCATGGCAAGGACATCGCTGGCAAGCCTGACAGATTGGCTGACACCGTAAAAAGATCATTCAGATACATGGCAACCGGATCATCGAGTTTATCGCCGCGAGCAAAGGCGGTTGTTGGAGTGGTAGGCCCGGCAATCACATCAACATCCTTGAATGCCTTAGTGAAATCATCGCTGACCAACTGTCTTACCTGTTGTGCCTTTAGGTAATACGCATCGTAGTAGCCGGCGGACAAGGCATAGGTGCCGATAAGAATGCGGCGCTTTACCTCGTCGCCAAAGCCTTCTCCACGTGAGCGTTTGTACAAATCTTCAAGATCAACTGGATCGTCACAACGATGCCCGAACCTTACACCATCAAAACGCGACAGATTGCTTGAAGCTTCTGCCGGCGCAACGACATAGTAAGCCGGTATGCACAAGCCCTGATTCGGTAAAGACACCTCAACGAGCGTTGCCCCAAGCTTTTCATACTGAGCAAGCGCCTGGCGCACGACATCGGCAACACCGTCATCAAGCCCTTCCGAAAAATACTCTTTTGGGACACCAATACGAACCCCTGCAAGCCCATCGCCCAACTGGGCAGAGAAATCTGGTACGGCATCGCGACTACTGGTTGAATCACGTTCATCAAAGCCCGCCATTGCCTGCAGTAACAAAGCACAGTCTTCTGCGCTATGCGCAAGTGGCCCACCCTGATCAAGGCTTGAGGCAAATGCGATCATGCCGTAACGCGACACGCGACCATAGGTCGGCTTGATGCCTGTCAAGCCGCAAAACGCAGCCGGCTGACGAATCGATCCACCGGTATCAGTGCCGGTCGCCGCCGCGGCGAGTCCCGCTGCCACCAGTGCCGCGCTTCCACCGGAGGAACCACCAGGCACACGGTCGAGCTGCCAAGGATTTGCCACTGAGCCGTAGTGACTGTTCTCATTGGATGAGCCCATGGCAAATTCATCCATATTAGCCTTGCCCAGGACAACGACGCCAGCATCATTGAATTTGGATACCACCGTTGCATCATAAGGTG
>CAYUZB010000028.1:0-34765 GCA_964449565.1 uncultured Granulosicoccaceae bacterium | reverse complement strand
GTGTCATGCAGCAGGTTTATGACATGCCGGCTCCAGTACTGGCTGCTGTCACCAGTCGCCTTAAAATTCTGGGCCGAATGGATGTCGCCGAGAAACGTCGCCCGCAAGATGGACGGCTCAAGACACGAAATGCCGAAGGCAAAGAAGTCGAGCTACGTATCTCAACCATGCCGACAGCGTTTGGCGAGAAGATGGTTATGCGAATCTTCAACCCAGAGGTGCTGGTCAAAGACCAGACAGCGCTTGGGTTTGATGAGCGCGAAGCGGGTATCTGGAATTCGATGATCAAGCAGCCCAACGGCATTTTGCTGGTCACCGGTCCTACCGGTTCGGGCAAAACGACGACCTTGTACAGCAGCCTACAGATGCTGGCGACACCGGATGTCAATGTCTGCACGATAGAGGATCCGATAGAACTTGTGATGCCTGCGTTCAACCAGATGCAGGTTCAACATAATATTGATCTCGACTTTGCCTCTGGTGTGCGCACCCTGTTGCGTCAGGACCCGGATATCATCATGGTCGGTGAGATACGCGACTTGGAAACGGCGCAAATGGCGGTGCAAGCTGCACTGACTGGCCATCTGGTTTTGTCAACCTTGCACACCAATGATGCGCCATCTGCTGTCACGCGATTGCTTGAACTGGGTATTCCGCATTATCTGATTCGGTCTACCTTGATCGGAGTAATTGCACAACGACTTGTCAGAACCTTCTGTCCTCACTGCGTGGAAACCATGGACGTGGATGAAGAGGAATGGAAGACCTTGATGTCGCCTTGGAAGGCAGATACGCCAGCACACCTACACAAGCCTGTTGGTTGTCTCGAATGCCGACAGTCAGGCTTCCTCGGTCGGGCCGGTATCTATGAACTGCTGCAGATGACTCCTGGCGTCAAGGAGTGCATTACTGTTGACATGCAGTTGGAGAAATTGCGCAAGCAAGCTTACACGCACGGTATGCGTCCACTACGAGTCAGTGGCTTGGCCAAGGTGGCGCAGGGCAAGACCAGTTATGAAGAGATACTTAAGGTTACTCCGGCGCCTTTGCTTGACTAAAGACGCGCGTAACAACGCAGCGGGGCACCTACGGGCGTGTTTTGTCGAATCTCCTTCCAATAAATATGACAGGCTTAACTGGAATGGTGATGGCAACAGCGAAGTAATTCAGCTAGGAAAGTATGCTTCTTAAGCCATTGATTTGATTGAATATTGTGCCAAATTCGGATATTTTCCGGTTTTTGGTTGTCCTAACTGCACAAGGGACAAAAGGGGTCTTTGCCGTGTCTACGAACATTCAGAAATTTACTATGCCGCTAATCGGCATTCTTGCCTTGCTCACCGGTTGCGCAACGGTCGCTCCTGCACCTCAAAGTGAACCACCGCGGGTTACCGCGCAAGTATCCGAGGTCATTGAACAACCCGAGTTGTATCTGAACGAGGATATTGTCTGGGGTGGTACTGTTCTCAGGGTTGATAATCGATCTGATGAAACCTGGATTGAAATAATACAGCGGCCATTAAACCGAAACGGTGTGCCCGATCTTTCACAACGTTCCAACGGTCGTTTTCTGGCAGTTGTGCCTGGGTTTCTTGATCCACTCGATTACGTCAATGGTCGATCTATCACTGTCAACGGTATAGTCGACGGTAAAGAGACGCGAAAAATCTCCGAGGCTGATTACACCTATCCGGTCATAGCGGTGGCGGATCATCAACTGGTGGATAAAGCAAAAACCAGAGTAGTCAGTAACAACAGTAGCCGAAAGCGTGATTCTTATGGTTACTATCGATACCCTTATCTCAGTAGTCTGAGTTTGAGTTTTGGAAGTCGCCGTGGAAGCCGACTTGGCTTCACGTTCGGTAGTAGATACAACTACGGAAACTCTTACTACGGTGGACACAGATACAGTGGATTCCGCGGTCACGGATTCCGTGGTCATCGCGGGTTTGGTCGTGGCCATAGCCGCGGCTTCCGCGGACATCGAGGCGGTAGATCCATCTCGCGCGGCGGTTTCAGACACTGAAAATACAGTTTGATATGTTTGATGTCGGGGGCACTCCCCCGACAGCCCTCGCTTGATAACCAGAAAATCTCTGGCTTGAACTGACTGAATTACCAGCCTTATAAGTTTTTATCTATGCCCCCGGTGCGGCTGCGGCTGGCTTCATACCAATACCATTATTGAGTCCACGTATACCGTCATCGACAGTGGGTCGTGGCTGCTACCTCGGCTATCATCTCCTGATGAAAGAAATGGGTCATCAAATTGTGCGCGGCGCGCAATTGAACGATGTCGAGGCAATAACTCGTATCTATGCGCATCACGTGACAAGCGGCACAGGCAGTTTCGAAGAAACGCCACCCGCGCCTAAGGAGATGGCTACGCGGTTCAAGGCGCGTGAGCAAGCGGGTTACCCGACGCTTGTCTGTGTAACTCCCGATGGCGAGATAATCGGTTTTGCGTATGCGGGTGTGCACAAACCGCGCTCTGCTTATCGCCATACTGTTGAAGATTCAGTCTATGTTGATCCAGCGTATGCGGGCCAGGGCATCGGATTTCAACTGATGGTCGAACTGATCAAGTGTTGCACTGATCTGGGTTATCAACAAATGATGGCGGTTATCGGGGATAGCGGTAACGTCGGCTCGATAAAGCTGCACGAAAAACTCGGGTTCAGAATGATAGGCACCGCAGAGGGTATTGGCTTCAAGCATGGCCAATGGCTGGACGTGGTTTATATGCAGCTATCGTTGGAGCCGAACTCCTAAGAAAAGCAACGCTAAGCAAAGCTCGGGGTTTTTTCTAAAGTAAAACAATGCTGAGCAAAGCGTGGGCTTGTCTTGAAGTAAAGCAATGCTGAACAGAATTCGGGCTTGTCTTAAAGCAAAGCAATACTTAACAAAGCTCGGACTTATACTAATTCCCGAGCTTTGCCAACACCTCATCTTCACCAATCAACGTCGCTTCACTATCACGCCGTCCCTTATATTCAATTTTTCCATCGGCCAGTAACTTGTCGCTGATAACAAACCGGTGTGGTACACCGATCAGTTCCATGTCGGCGAACATTGCACCGGGGCGTAGTGGGCGGTCGTCGAATAGTACGTCGACGCCTGCGGCTTTTATTTTTTCATAGAGCGCTGTTGCTGCGTCCCGTACGGCTTCAGACTTAGCCATGTTTATCGGTGCGACGACTGCCTGAAAAGGCGCTATGGTATCCGGCCAGATAATGCCCTTGTCATCATGATTCTGTTCAATAGCTGCGGCAAGCACACGCGTAACGCCAATACCATAACAACCCATTTGCAAGGCTTGCGGTTTGCCGTTCTCATCGAGTACCGTCGCATTCATCGCCTTGCTGTAGGTGTCACCGAGCTGGAAGATATGTCCGACTTCAATGCCGCGCACAATCTTCAGGGTGCCGCCGCCGGCGGGATTGGGATCGCCTTCGACAACATTGCGTAAATCACGGACGACAGGTTCGGCGAGATCCCGTCCCCAGTTGACACCGCTCAGATGTTGTCCATTATTGTTAGCGCCGCAGACAAAGTCACTCATGTTGGCAGCATCGGCATCGGCAATAACGGGTATCGTCAAACCGACTGGCCCGATGGAACCTGCGTCGCAATTGGCGACCGCTTTGATGTCAGCGGCCTCGGCCATTTCGAGCGGTTCAGCCACCTCGTCCAGATTCTCTGCCTTGATTTCATTGAGTTGATGATCACCACGCAACACCAATGCGACAACCGGCGTCTCAGTCCCCTTGACCAGCAAGGTTTTAAGGCAGTCTGTTTCGGGTATCTTCAGAGCAGTCGACAAGTCTGTAATGGTGTGAACATCCGGCGTGTCAACCCTTGTCATATCTTTGGATGGAGCTGCACGACTACCTTGGGCAACGGCTTCGGCTTTCTCCATATTGGCCGCGTAGTCGCCTTCGGTGGCGTACACCACGGCATCCTCGCCGCTATCGGCAAGCACATGAAACTCGCGTGACTTCGCACCACCGATGCTGCCACTGTCTGCTTCAACCGCGCGATAGTTCAGACCGATGCGATCAAAAATGCGGCAGTAGGCCAGGTGCATTTCATCAAAGCTTTGTTGTAGTGAAGCCTCATCAATACCGAACGAGTAGGCATCCTTCATAATGAACTCGCGGGAGCGCATGACGCCAAAGCGGGGTCTGATCTCATCGCGGAACTTGGTCTGTATCTGATACAGGTTGATGGGTAGTTGACGGTAGCTTTTGAGTTCACGTCGGGCGATATCAGTTACGACTTCTTCGTGAGTCGGGCCAATGCAGTAGTCTCTCTCGTGCCGGTCAATCACGCGCAGCAGCTCGGGTCCGTATTTCTCCCAACGTCCGGATTCCTGCCAGAGTTCAGCGGGGTGGACGGCCGGCATCAGGATTTCCAGCGCGCCGGCATTGTTCATTTCCTCGCGGACAATGGCATCGATTTTTCGCAGCACACGGTGGCCGAGCGGCATCCAGCTATACAGCCCGGAGCCGAGTCTGCGAACGAAGCCCGCTCGTAACATCAGCTGGTGGCTGACTATTTCTGCATCATTCGGTGTTTCTTTGGTCGTTGCTATGTGAAACTGGCTGGCGCGCATTGGCGTGAATTCTCGGATTTCTTTCCGGCGAGTATAGCGAGCACTTTGGGGTCTAAACCATGTCCGACAGGCGATTACAGGTTTTTCACACCGTGGCGGCGGAACTGAGCTTCACCCGCGCGGCTGAAATACTCAATATGACGCAGCCTGCCGTCACGCATCAGATCCGGCAATTGGAAGAAGAGCTTAACACTCGCCTGTTCGATCGTGCCAACAATCGCATCAGTCTGACCGCGGCAGGGGAGGCGGTTCTGACCTATGCGAGCCGTATCATTGCCTTGTATGGAGAATTGAACGAGTCAGTGAAATCGCTGACCGGTGATCGCTCGGGCTTGGTCACGCTCGGCGCCAGTACCACCATCGCCGAATACATGTTGCCGGGCATGCTAGGTGATTTCCAGCTGGAGTTTCCCGATGTGCAAATCCGTCTGCGTGTTGCCAATACCGATGCCGTCGTATCGATGGTGGCGGATAACACGATAGATTTGGGTGTGGTGGAAGGTCAAGTTGACAGTCAGTTGCTCAGAATCGAGGAGTGCCAGCAAGACGAACTGCAGGTGTTGATGCCATCGAACCACCCGCTGACAAAGGAGACGTCCATCACCCCAAGTCAACTTGTCGATCATCCCTTTATCAATCGTGAGGACGGTTCTGGAACCCGTGGTGTTATCGAGCGCTATTTCGCCAATCATGACACTGATGTCGGCCAGCTCAACCGACTGTTCGAACTCGGCAGCACGGAGGCTATCAAGGGTCTGGTGCAGGCGGGTATGGGGGTGTCCATCGTGTCGAAGGCGACGGTAGCCAAGGAGCTTGCACTCGGTTTGCTTGCCACCCGTCCGCTGTCCCCGCCGTTGATGCGCCCGCTTTACTTTGTCCGCCAGAGGCAGAAATTTCGTACCCAGGTCATGGACGAGCTTTTCCAATTTGCCCGGCAGTACTTCAAGGCGCTAGGCTCCAATTGATTACCAGACGTTAGGTCAGTCTTGTGTGTCAAAAAAAAGACGCTATCTAGCACTGATCTTGCAACCTGAACCAACGGAAAGCTTGCAACCCTGGTTTGGGTGGCATACTTGGCGGTTCAAGCCACTAACACTTAACGGCAAGAGTCCTTAAAGCCGATGATTGACATCATTCGCGATTGGTATTCGCGAAATTTTTCAGACCCACAGGCGGTTATTCTGGTCCTGTTGCTGCTCGTCCTGTTCGGCTTGCTCTGGTTGGTGGGCGATATTCTCGCGCCCGTGTTGGTTGCCCTGGTACTGGCCTACTTGCTCGAAGGGGTCGTGGCGACGATGCAGCGCTGGAGAGTGCCGCGTACTGCTGCCTCTGTATTTGTGCTGCTGTTGATCACCTCCATTTCATTGATCGTCCTGTTCGGACTGGTGCCGGTGCTGTCACAACAGTTGACGGGCCTGGTGCGGGAAATCCCGGGCATGATTCAAAATATACAAGAACAGCTTCTGCGCTTGCCGGAGAAGTATCCGGACGTTTTCACCGTCGAGCAGGTCAATGACATGATCGGTAATCTGCGTGCCGAGCTTGGCCAGATTACACAGAACATCCTGTCATTCTCGCTTGCGCGTCTTGGCACCATCGTGGCGATCCTCGTCTACGTCGTGCTCGTGCCTCTGATGGTGTTCTTTGCGCTCAAGGACAAAGACAAACTGTTGAGCTTTGCTGGCAAATTCGTGCCCAAGCGCAGCGAACTCTCGTTCAAGGTCTGGCGCGAAGTGGACCAGAAGATCGCCAATTATATCCGCGGTAAATTTGTTGAGATCTGCATTGTCTGGGTGGCAACCTATGTGGTGTTTGCCATCATGGGACTGAACTATTCACTGCTGTTGAGTTTCCTTGTCGGTCTCTCGGTTATCGTGCCTTATGTCGGCGCTGTTGCCGTTACGGTGCCGATCGCTCTGGTGGGCTTTTTCCAGTGGGGGCTAGTCGCCAAGCTGGGGTACTTGTTACTGATCTACCAGATCATCCAGGTTCTTGATGGCAACGTGCTGGTACCACTGCTCTTTTCCGAGGTTGTTAATTTACATCCGCTCGCGATCATTATCGCCGTGCTGTTCTTCGGTGGCCTGTTTGGACTGTGGGGTGTGTTTTTTGCGATTCCATTGGCCACATTGGTTCAGGCAGTGCTGAATGCCTGGCCTCGAGCACGTGAGTCGATGAGTGAAGATAAGCGTATTGCGGCCTGATCTTGCGGCTTGATCTGCAAGCCTGATTGAACTGCTGGCAATATTACTGGCTTACTGGCGGCCTGTCGGAAGCAGCTTGTTTGACAAGCCTTGTCAGGTGAGTGCCTTGACCGCCGCCAGTACCTCGTCCACATGCCCGGGAACTTTGACTTTGCGCCACTCCTGACGCAAAACGCCTTTCTCATCGATCAAAAACGTACTGCGTTCGATGCCCTCGAACTCCTTGCCATACATTTTTTTCAACTTGATGACATCGTACTGTTTGCACAGCTCGCCGGCTTCGTCAGACAGGAGATCGAAGGGCATGGATTCTTTCGCCTTGAATTTTTCATGGCTCTTGATGCTGTCCTGTGAGACCCCAAGAATAATGGCGTTTTCTTGCGTAAAGGCTTTGCTGGCATCGCGAAAATTCTGGCTTTCAGTCGTGCAACCGGGCGTCGCATCGCGTGGATAAAAATACAACACGACCTTTTGCCCTTTCAGGCTCGCAAGGCTTATCTGCTGTTCGCCGGTGGCTGCCAGGTCGAAGCTCGGGGCCGGTTTGCCGATCGTGGCTGTCATGCAATTCTCCTCCTCAATACTGAGTCAGTCTAACGCAGTGCGGCGTTGTCTCTGGTGGTTCCAATCAAGAGTATTGACAGGGCGGTTGTGAAAGGGCGGTGCCGTCAGTACCATGGCCTGCTGCAACTGAGGGTAGGACTATGTTTGAGGGCAGCATGGTGGCAATGGCCACCCCGATGCTCGACGATGGCACTGTGGATACGGCCGCACTGGCTGATCTTGTTGAGTTTCATGTCGAATCCGGCACCGATGCCATCGTCGCTGTAGGCACCACAGGTGAGTCGTCAACGCTGACGGTTCCAGAGCATGCTTCGGTGGTCAAACAGGTTGTCACACTCGTCAACAAACGTATTCCGGTTATTGCAGGTACAGGTGCTAACGCGACTGCGGAAGCCATCGAGCTGACCAAACACGCAAAAGAAGCGGGAGCAGATGCGTGCTTGCTGGTCACGCCGTACTACAACAAGCCAACCCAGGAAGGGCTTTACCAGCACTACAAGGCGGTTGCAAACGCAGTCGCGATACCGCAGATTCTGTACAACGTGCCGGGACGTACTGCTCTCGACATGCGACCCGAGACGACAGCGCGACTGTCAACAATCGCTAACATCATCGGGATCAAGGAAGCCTATGGAGAGGTGTCGCGAATCAAGGCCCTATTAGATGTCTGCGAGCCTGGTTTCATGATTGTCACGGGTGATGATTCGACCGCCATGGAAAGTATTCTGGCCGGTGCTCACGGAGACATCTCGGTGACCGCGAATGTCGTACCGCGTGAAATGCACGAGATGTGCAAGGCGGCTCGGGCAGGTGATCGCGCGACAGCGGAGGCGATTGAAGCCCGAATAAGCGATCTGCACAGCGTGCTGTTTCTGGAGTCGAACCCAATACCGGTCAAATGGGCGCTGAACCAGATGGGACGAATGGGGTCAGGTATTCGACTGCCAATGACGCCGTTGGCGGCGGAGTTTGAAGCACCTGTGCGCGCAGCGCTTGAAAAAGCCGGAGCTCTGTAGCTGCCAACACGCTGCACTGGACTATTCTATGGCTTGTATCAGAGAAAGACACGGTTGAGGTTATCCATGCGGCTTGTTGAAGCATCGTTCTGCACTATCGGTTTACAGCGCGTATTGCTACGCTCGGGACTGCTGCTCGCCCTGGTGGCGTCATTATCTGCTTGCTCGGCTTTGCGCAGCCCCAACAGCCCGGACCTTGTTTACAGTAGCGACGCCGAATCGGCAAGGCAGCTGCAGGTCCCACCTGATCTGACCGATATCAGTGACACGGAACAGTTTGTGTTACCCGGGCAGAATGGCGGGCAGATCAAACGCAATACCTTGTTGCCGCAGTTTGAGTCGATCCAATACGTGCGCGATACCGGTGAGAACTGGTTGGCTATTGATGCTGCGCCTGAGTCGGTATGGCCGCAGGTGCTGGCTTTTCTGCGTAAAGAAAATTTTCGAATTGAGCAAACTGCCCCTACCAACGGCGTGATCTCCACGCTATGGCGTCCCGCCTCGAGTGCTGGCGACAGTGGTTTGTTGAAAAACCTGCTTGGCACCAACGAGCAATTCTCACGAGTCGCTTTTCGTCTGGAGCGAGATGGTACTGGCACGCGACTGTTTGCTCGCTTGCAGGCAACCTCTGAAGCGCTCGCGAATAACAACACTGATGGTGGCGGCTGGCCGGCGTCATCACATGATCCCGAAGCGACAAGTGCCTTGCTTGTTCAGTTGATGACATTTTTCGGTGTCGAAGAACAAAAAGCACGTGGCATCCTGAACGATGAGCAGGCGAGTGCCGTGCTGGATGACGCTTATTTACAGAGTACGTCAGCGGGTAGTCAGTTGTTGATCAATAAAGGCTATCAACCTTCTTACGATGCGGTACTGACGGCACTGTCAAGCTTGGACGTAGACGTTGAATCGAGTTCTGCGTCGATCGGTCAGATTCAGTTTGTCTCTGATACAACGCCGGTGCGGCTGGATCTGAAACCGCTGCATGTCAGTGCTGTTGTTGTTGAGTTGACCGACAGTAGTGGCAGACGTCTGGAAGCTGCCGATGAATCGAGACTGCTGAACGCATTGCTTGATGCCATTGTCTGAGGGACATTCAGCGTGATTACGGTTGCTTCCCTTGGCAGTGGTAGTTCCGGTAATGCTCTGTTGGTTCGCGCAGGCAGTACCTTGCTGCTGGTGGACTGTGGTTTCACAATGAAAGAAACCGTTGCCCGCATGGCAACGCTTGATGTTGCTCCCCACCAACTGGATGCGGTGCTGTTGACGCATGAGCATGGTGATCACACTAAAGGTGTTGGCCCTTTGTCGAGAAAGTTCTCTCTACCGGTCTGGTGTACGCACGGTACTTACCATGGCGCGCGTGACAATCGCTTTGCCTCTGTCGAACTCTTTCATGCACACGATTCATTTCGTATTGGCGAGATTGATATAGATCCATTCCCCACACCACATGACGCGGCTGAATCCTGTCAGTTCGTGTTCTCGGCCGGTGGTAGCCGATTCGCCAATGTGACCGACTTAGGTATCTGCACACCTCATGTGCAGCAGAAACTTCGCGGTGTACATGGACTCGTGGTCGAGTGTAATTATGACAATGAGATGTTAAGACTAGGTCCTTATCCGCCCAGTTTACAGTCACGCATTCGTTCGGACTACGGCCATCTGGGTAATGATCAGGCGGCAGCCCTGGTGCGAGAGCTTGATCATGAGTACCTGCAATGGATACTTCTGGGTCATTTGTCCGAGCAAAACAACTCCGATGCCATTGCGATGGAGACGATCAGCGCGCATGTCGAGGATCGTCATGATCGAATCAATGTGCTCGCACAGCATTGCAGCAGTTGTTGGTTCTCTGTTGATGCGAACCTTTCATCTGCGTCCGCGTCGACAACCGCTTTGGAATCTGAAAAGATCGTCGCCGAGACAGAGGAAGCGGAGCGCAAGGTCGATGCGCTGGCCTGACCAGTGTTGACTGAAACCGCGTCTCCGATAGTTGCTTTGAACTACCCGGCTGCTTGACGCAGCTTGTCTTGGGCTTCGATGTAGTGCTCTACCTGCTCGGTAATTCCCGCAACATCGAGTTTGCAATAACTCAGTAATTCCTCGCGACTGCCGTGATCGACATACTCGTCCGGCAGACCGATCACTCGCACGGGTGTTGTCACTGAGACGAAGGACAAATATTCCATGACGCCAGCACCGGCACCCCCGGCGATGGCATTTTCCTCGATCGTAATGATCAAATCATGGCTTTCGGCAATCGAGTCGAGCAACGCAGTATCGAGTGGCTTGACGAAGCGCATATTAACGACGGTGTAGTTGTTCTTGATGCCGATATCCAAGGCTGGAGCGACCATCGTGCCAAACGCCAGTAACGCTACCCGACTGCCTTGATGACGGACCTCAGCGCGGCCAATGTCCAAGGCTTGCATTGTGTTGTCAACATCAGCACCGGGTCCATTGCCACGCGGGTACCGGACGGCACTGGGTCCGTCATGCTGGATACCCGTGAACAACATTTGCCGACATTCGTTTTCATCAGCCGGCGCCATGATCACCATATTGGGCAGGCATCGCATGAATGAGATGTCATAAGCACCCGCATGTGTCGGGCCATCCGGGCCGACCAGGCCAGCGCGGTCGATAGCAAACAGAACCGGCAGGTTTTGTATGGCCACATCGTGGACCAATTGATCGTAGGCGCGTTGCAGGAACGTCGAATATATTGCCACGACGGGTTTCTTGCCACCGCAGGCCAGACCTGCGGCCAGAGTGACCGAATGCTGCTCGGCAATACCGACATCGTAATAACGATCAGGAAATTGCTGTTCGAATTCAACGAGACCGGACCCTTCACGCATGGCGGGTGTAATGCCGACGACTCTGTCATCGCTAGCTGCCATGTCGCACAGCCAATTGCCAAATACTTTGGTGTAAGTCGGTCGATTGGACTTGCTTGTTTTCAGCGGTTGCCCTGTTTCGGGATCAAAGGGTGTTACGGCATGCAAGGCGAGAGGATCTTCCTCGGCAAACTTGTACCCATACCCTTTTTTGGTCACGACATGCAGAAATATCGGGCCGTTCATATCGCGTAGATTCTTGAGTACTGCTACAAGGCTCTCGACATCATGACCATCTACAGGTCCGTAGTAATTGAAGCCAAGTTCCTCGAACAGCGTGCAGGGTACGACCATGCCTTTGACGTGCTCTTCGGTGCGCCTGGCGAGTTCGAGCATTGAAGGTACTTTCTCAAGTACCCGTTTGCTGCCTTCGCGGGCACCGGTGACGAATTTGCCACTGAGCATACGCGCAAGATATTTGTTCAACGCACCGACACTTGGTGAGATGGACATATCGTTGTCATTCAATACGACCAGCATGTCAGCTTTTTCGCCGCCAGCATGCTGCAGTGCTTCATAGGCCATGCCTGCGGTCAGGGCACCGTCACCAATGACGGCGACGATCTTTTCATCGTCGTTGGCGGCGAGCGCCATGCCAAGTGCTGCGCTTATCGAGGTGCTCGAATGACCAACGCCAAAGGTGTCGTATTCACTTTCAGCGCGATTGGGGAACCCGGCAAGACCGCCGCGCATGCGCATGGTGTCCATGCGTGTCCTGCGCCCAGTCAAAATCTTGTGGCCATAGGTCTGGTGACCTACATCCCAGACGAGTTTGTCTTGCGGCGTGTCGTAGACATAATGCAGGGCAATGGTCAGTTCGATAGTGCCAAGACTGGCACCGAGGTGCCCACCGGTATTTGCTACCGACTGCACCACGTAGCGGCGCAGCTCTTCGGACAGAGCTGGCAGGGCATCCTCACTCAACTGGCGAAGATCAGCTGGATGGTAAATCTCGTCCAGCAGTGGAAAGTGCGGATTGTTCATCGGGTTAAAAGCCAGAATGTAGGCTAATTATCCCTAGCGTCGGGTGCAAGAGCAAGACTATTGCACAGAATGTTACATTCCTGTGAAATGAGCCCGTAAGCTGGGGTTACACGCTGGGCTGAATCCGCGAAAATTTCGTTTTGGAGGTGCAGCCTGACCAGCCAAAGTCAGCGATGCCGTAGGTGATGATGCCTGCTGGCTTGTCGCTCCCGAGCCTGCCGCTGAGAATGAGTCTGCGTTCGCCGTTGTTTATCGACGAGTCGGAACGGCCTGAGGCCGAGGCTTTACCAGTCAGGGGTAATGAAATCTTGAAATTGCCGTCTTTCGATACATAGGATGTGGCAGTCGACGCGTTGGACCTCAGGTTAAAAGTGCCATCTTGGATGAGGATGTCAAATTCGCTGGTCATATCGCCACAGTTGAATGTCCAGTTCTGAACATGCTGGACCTCCGCCCCTTTTGCGACAGATACACGCCAAGGCCCATCGAAACGTCCACTGGTATCGCGATCCTGTTCCGAGGTTTGTCGGGCTACGAATCCTGAGCAGGCAGATAGTAGGGTGGTTGCCAGTAAGGCGTAAATCAGGTTCAGTTTGAGTGGATGGCTCATGGGCACCAATTGATCCTTCGCTTGGGTTGTCTTCGAGTATTACACAGTTTAGTAAGTGCGTTCGACGATATAAGTTGACAGCATTCTCAATTCGTCGAAGTCGTCACCCAGTCCGGCCAGATGGGCAAGTGCCGATTCGTGCATTTTCTTCGCATGCTGCCGTGCCCCATCCAATCCAAGCAAAGCCGGGTAGGTCGGTTTGTTCAGCGCGATGTCAGCACCTTGAGTCTTGCCTAGTGTCTCCGTATCACTAGTGACATCAAGAATATCGTCGACGATCTGGAATGAGAGACCTACTGCGCCTGCGTATTTGCCCAGCCGTGCAATCAATTGTTCATCGACAATATCATTGTCACTCTGATTGATCACGGCAGGTAGCAAGACACTCGCCTTGATCAGCGCACCGGTCTTGTGACTGTGCATGTTTTCAAGTTCAGCGAGCGTTAAAGAGTGTCCGACCGATTCAAGATCGATTGCCTGTCCGGCAGCCATGCCGTTGTCACCGCTGGCATCGCCAAGAATCGAGATCATGCGAATGCGCGCGGTGTCTGACAAGGCGGGATCGGTGTTGTTAGCCAACAGTGTGAAGGCAAGAGCTTGTAGTGCATCACCGGCGAGGATTGCGGTGGCCTCATCGAATGCAATGTGGCAAGTGGGTTTGCCACGGCGAAGATCATCATTGTCCATCGCTGGCAAGTCATCATGTACCAGTGAGTACGCATGCATCATTTCCAGAGAGCAGGCGGGTACATCGATACGTTCAAGCGGGATCGACAAGGCTTTGCCGGTTGCGTAGGCGAGTATGGGTCTTACTCGTTTACCGCCTACGGTCACGGCATAGCGCATGGCGCTGTGCAGTTGCGTTTTCGCTTCGCCGTCCTTGGGCAGTAATTGGAGCAGGGCGTGATCGACACGATCCTGATAAACGGCGAGTCGCTCGCTAAAGCGCTCTTTTAAGGCATGCATTCGAGGTTCTCAGGACTCCGGTAATTCGAGGTCGGTGAGTTCCTCCTTGCCGTTTTCCTCGAGCAGAACCTTAACCTTTTGTTCCGCATCTGACAGGCTTTGTTGGCAGAAGCGAGACAAGGTCACACCACGTTCAAATTGCTCGAGTGACATCTCCAGCGATTGCTCACCGGATTCGAGGGTCTTGACGATCGACTCAAGCTCCGCGAGCGCATCCTCGAACTTCATGGATTTTGGAATTTTCTTCGCTTTCTGAGCCACGGGCGATCATCTCTGCCATTTCACCCAGAGTTTATCACTGAGCGCTCAGTCAATCAGGTCCAAAGCTTCATGCAAGCGGTGGATCCCGGAAATCTTGAGACCATCGATGTTACCTTTCGGCATATTGGCCTTTGGCACGATGGCTTGTTTGAAGCCGTGCTTGACAGATTCCTGCAACCGCTCTTCGCCATTGGCTACCGGCCGCACTTCCCCGGCAAGTCCGATCTCGCCAAAAACGACAAGGTCGCTCGGCAGGGGGCGGCTACGAAACGATGACAGCGCCGCCAGCAGCACGGGGAGGTCAGCTGCGGTTTCAGAAATTCGTACGCCACCGACAACATTGACGTAGACATCCTGATCAAGCATCGCTATACCAGCATGACGATGCATGACGGCCAGTAGCATCGCCAGCCGATTCTGCTCGAGACCCAGCGCGACCCGACGCGGATTTCCCTGATGACTGGTATCAACCAGTGCCTGTGCCTCGACCAGCATGGGACGAGTCCCTTCGCGGGTCACCATGATGACGCTACCGCTAACCGGTTCGGGATGGCGGGACAAGAAAATGGCCGACGGGTTTTTCACCGCCTTCAGGCCTTTTTCATCCATGGCAAAGACCCCGAGTTCGTTGACCGCGCCAAAACGATTTTTGACGGCGCGTATCACCCGATATCGGTTACCTGGATCGCCTTCGAAATACAACACCGTATCAACCATGTGTTCTAGAACACGGGGACCAGCAAGTGCACCTTCTTTGGTTACATGACCGACGAGAAAAATCGATGTCCCGGTTTGTTTGGCAAAACGTACCAGCCGCGCAGCGCTCTCTCGTACTTGGGCAACCGCGCCTGGTGCGGAACTGAGCAGCTCGGTATGCATGGTCTGGATCGAGTCGATCACGATCACTTCGGGTGATTCTTTTTCGGCATGGGCAATGATTGCCTCGACCCGTGTTTCAGCCAGCAGCCGTAGTTTGTCCTCGGGCAGGTCGAGGCGGCGTGCTCGCAAGGTCACTTGTTGCAGCGATTCTTCTCCTGTGATGTAGAGAACTTTTTGGGATTGGCTCAAGTACGCGAGGCTTTGTACCAGCAGGGTTGATTTGCCGATACCGGGGTCTCCTCCCAGTAAAGTGACAGATCCTGAAACCAAGCCACCACCGAGAACCCGATCCAGTTCAGAAAGGCCGGTACTGGTGCGCGCATCAGCGACGAGTTCGACATCGCTGGCATTGGTGATACCACTGCCGCCGGCGTATCCACCAAAGCGCGTAGCGTTGGCTTTTGATTTCGCCGTTGATGTCTGCGCAACGGTCTCTTCAAGCGTATTCCAGTCACCGCAATCCGCACACTGACCACTCCACTTGGTGGAAACAGCAGCGCAGGCTGTACATTGGTAATGAGTGCGAGTTTTGGACACCTAAGATGGGTCGTACCTAGTTTTCGCCAGCGACACGATCTTGCTCGCTCCCGGGACGGTCGCCACCGGCACTAGTATCACCTTCTTTGTCGATGGCGGCTTCTATTCTGACTTGGCGAACCCGATTGCCTTCGACATCAAGGATGGTCATGGGATGACCATTAAAGGTGAAAACCGCACCTTGAGGTGGAAAGTTCTCAAAGTGTTCCAGCACGATACCGTTGAGTGTTTTCGGGCCTTCGGATGGTAAGGCCCAATTGAGTGATTTGTTCAGGTTACGCACTTGAGCAGTACCATCAACAATGAAGCTGCCGTCGGGTTGCGGGCGAATTTCAGAAGGGCTGATGCGTGGGTCATTGTCAAACTCACCAACGATCTCTTCGAGTATGTCCTCCAAGGTCAACATGCCTTGAATATCACCATATTCGTCAACAACCAGGCCGATGCGATGTTTCTCGCGTTGAAAGTTCAGCAACTGTACGGTCAAGGTCGTACCTTCGGGAATGAAGTAGGGGTCGCGAACGCGTGCTTCAAGCACTTCGCGGGTGATGGAACCGGCACGTAGTACGTCGAGCATCTTGCGTAGATAAATAAAGCCGATGACGTTGTCGACTGTTTCGCGATATACCAGAAGTCTGTTATGCGGGCTATCGCTGATTTGTTTCAGTACTTCATCCCAGGGGTCGTCAAGATCAACACCCATGATTTCGTTACGTGGAACCATGATGTCATTCACCGAGACGGTGCCAAGATCAAGAATGTTCAACAACATCTCGCGATGACGCTGCGGAATCATGCCTGCTGTTTCATTCAATACCGTGCGTAACTCCTCGCTTGACAAATGTTCGTCTTCAGCGGACACGGGTTCGGTGTTCAACAAGGCCAGTATTCGAGTACTGATCCAGTTAGTTGCAACAACCAACGGATAGGTCAGCGTCATTAGTGGCCCGTAAACCGCGGATGCAATATGTGCAAATTTCTCTGCGCGCCGCGTGGCAAAGGTCTTGGGCGTGACCTCGGCGAATACCAGAATGATCAATGTCAGGAGTCCGGTTGCGACGGCAATGCCGGCTTCGCCCATGAGACGCAACGCAATGATGGTGGCGATGGCTGACGCGAGTATGTTGACAAAGTTGTTGCCAAGCAGGATCAAACTGATGAGCCGATCCGGTTGTTCAAGCAGACGGGCAGTACGAATAGCCGCCTTGTGACCATTGCTCGCTTGATGACGCAAGCGATAGCGGTTCAAGGACATTAACGCTGTTTCGGAACCTGAAAAGAATCCAGATGCCAGAATCAGCAGCACCAGTATGCTTACCAGTACGCCGATAGGGATGGTATTCAAGTACTGCGGGTCCTCGTACCGCCTGTGGTTCCCGCATCATAGCAGGAGACGCCCGTGGCGAACGGGTAGTTAACCCCGTTCAAGCAGCAATTCCAGTACAAATTTACTGCCAAAGTAGGCCAATATGAGCATGGCAAACCCACCGAAAGTCCAGTGTACCGCCCGACGGCCACGCCAGCCGAATTTCCATCGACCGAACAACAACATGGCGAAAATGATCCAGGCGAGGCAGGAAAGTACGCTCTTGTGTACCAGATGCTGGGCAAACATGTCTTCGAGATAGAAGAACCCGCTGGCCAGAGACAAGGTCAAAAAGACAAGCCCGACGCCGAGCAAGGCAAACAACAAACCTTCGGCGGCATCGAGTGGCGGTAAGGCCCGCATGAAGCCGCCCGGCTTATGTTCGCTGAGGAAGTGTCGTTGCACGGCAACTAGAATTGCCTGGGCCGCAGCGACGGTAAAAACCGAATAGGCCATCAGCGATAACAGGACATGCACCTGAATGGCGGCGTCAGTAATGACCGTATCGCGCCCTGCACTATGGCTGAGCAGTAAGGTAATGGCCGCGATCGGGTATATCAGGAGTCCAAGGTAATGGGCAGAATGCTGCAGTGACAATATCAGTTGCAACAGCACGACCCCGACGGCAGCTGCGGCAAGCGCCGTGAAGAACGGTAGCGACAAGCTCTCTGGCCAACCAGTATTGCCAATCACCACGATGGCATGCAAAGTCAGAGCAATGGCTGCCAGCGACAAGGTCACCGGACCACCGCCTGTATCCTGACGATTCAGGGCGCCCGCAAGGCGCCAGGTTGCTATGGCGTAAAGCACTGCCGCCAGTATGGAAAGGCCTATAGTCACCGTCAGAAACTATACAGGGAAAATTATCGGTAAGATCGGCGCATGAAGAATGAGGATCGTGAAAAACTCCTGAATCGCATTCGCAAACTCTATGCAATGAGTCGCGAACAGGAGTCTAGTCCGCATGAGGCAGAAATTGCCCTGCGTCGATGCCAGTCGCTGATGCAGCGATTTGGCATCACGGAAGCGGATCTGGAAACATCCGAATTTGGCGTCAGCACCATTGGTAAACAATTTCGCGCTATCCCGAGTTACATCGGTGTCATGAGCTCGGCGGTGGCCTTGCTGCATGACTGCGTTTGTGTCGATACTGGCACCATCGAATTTCGTGGTTATAGCATTGATACGGAAGTCGCTTCGATGACTTTTGCCTATCTGACCGAATCGATGGAGCAGTCATTGAAGTTGAGAAAAAAATCCGGTTCGGTTGGACCGGGTCGTGCCGCAAGCTTTGACTATCGCGTTGGGTTCGCGATAGCCGTGCTTGAGCGTTGTCGTACTATCGATGCCGAACGCAAGCTGGCCGAGCAGCAAGCTCAAGTGACCCAGGCCGCAGATGTCGGAGGCAGCCTGGTCGTACGCAAGCTGGCTATGGTCCGTGATGGTTGCTTGCAGGATGTCCAGACGGGCCGCAAGCGCCGAGTTAGATACCGCAATGGCGATGCCCATACCGCAGGTGCGACAGACGGCAACAAGGTGTCATTAAATACCCAGATAGAGTAGTGTCCTGAACAGAACCTCAAGAGCCATAAGTGGCGAGACCAGAACATGTTTGACAATCTTAGTGAACGACTAGGCCGCACGATCAAAAACCTGCGCGGGCAGGGGCGGCTGACCGAAGACAATATCAAGGACACCTTGCGTGAGGTGCGCATGGCGCTCCTCGAAGCAGATGTTGCCTTGCCGGTTGTCAAGCAGTTGATCGAGTCCATCCGTATCAAATCCCTCGGGCAGGAAGTCGTTGGCAGCTTGTCGCCGGGTCAGGCGCTAATCAAGGTTGTCAACGATGAGCTCGTTGCCATCATGGGTGATAACGCTGAGCCCTTGAATCTGGCGACGCAGCCACCCGCTGTGGTCTTGATGGCTGGTTTGCAAGGGGCGGGTAAAACGACAACCGTCGGCAAGCTTGCGCGCCTGCTCAAAGAGCGTGATCGCAAGAAAGTCATGGTCGTCAGCTGTGACGTTTACCGGCCTGCGGCCATCAAACAGTTGGAGACGCTTGCCGGTAGTGTCGACGCCACCTTCTTTGACAGCGATCCAAACCAGTCACCGGTTGATATTGCCAATGCAGCGCTTGCTGCAGCAAAGCAGCAGTTTGTTGATGTGTTGCTCGTCGATACCGCTGGTCGTCTGGCCATCGATACCGAAATGATGGATGAGATCAAGGCTCTACACAGCGCCATCAATCCGATTGAAACACTGT
The DNA here is from genome assembly GCA_964449565.1 of uncultured Granulosicoccaceae bacterium. Lineage (GTDB taxonomy): Bacteria > Pseudomonadota > Gammaproteobacteria > Granulosicoccales > Granulosicoccaceae > Granulosicoccus. The sequence goes on along the minus strand of CAYUZB010000028.1, from coordinate 15,600 downwards.
TTGTTGTCGACAGCATGACGGGTCAGGATGCAGCCAATACGGCGGCAGCCTTCGGGGATGCACTGCCATTGACGGGGGTGGTGCTGACCAAGACCGATGGTGATGCGCGTGGCGGTGCAGCCTTGTCGGTGCGCGTCGTCACAGGCAAGCCCATCAAGTTCATCGGTGCTGGCGAGAAGACCGATGCGCTGGAGACCTTTCATCCGGATCGAATTGCCTCGCGCATTCTTGGTATGGGGGATGTCGTTAGTCTGGTCGAAGAAGTGACTGCCAAGGTTGATCACGCCAAGGCGGAAAAATTCGCCAACAAGATGAAAAAGGGCAAGAACTTCGATCTCAATGATCTGAAGGAGCAGCTCGAACAGATGGCGAACATGGGGGGCATGGCCTCCTTGCTCGACAAGATGCCAGGCGCGGCCAATATCCCCGATGCAGTCAAGAACAAGACCGATGACAAAGAATTCAAACGTATGATTGCGCTGGTAAATTCAATGACGCCGCAGGAGCGTAAGTATCCGGCCATTCTCAAGGGCTCGCGCAAGAAACGTATCGCCGCGGGTGCTGGTCTTCAAGTTCAGGATTTGAATCGCTTGCTCAAGCAACACCAGCAGATGTCGCGCATGATGAAAAAAATGAGCAAAGGTGGCATGGCTAAAATGATGCGTGGCATGAAAGGTCAAATGCCACCGGGTATGGGGTTTTGATAGCGTCTAGCTACGCTCTGTCACCCAGGCATCAACATCTTTAAGCCAGGTATCCGCTTTCGCATCTGATGGCATGCGCCAATCACCACGTGGTGACAAGGCGACGTTACCTACTTTCGGCCCGTCAGCGGTGCATGATCGTTTGAATTGCTGCGAGAAAAATCGCCAGATAAACTTTCGACACCATTTGACCAGTGTTACATCGTCATAGCTTGATTCAGGAAATGCGACACGTGCCAAATCAAGGATGCGTGATGGTCGCGCACCGTGACGAACGAAGTGGTATAGAAAGAAGTCATGCAGTTCGTACGGACCGATGGTTTCTTCGGTCAGTTGTGCGATTTGGCCGCTTGCATCACTTGGTAGAAGTTCAGGCGATATCGGTGTGTCGAGAATGGCGAAAAGTACTTCGCGCAAGTTATCTGCATCGCTCCAGCTGCTGGCACGTTCGTTCGCGACCCAGCGAATGACAAACTGAATCAAGGTTTTGGGAACACCTGTATTTACGTCGTACATGGCGATGTGATCGCCAGCGTAGGTTGACCATCCAAGCGCCTTCTCGGACAAGTCACCTGTCCCGACTACCAAGCCGTCTTGTTGGTTCGCGAGTGTCATCAGTAGTAAGGTCCGCAGGCGGGCCTGAACATTTTCCAAGGTGACGTCACCCAATTCAGTGTCGCTGCGTAATTTGTCGATCAATTCGTCAACACTGTTGGCGCCCTTGACTGCCGGGTGATCGATTGCGTCCAATACGGTGCGGCTTGCTTCGGAAATACTGATCGTCTCGAAACTTGCGTCCAGTGACCTGGCGAGTACTTCAGCATTGTGACGTGTCCCATCCGAGGTGCCAAAGCCCGGCATCGTTATGCAGATAAGGTCGCTGCGATCCTGTCCGGTGAGATCCAGTGCGGCCGCTGCGACCAAGGCCGCATGACTTGAGTCAAGCCCACCTGATACGCCCAGTATCAATTTTGGTTTACCTATGGCAGCCATGCGGGTGGCGAGTGCATTGCTCTGGATTTCGAACATTTCCCAGCAGCGATTGGCCAGTGTGACAGGATCTCGTGGCAGGAAGGGCGTAGGCGATACTTCGCGCACCAGGCCGTCGGCTTCTTTGGACGCAAATGGGATGTAACGATAGTCGGCGCTATTCAAGGCAGCGCAATCACCAAAGGTACTCGTTGAGCGTCGTTCAAAGCCAAGCAGCTCGAGATCGATATCTTGAACGATCAACTGTCCGGATCTTTGAAAGCGTTGTGATTGACAGAGAACGTTGCCGTTTTCACAGATAAAAGCATCGGCATCAAAGCTGACGTCGGTCGATGATTCGCCTGGGCCTGCCGCTACATAGACATAAGCGCACTTGCCTCGGTCCGAGGCTGCGGTGGCCAGCAAGCGCCTGAGCTCAGCCTTGCCAATCGTAAAGTTTGATGCAGATAAATTGCAGATTACGTTTGCGCCCGCTGATACCTGTTGTGCATGGGGTGGGTCCTGGACCCACAGATCTTCGCAGATTTCGACACCGACTAAAAAATCGTCAAGGGAGCTCTTGAACAGTACATCCAGACCAAAGTCAGCCGTATGTCTGCCAACCTCAATCGTGCTGTACGGCCTTACATCAAATCCACTGCGAAACCAACGGGCTTCTTCGAACTCTCGATAGTTGGGCAGATAGGCTTTGGGAATGACGCCAAGCAATTCACCACCGGCGATCGCGGCGGCACAATTGAATAGCCCACCGGGCGCTCTTAGTGGTAATCCGACAATCGCCATGCTCTGCAATCCTTTGCTGGCGTCGACAAGTTCAAGCAGCGACGCCTCGCAGGCATCGAGCAGGGCTGTGCTCAGGACCAGGTCGCGTATGCTATAGCCACTGAGTCCGAGTTCCGGAAACGTCACTACATGTACGCCCGCGCTATCCGCTTCGCGCCACAAATTCAGGGTGCGATCGCGGTTCAGGTCCATATCGGCAACAGCTGTCAGGGGAACAGCTGCGGCAACTCTTGCGTAACCTTTCATGAATCAATTATAAGCCTCGATCAACGAATAGATCGGCGCATATCCTGTGCCAGACAGCATAAAAGTTTAAAAAATGCCGCTTAACCCGCTGAATCAGCCGTTTCGCATCGGCATTCGACCCTTGTCGCCAGATAACTGGCTTGTCGTCGACGAGCGCCTAGCTAGTTATCGTGCACAGAAAATCGCCTTGGTCGATACGGCATTACCGACGGTGTATGCGACGACTGAGGGAATGCAAGACAGCGAAACAGAGGTACTGGAGGCGGTGCGACTCTGGTTGCAGAATTACGCACCTGATGCATTGACTGACTGTGTCGAAACGCAAACGCGTTCATCGTTGGTACAGGCTTGCTTGATGATCAATGAAGATATTGCCATCATGCGGCGCTTTAGTGAGGGTTGGAAACTAAGTAGCGGCTGTATCTGTTTTCCTTCCCTTTGGAAAATCGCAGACAAGATCGGGCAAGTGCTGGCTGAAGTTCATTCACCGGTCCCGGGATTCGGTCACGCATCAAGACAGGCCCGTATTATCGAACAGATGTTCGACAACTTGCGTGTGAATGAGCCGGTTGTTCGTTTCAACTATTCGGTGCATGATCACGCTAGGTTACATTTGCCTGACAGCCGCGAATCACGCAAACTGCCACTAGAGAATGTTGTAACGGATTCGCATTATATTCGCAGCGAGCGGCAGACCTTGACGCGTATGCCCGGCTCGGGTGATGTTGTTTTCACGATCGATACCAGTCATCGGCAGATCGACAAGTTGACCGACGAGGAGCGACGAACGATCGAGTCACATCTGCCACATCTGTCTGATGAAGAGTTGCATTACAAAGGTTTTGTGAAGGAGAAGTAATGAAAGGGTATTGGACCATTTTTACCGATCTGGCACCTTTGTGATCCCGCATCATTCTCACTCAAGTGTATGATCCTGAACCTACGGTTGCTCACGATCAAGGCTACACGCGGACAGTGGACAGGCCCCTCTGAACAATTCCAATTATGGGTTGAACAAGTGAAATCAAATGAGTGTCAATAGCGAAGAACTCTCCTCGAAGTTGTCTCCTGAGCTGTCGTCAGAGATTCTCGGCTTCCATTCGATAGCCAAGTCATTTGGTGCAGTGCGGGTGCTGGAGAACCTGAACTTGTCAGTCAAACAAGGTGAGGTCTTCGGGTTCCTCGGTAGAAACGGCGCTGGAAAATCAACCGCTATTCGAATCATGATGGGCATAACCGGGCCGGATCGCGGTGAAGTTCATCTTTTTGGACAAACACTTGGCAAAGATATCATTCCTTTGCGGCAGCGCATTGGATACGTTGCGCAGGAGCAACATATGTATCCGTGGATGACTCCGCGGGCGCTGGCGCGATTTGTCAGTGGTTTCTATCCGCGTTGGGACAAAGCATTGTACGAGCAGCTTCTGCGTGATTTCGAGCTGCCGCCCAAGCGTCGAGTCGGCACGTTCTCAGGGGGCATGAAAGCCAAGCTTGCCTTGTCGCTGGCAGTAGCCACTCGCCCGGATCTTCTGGTGCTCGACGAACCCACAGCCGGTATGGATCCAGTTGCTCGTCGCGAATTTCTCGACCTTGTCAGGGAGCAGGCACGGCGTGACGGTGCCACGACATTTTTCTCCACCCATCTAATTGATGAAATCGAAGCGATTGCCGATCGAATTGGAATCGTTGAATCAGGTCAGACAATGTACGAAGGTCGGCTTGAACCATTACGTAACAGTATCGCAACGTTTTCGATTCCCGAAGATTATCAAGACGCATCAATTCACCCTGGTGAGTTCTATCAAGATTGTCTTGGTATCTTGCAGAGAGGAGTTCGACGGGGCAGACGCTTTGTTATCTTGCACTTTCGGGGAAACGTACCTGCCGGCATTGAACATCAACTTGCGCCTGGCTGGCGTCACGATGAGATGAGTCTCGAGGATGTGTTCATTGCCGTAGTCAAGCGAGTTGATGGCTAGATCTTGATGGCAACCATTTCCCTTTTGGCCAAGGACCTGCGTGAGCATGGTTTGGCAGCACTAGCATTATTGTTTGGGGCACTCCTGATAATTCTCGTGGCCCTGCTACAGAATCAGACAGCGGCCTACAGTATGAGTCCGTTCGAGGTCGTACGCTTTACCCTGCTGACGTTGTTTCCCCTGGTTGCGATCATGCTTGGTAATCGCTTGTTTGTACGTGAATACATGAGCGGTACGCGTTTATTCGTAGAAGCATTACCTGTTGGTTTGCTACTACCTTTGATACTCAAATACCTGCTGGGCCTGACTTATCTGTTGCTACTGATGGTTGTGGTCGTAGGTAGTTCGGCTCTGGTGGCAGGGGTTGCCGATGATGCGACACTGCAGTATGCAGGTCTGATGTTCGCCAAAAGTGCGGTAATCGTATTGTTGTATTGGAGCATCAGTTTCTGTTTCAGTATGTGTGGCTTTTTGAGAATTGCCATGTACCTGACACTTGCCGCCACCACGTTGATGTTGATCAATACGCCCAGTATTGATACATCACGGGTTCCGCCGATTGATCTAATGGATCGTGATTTCTTCGTTTATGAGCGTGACATAGTACCGGTACGAGCGATGATCGGTACTGTCCTTATCTCGGTCTTCTTTTCACTGGGTGGGTTTCTGGTGGCTCGACTCGGTGAAGGGTCGGTCGCCGCCCGTCTCGCCAAACCGATGTCGCGTCGAGACTATGTAGTGCTGGGTGTATTGGTGATGGCTGGGTTCGGTGTATGGTCTGCGTTGCAACAACGACTTGAGCGCGAAAGTTTTGAATTTACCAATCGTGCTGTAATTCGTATCGACGAGCCACGAGTTTCAGTGTCTTATCTGTCGCCCGAGTACGAAACAAGCGCGCAGATTATTGCCGCCCGGCTTGAGAATACTCTGCTAGGCATGCAGGCGGCTCTTGGCTTGACCCAGCTGGCTCCTGTGCGTGTTTCGCTGTTTCCCGACAAGGACAAACACGACATCGAATATGCAACGATCGATGGTGCGTTTTTTGGTGGCAACTGGTTGGAGCATGATGCCTACGATGACATGATCATGGATTCGGTCATTCTGCACGGCTTGCTGAGTTCAACAACCGGCGGTCGTGCGGTTTTTGAACCTTATCACTGGGTGTTGGATGGGTTTACACGATGGTGGGTCGAGCAAGGGCAGGGCCCTATCAATCCTGCGCATCGAGAAGAGTTGCTGGCGCGAGCCCTGTATGCCCTTGGCCGAGACAAGCGAGTCACTGATCTTGTTGTCCATTGGCAATTGACGGCAGATCGATTCGCCTATCCGACTGCCGAAGCGTTGGCTTGGTCCGCTATGGCTTATCTTGAAGAGCTAAAAGGTCGTGATGTGGTCACGGCGCTTTCCCGGCAGTTTCTGATCAAGCGGGTTGCGCCTAGCAGTATTGCAAGCTTTCGTGATCGCCAGCTCTCCACGGTTGACCGATTTGAATCGGTTACCGGCATTGAATGGGGTGATTTTGTCGAGCAGTGGACGCAGTGGTTGATTGATGAAGGTACAAAGCCTGGTGTCATGAAACGGATTGCTCTCATTCCACCGTTTGCGGGGCGAATAACAGCAAACAGTGACGCAGGTGTGCATAGTCTGGACGGACATTACGAACTGATTGCTGGTGTTGATGTGGCAGGCTGGGACGACGCCGATAGTTTTACGAGTGTTAGCGCTTGTGCGATGAAACATAGTCTTCTAGGTCCTTTTGATGACGAATTTGATGTCACTAAAGACGATGCCGATCTTCAGGAGTGTGCGCTTGATGCTGTGCACCGGCTCTTTAGCTTTTACGCACCTGGAGATCGGGTATTTGTAGCATTGGACTTCATCACTGAAGACTTCCACCAGCCGATTCGATTGCATGCCGAACGAGTAACAGTCCCATGATTAGGCTCGTACGCAAAGAACTGCTGCAATTAATTCCGATTGCATACCTGTGGCTTGCGGTCTACGGAATTTCTTATCTTGTCCAGTTTTTTACAGAACGCCTCGATGAGCAGACCTTCGGCGGTTGGTGTTCTGAGCACTGCGATGTAACGCCGAGCTATGCGGTAACCATTGTCATCATGTTGATTACCCTCGTGACTGCCTACAGTCTGTTTCCTCGCGAGCACGATGATTCAACGGTGGACTTTCTTCGTGCTTTGCCTGTTTCCAGACGCTCAATTTTCATCGCGAAATTTTTAAGCGCTTGGATACTATTGATCGGATTGAATTTCCTCGGCTATGGCACTGACTATTTTTTGTTGCATCTTAATCCGCAATCAATCAGTGGCCGTTTTTATCCGGAAGTTTGGGGCAGTCTTTTGTTGCGCGACTGTCTCTTTGCTTTTGTTGTTTTGAGTCATGGCATTTTACTGTCCTGGTTCAGGACGCTCGGGTTGATCATCTATGGCCTTTATTTTCTGTTAGTGATGTTGTTTGAATCCAGTGTTGGAAGTGCTGGACTTGTCAGTGTTTTCCAATTCATGACCAACGAATATCATGGTTCGACCTTGATCCTGAATTACAAGGCAATCGGCGTGCACTTGGGCGTTGCCTGCTTGTGTCTGTTTATCGCCTATCAACTTTGGAATCGATCGGACTCTGCGCGAACGGGCGGCAAGTTGCGCAAGCGTTCGACGCGCATTTGGCAAACCCTTGGAGGGATGGTCGCCTTTGTTGCGATCGCGATCGTGATCGTGGCTATGATTGATCGTGAAACAGGAGGTTCTACGTCAACTGAGCTTGATGTGGCAACAACCGAGCACTTTCGATTTGTTTATAACAAGGACAGGGTAAGGACTGTGTCCTACATGTTGGATTATGCAGAGAACGACTTCGAAACACTTGGTGAGATTCTAGGCGTGGCGTCGCTGCCGCACGTTCGTGTTGACTTGTCGGCACAAAGTGAGCATGCGGCAGGGCTAGCCAAATGGAAAAAAATTCAGATGGATCTTGACGCATTCAGAAATGATGTCTCGCAACGTCGAGTTTTGGTTCACGAAGCGGCCCACGTACTTCAGGCAGTCGAATCGGATCGAGCTTTTGCTGCCAATTATGGGGCCACCCGATTTTTTATCGAAGGTATGGCGCAGTACGTATCGTTTCTGGTTGTGCCGGAGACGGCGCGACGCAATTCAAACTGGGAACTGGCGGCCATTGCATGGAAGCGGCAACATATCGAATTCAATGATTTGATCGATGAATCAAGCTTTAGTCAGCGTTTTGATCCTGAGCTTCATTATAGTCTCGGTGATATGTGGACTGCGGCATTGGTCGATACCTGTGGTGAGAGCATACTAGGCGATATTCTGCGAGCCGCTGGTCGAGATGGCGCGCCTTTGGGCTTGCCGGCAACACTATTTTGGCGTGACACGATGCGTGAGGTACGTTGTGAGCTGGATACTGTCAATATGCGTTGGCGCGAACTTCTGAGCGATATTCACGATAGCGTTGATGCCAGACGTTTTCCAGAGTTTGACAAGCTGGTTGTCAGCAGAAATACTGAATTGAATCAGGTCAATATCCGTGCATCCCTGGAACCTTTTGTCGACGACGATATACTTGATGAGTCGATAATAAGCGAGATGCGTTTTTCTGTGCGCTTGTCGGGCTCCGCCCAGATCGCCGCTACGAGTCCGCGGGTATTCAGAGGGTCGCTGGAGGTAGACGAGGAGACGAGGCAGCCTTACGTGAGCTTCTCTATTCCGGATTACCTTATTCCTGGTAATCGATTTCGTTATCAACTTGGTCTTACGCCGTCGCGTGATTCACGTTATTACTATGATTCGTGGCGTAGTGGCAGTGCCGTTGCCAGCTCATCCAACTAGACCACCAGTTTCAGATCACGTGATTTGGTGGCTGGCGTGTTCTCAAGCTCTGCAATCGGAGTGCTTCCCCATCGACTGATGAACTGGATAGCGGGCGCTGGTTTGTCAAAAAGATATCCTTGAAACATAGTCACTGACAGTGACTTCAACATATCCAGTTGTTCACTCTTCTCGACTCCTTCGGCGACCACTCCGATATCCATCTGTTGGCAGATCCCGACCAGACGCGGCAGTACAATGTTGTCGCTCATCCAGCGTCTGTCTATCTTTGCCGAGTCTGGCGCGAGATTGATCAGTCGATCGAGATTCGAATGATGTAAGCCGACATCATCCAGTGCCACTTTAATACCTGTTGCCTTGAGTTGACTGATCAGTTGAGGATCCAGCGATTCCGTGTCTTCTGATATTTCGATAATCAATTGTTGTCTTGCAAGGCAATTGTCATTGAGAGCGTCGGTGAGCAAGCTGACACAGGAAGGGTTTCGCAGAGTCTCTCCAGTCAAGTTTAGTGAGACGGTAAAGTCGCTGTCGACCATGCCTGCATCACGCCAACGGCTGACAGATTGCAATGTGCTGTCTATTACGTACTTGTCGAGTTCATGGCCGAGTGGTTGCTTGCGAATCCCACCGAGAAAATCATTCGGCAATACAATGGCGCCATCCTTGGTACGTAAGCGCACCAGGGCTTCAGCGCCACGAAGTTTGATCTGTCCGGATGCATCTACTGTGACGATCGGCTGATACCAGAGTTCGATACGGTTTTCCAAAAGAGCTCGGTCTACAGCCTTTGATGCCATACTCATCGAGCCATGCCGCGTCTGGCGCATTTTCTTTTGCTCGTACATCAGGGTGTCTGCATCTGTTAGTACGTCATTGAGACCTCGGCCATCGGTCGACGTTGCCAGACCAATGCTGCAGGCAATCACATGTTTGCCTGCATCGGTCTTCACGGGTACCTCGAACGCTCGATGTATGTGGGTCGCCATGTCGGCTGCGGCCTGGTTTTCGGTGTCCGGCAGGATGATGACGAATTCATCGCCGCCCCAACGCGCCAGTGTGGCGCTGTCCGGGATCATCGATGTCAGCCGTTGAGCGACAATAACAAGTACGTCGTCGCCAATACCATGTCCGTATTGATCGTTGACTGACTTGAACCCGTCGAGGTCGAGAAACATCACGGAGTCGGTGCTCACTGAATCCGTGCTCAGTGAACGAATAATCGAGTTTGCGTGTTTGCGATTGTAAAGGCCAGTCAAATCATCGTGTAATGCTTGATGGCGCAGTCGATCCTCAATGACAATGCGTTTTTTCTGGTCCGATTGAAGGTCATTTGCAAGTCGGTCAATGCTACGCGCCGCGTCACCAATTTCATCGCCAGCCTTGTCCCCTATACGTGTTGTCAGATCCCCACCCATGATCAATTGCGCAGCGGTTGCATTACGTCTAAGGCGTTTGGCCAGCGGGTGGAGGTATAGCAAGTAGCCAGCGAGAACAACAGCGATAGATAACATTGCAGCCAGAGTCATGGATCGGCGCAATTTATTGACCGGCAAGAATGCCTCTTCGGCATCGAGCTTGACGACAAGCCCCCAGCCGGTCTCGGGAATTGTGCCGATAGCTAGTATCGATTCAACACCGCGATAATCATTTGCATGAATAATTTTTGCGACTGGCGCCTTCAGCGAATGATTGATCGGAAGGCCGATCGAATCCGGTACGATTTTTTCAAATGCTGCATTGCGGTCAAATCGCAGTGGTGTCAGGAATTGCGCATCGCCATCGATCGTCGCTTGTGCGATATGCCCTTCACTGGAATAGCCGACACCTTGATGTTCTGAGACAAGATCAACGACCGGGCCAAGTCGGGTTTCGAGCAATAGCGAACCGACAATTTGTCCGTCCATCGCATTGATTGGCGTCACCAGGCCAAGTCGCGCTTCATCTCCGGACAGAAAAGCATCACCAAAGGTTGTGCGGGATGTTTCGATAACGCCTTGGATTAGCGACGTATCAGTAGGCACCCAGCTATAACCGTCGGTTTGTCCGAGAACCTTGCCATCAAGGTTGATGATTCTGAGTTCAACTATTTCGGATACTTGAGTGCCGGCCTTTAAAATCAATCTGGTGGCAAGCTCATGTAAAGGATGTCTGGCCACAGGGTTAACGGCTTCGAAGCCATCGACCCCGCCGATAACATGATTCTTGGGTAGATAGCCTTGTTCAATCGCGTGCAGCTCGCCCAGAAAACGCTTGATGTGGTCACTGTCGGCGAGACTGCTGGCATCCTGGCGATAGTCGGCGAGGATATTGTTGATGCGTGCCGCCTCAAGGCGTTGGTCATTTAGCAGCGTCATTTCGACGCGTTCGGTCAATTGTTGGTCAAACAGGTGGATGGAAAATCCACTGGTAACAATTAGCGGTACCAGCACCGACAACAGGCAGAGAAGAAGTTTGGCGCGTATTCCCATAGCGATGTTATGAATCCTGGCCTCGGACGCCGCACGACGGTGCAATCAAAAACACGCGTAACCTACGGCTGAAAACGTAATGACATATCATGCCCGAAACTTCGACTGTTTCAGACTTTAATATTTCTGAAGAAAAAGCAATTTATTGAAAATTTTAATAAAAACAAAGAGATAGGTTTTTGACGTTGTTGTGTTGGCGCTTGGTTTTATACGAAAGACTTGTTCATCACGCCAATCGTGATGATCAGCGTTGCTATTGCCAAGCGTCAGGCTGGGTTTGAATTGATGTCGTGCTGATCGTCAGTTAGCAGTTGCTGCACGCTGGGGATTTATTGCGTATACTTGGGAGTTCCCTCGGGCAGAGGTATTTACCTGCCCGATTTGCCTTGAGTTTGCAGCAAGAGATTGCACGTTAATGGTTACGATTCGTCTGTCGCGCGGTGGCGCCAAAAAACAGCCGTTCTATCACATTGTCGCGACCGATAGTCGCGCCCGCCGTGATGGTCGCTATATTGAGCGCTTGGGTTATTTCAATCCGGTTGCCCGTGGTCAAGCGACACCAGTCGAACTCGATTTGTCGCGTGTTGACTACTGGGTCGGTTGTGGAGCTCAGATGAGTGATCGCGTCCGCTCTATCGTGAAGAACTATCGCAAGGAGCATGCAGCAGCCTGATCACCGCGCAGCCGCTGACCCGGCAGCGCCACCTGACGAGGCTACAGTTGTCTGGTTGGGTCGCATAACGGCAATTTATGGCTTGCGTGGCTGGGTCAAGGTGCACTCGGATACCAATCCGCGAAATAACATCACGCAATTCAAGCGCTGGTGGCTACGCCAGCATGGCAAGTGGACGGAAATCCGTGTTTTGAACGGCCGGCCACAAGGGAAGACAATCGTCGCATCGCTTGATGGTGTGACCACACCGGACGGAGCCAGTACTTTGATTGGCGCTGAAATCGGGGTGTTCCGGGAGGATCTGCCAGAAGCGGGGCCCGGTGAGTTTTACTGGACAGACCTTCTGGGAATGTCGGTTCAGACGATGGACAAAAATGTCATTGGCACCGTCAAGCGAATGTTCGAGACGGGTGCGAATGATGTGATGGTGGTTGATTCGCCATTGAACAAGGAAATACTGGTGCCATGGGTGGTGCCATCGGTGATCACGGATGTCGACATGCAAGCCCGGCTGATCACGGTCGACTGGGACCCGGATTTCTGATGCATTTTGGTGTGGTCACAGTTTTTCCGGAGATGCTGGAAACGGCTCTGGGGGTAGGTGTTGTCTCCAGAGCGCGAGAGAACGGTTTGATTCAATGCGGATTTGCCAACCCGCGAGACTGGACAAGGGATCGGCATCGAACCATCGACGACCGGCCTTTCGGCGGCGGGCCTGGCATGGTCATGAAGGCTGAGCCATTGAAGGCTGCGGTAGACGGTTTACGAGAGCAAATGCCAACTGCGCCGGTGATTTATTTGTCACCGCAGGGCAAACGTTTTGACCAGGCGATGGCGAGACGTTGGCAGCAAGGTGGATCGCTGATTCTGATCAGCGGACGATATGAAGGCGTCGACGAGCGGTTGATCGAATCGGTGGTTGATGAAGAGGTATCACTCGGGGATTTTGTCCTGAGTGGCGGCGAAATGGCGGCATTGGTCATGATCGATGCGGTCTCGCGGCTGGTTCCCGGTGTTCTCGGGGATCCGCTGTCAGCCGAACAGGATTCGTTTGGTGAGGATGGTCTTCTGGACTGCCCGCATTACACACGTCCTGAAGAGTTCGCAGGTCGAGGGGTGCCCAAGGTGCTACTCTCCGGCGACCACAAAGCTATTGCTCGCTGGCGACGTCAGCAGGCATTGGCAAGAACAAGGGACAGGCGTCCTGATTTGCTGGCAACGGCGAGACTGACGGCTGAAGACAAAGTATTTTTACAGAATTCGAAACTGAATTCCTGAGACACAAGAGTTAGGGCCATGAGCAAGATCATTGACGCAATCAATGCCGAGCAAATGTCAAAAGACATACCGGCATTTTCTTCAGGTGACACGGTAGTTGTGCAGGTTCGCGTTAAAGAAGGAGAGCGTGAGCGCCTTCAGGCATTTGAAGGTGTCGTCATTGCCAAGCGCAACCGTGGCTTGAATTCCGCTTTCACCGTCCGCAAGATTTCTCACGGTGAAGGTGTTGAGCGAGTCTTCCAGACTTACTCATCCACCGTCGCAAGCATTGAAATCAAGCGCCGAGGTGATGTACGTCGTGCCAAGCTCTACTACCTCCGCGGCTTGACGGGACGTGCAGCTCGTATCAAGGAAAAGCTGTAATTCGTCATCAACTTAATTTTTTTGTAAACGCAGTAAGTAAGACATGACCGAAAACACCGAGACAATGACCTTCCAGGCGGAGGTCAATCAGCTTTTGAAGCTGATGATCCACTCGCTGTACAGTAATCAGGAAATCTTTCTTCGTGAGCTGATTTCCAACAGCTCCGATGCTTGTGACAAATTGCGTTTCGAGTCTATCGAAGACGCTTCCTTGCTCGGTGATGACACCGAACTGTCTATTGTTGTCGCCGCTGACGGCGATGCAAAGACAGTCACGATCAGTGATAACGGTATCGGTATGAATCGCGATGAGGTCATTGCGAATATTGGCACCATTGCCAAATCGGGTACCAAGCAGTTCCTCGAATCGCTTACCGGTGATCAAAAAACGGACGCCCGTCTGATTGGCCAGTTTGGTGTCGGCTTCTATTCAGCGTTTGTCGTCGCCGATCGCGTTGTTCTGGAAACACGCAAGGCCGGCGATGCATCGACCGACGCGACACGTTGGGAATCCGATGCTTCCGGCGGTTACACCTTGACCGAAATCGAGAAGGAAGGGCGCGGTACGAAAATCGTCCTGCATCTCAAGGATGACTGCAGCGAATTTGCCACCGATTATCGTCTGAAAAGCATTATCAAAAAATATTCCGATCACATTACATTCCCCATCATGATGATGGGCGAAGTACCGCCGACGCCGGAAAATAACGATGATGATGCTGACGAAGTCGCTGACGCAGATGCTGCCACGGAAAAAGCATCAACTGAGCCGGCTCCGGTAGCGGAACTCGAACAAGTCAATGATGCCTCCGCTTTGTGGACGCGGCCGAAATCGCAAATAAGCGATGAGGAATATCAGGCTTTCTACAAACAGGTCTGCCACGACTTTGATGACCCATTATCGTGGGTACATAACAAGGTTGAAGGCAAATCTGAATACACATCTCTGTTATACCTTCCGAAAAAAGCCCCCTTCGATCTGTACGACGGGAACCAGCAGCGCAATGGCATAAAGCTTTTCGTGCAACGTGTGTTCGTCATGGATGAAGCTGAAAAGCTGATGCCACGTTATCTTCGTTTTGTACGGGGGCTAGTTGACAGTAACGATCTGCCGCTGAACGTCTCTCGCGAGATTCTGCAGAACAACAAGGTTATCGACACGATTCGCAGCGCGTCCGTTAAACGTGTGCTGGCCTTGTTAGTAAAGCTGAGTGAAAAGGAGCCCGAACAGTACCTGGCATTCTGGAACGAGTTTGGTGCCTGCCTGAAAGAAGCACCTGGTGAGGATTTCGCCAACAAGGAAGAAGTTGCCGGCTTATACCGCTTTGATTCTACTCACAGCGCCAAACAGGGCGAGCTGACAAGCCTGAATGACTACATCGCTCGTATGAAGGTCGGTCAGGACAAGATCTACTACATCACCGCTGATGGCTATACGGCTGCAAAAAACAGCCCGCATCTGGAGATCTTCACCGACAAGGGTATCGAAGTTCTGCTGATGCATGACCGGGTGGATGAATGGATGATGTCCTATCTGCACGAATTCGATGGCAAGTCTCTGGTGTCGATTGCCAAGGGTGATCTCGATCTGTCAGCCATTGAAGGTGTCGACAGTGAGTCCGGGGAATCGCAAGCTGACAAGGAAAAGGCGGCAGCCGAAGTCGCGCCAACCATTGAACGTATCAAGCAGGTACTGGATGAATCCACCAGCGATGTTCGTGCATCGACCCGTCTAACCTCCTCACCGGCTTGTATTGTGATGGGCGAACATGACATGGCATTGCACATGCAACAGCTACTGAAGCAGGCTGGGCATGAAGTGCCGAATACCCAGCCGGTACTTGAGGTCAACCCGACTCATCCGATCCTAACGTTGATGGACCAGGAGCAGGACGATGATCGCTTTGCGGACTGGTCTCGATTGCTGCTCGATCAGGCCTTACTCGCCGATGGTGGGCAGCTGGAAGATGGTGCCGGTTTCGTCAAACGAATGAATGACATGTTCCTGGCCCTGCAAGGAAAGACGTAAGAGCCGTGACCCGCTAGACTGTTGGTCATTCGCGAGACAACTTTTAGAATTAGGTCCTAAGCATCCATGAAACGATTGAATCGCAGTCTACGACTGTTGTGCTTGTTTGCTGTTTCGGCACTTTCCTGGGGAAATCTGTCTGGCCAGGCGCTGGCTGCCGGTGATGCAGCTGCTGGTGCAGAGATAGCGCACACCTGTCTCGGCTGCCACGGCGTCAAGCACTA
>CAYUZB010000027.1:32284-36367 GCA_964449565.1 uncultured Granulosicoccaceae bacterium | reverse complement strand
AGTCTGGAAGCTGTGTAAAAAACTAGCAGGTTTTTTCTGGCGTTGAAGGGTCTGGGAACGGCCATGGGTGAAGCGTTTACGCGCACGGCAGCGCCGTGATATAACATCGAGATATAACATCGAGATATCGAGACCAAACCGCAGATCTGGTTGATATCTAATGATATCTTCATCGTTCTTGATAACACCATTGATCGTGATATCTTGGATACTGCTGATGAGGGTATCGTTTCATCAACTGAGTAGGCGGTCTTCGTTGTGTACGCCGGAATGCAGTGGCGCTAAGCCAGCTTTTGCATAACTACATAGTGCGCAGTCGATTGCTGGCCTTTAATGTAATCGTCGAGATCGTTACAACAGATACGGACTGTTTCGTCTTTCGTCAATATATCGGCGATAGCGTCGAACGCAGGCATAAATTGGGGCCTTACGCTCAGTGCAACGTGTCCACCCGGTTTTACGATCCGCAATAGCTCGTTGGTTAAGTTGGGCCCGAAATGATCCTTCCACACACCGACTGAAATGGCCGCGTCGAAATAGCTATTCTTATGAGCTAAAGGTTGAGCGAAATCTGCAACCGATAGTCGTTGGTAAATCCCCAGCGCTTCGGCACGTTCCAGCATCGATTCAGAGAGATCGCTACCTTCCAGCTGTTGATAACCGGCTGTATGCAGCGCGGCGCCAACCTTACCGGTACCGCACCCGGCATCGTAGATCAACGCATCCGGTTCATCGACTTCAGCGATGAGCTTGTTTGCCATCAACTGTGGTGCGATATAGCCATACGCATCCAGATCGGAATCATAACTCTGCCACTCGGCGTAAACCTGTTTGGCTTCCTCGTCGCTTTTCGAAGCCACCAGACGCTGGATGGTTTGTTCAAGTTTGTTGCTCATAGATTCTCGCCGGGGTTTTTCCACTACGAATACGACGGTTGAATTCAACGCGTTGTTCGTCACTAAGTGAAACCAGAATGGGTGCTGGCATTGACTTCGATTGATATGTGATGTGATACTTTAGTTATATATGATCACACTGTTTGTTCCTTTGCACTAGCTTGCCGATTAGATGATTATTGGCTTAGAGAGCCAACCCCACGCGAATTATCGGGCATATGAGTAAGCAACTGCAATCTCTACCGTCTTGCTCATCTACCAAAGGGCTTCGCGGTATAGTCGACGAATTCTTTCAGTGTTCAAATTATTGAATGGTATAACGTAAATGAACCAAGCACTTTTTATTCATGGAGCACGTCAAGTCTCTATTGAAGACTACACACCAGCGGAATCCGACTCGCTGAGCGTCATGCTGGATATCGAAGCAGTTGGAGTCTGTGGTAGCGACCTTCACTACTATAAAGATGGCGGTATTGGTGGAGCCATCATACAATCACCCTTTGTACCTGGTCATGAATTTAGTGGCAGATTGACCGCCGATGTTCCCTCTCTGAATCTTGCCAAGGGTGAGCTTGTAGCCGTGGACCCGGCAACGCCGTGCCATCAATGCGAGTGGTGCGCGAAGGGTTACCACAATCTGTGTCCCAAGGTTCGATTCATTGGAGCCCCTCCCTTTGACGGCGCCATGACCCAACAGCTGGCTGTGCCGCTTAGCGCCCTGGTGAATCTACCCGAGTCGATCTCCGCTGAGCAGGCAGCCATGCTTGAACCTTTGGGTGTTTGTATTCACGCCATTGATCTTGCCAAACCAAAACTGCTGGAGTCCGTCGCAGTCATTGGCTGCGGTGGCATCGGTCTGGGTATCATTCAATTGCTGCATCACGTCGGCGTACAATCCATTGTGGCCATAGACCCGCAGGAACACAGGGTCAAGAAAGCATTGGAAATAGGCGCATCTGTTGGAATGCAATCACTGGATGACGCGATGGCGGCAACGGATCAACGAGGTTGTGATCTGGTTCTGGAGGCCACCAATTCGCCGGATGGATTTCTTCATTCCGTAAAAGCCGCGGCCATCGGCGCAAGAATAATTCTGATCGGCATCCCTGATGGAGACACTTATACGCCAATAGCCGCTGCCGAGGCCCGCCGCCGTGGACTGGACATCCGCTTTTCAAGGCGCATGGGCGATGTTTATCCGCGAGCAATTCAGCTGGTAAAAAGTGGCGCAATCGATGTTGATACACTGATTACACACCGCTTTACAATGGAAAATGCAACGAATGCTATTGAACTACAGGCCAATGAAGAACCAAGCTTGATAAAAAGCATGATCCTTCCAAATTCGTGAATTTTTACAAGTTATCTGGAGCGTTCATATCTTTAGAAATCACTATCTGAAAATCACACTCTAGAAATCACTGTTCAGTTTTAGATTTCTGGCCGTAGTCTTTAAACAATTCAATCACTTTTATCATCTCATCATCAGACAAGATCACCATATTACCCGCCATTTTCGCGTAGTAATATTGCTTTGCCAATGTTTCAAGCTCCACTGCCGCCCACATGGCTTTGTCGAGATCGCGACCACCTGCCACCATGCCATGGTTGGAAAGTAAACAAGCGGTTCTGTCCTTCATCGCAGTTTTTATATTTTTGGACAGCTCAGGCGTTCCAAAGGTAGCGTAGTCAGCACACTCGACAGTATTACCGCCAAATGCTCCAATCATGTAGTGCACAGCAGGTATTGATTCTCTGGCTATTGACAATACGGTAGAAAATGTTGAGTGAGTGTGTATTACCGCATTGAGTTCAGGTTTGTTTTTCAATATCGATCGATGAAAATGCCATTCAGACGATGGCTTGCAAGGCCCATCCCAAGTGAGCTTGTTGCCACTTATTGGCATACTGGCTATATCTTCTACATGTAGCTGTTCATAAGGTACACCACTGGGAGTAATCAACATACGATTACCAACTCGTGCGCTAATATTGCCTGAAGTTCCTTGATTCAGCCCCGTGGAGTTCATCTGCAGACACAGTGTGATTATCTTGCGGCGAATGTCATGCTCTGTCATTTTAAATCCTGGTTATCAAGTCTCGGGGGTATTCAGATTCAGTAGTGCTCGCGCCGTTGCCTGATCTGTCACCAGATCAGTCAACAGCCCTTTCGTCAATACCGCGTTCATCGCTTTTACCTTGCTCTCACCAGCAGAAACAATGACACGACGCGGTATCTGTCGGAACTTCTCGCCAGACACACCGACAATTTTTTTATTAATCGGGTGATCAATGGCCTCAGCCTGATCGTCAATATAAAAACCCAGGAAATTACCAATGGCACCATGTTGGTTAGCACTATTGCATTCACCTTCATCAAACACGCTGGCCAGCCTGATCGTAGCGCTGTTCAATCCACCAATACTGACCAGTGCCAGATCGGCTGCCAGCGCGCGTGCTTGTATCTCTCTGAACATGAACTGCTCGATTAGCAAGTCACGCGATTTTTCCGAATCGCAAACAATGGGGACCGGCAGATAGAAACACTCAGCCCCAAGCTTTGCCGCGAGCTCTGTGCTTGCCTCAAACCGATCTATCGAAGAACGTTGGGTTAACGAACCCAGCAGTGATACGACAGACACGCCCTTTGAATTGGTCCGATCAATTCGCCGTGCCAGCGCTCTGAGTGTCACTCCCCAACCAAGCGCAATCGTCAGATTATCTTCGAGCAGCTTCAGTACAAACTCACTGGCGGCTACCGCTATCTGGTCGGCCAGCTCTGCTCCGTCAGTCGCATGACTCAGGCAAACCTCAGCTGTTTGAAGGCCGTAACGCTCCACCAGACGCTCAGCCAGCTCGACGTTTTCAAGCAATGGCGAATTGATATGAATCGTAACCAGGCCCTTGTCTCGCGCTTCCGCCAGCAGACGTATGACCCGCGCACGACCGATGCCGGCAAACGCTGCGATTTCTTGCTGGGTCATACCCAGTTCGTAATAACAACGGGCTACCCGCACGGCTAGCTGCTCAGGCCAATCGCTTGATTCTTCCGGATGATCTCTCCTCATTCTCCTATGCTCCGGATGTTCAATTTTCTTATAAACCTATTTAATATCAGATATTTACATTATATCAGCACGAAATCGAAGAACACCCCTTGTACGCTTCATAACAGCTTTTTACACTG
>CAYUZB010000027.1:13132-32184 GCA_964449565.1 uncultured Granulosicoccaceae bacterium | reverse complement strand
TCAGCACGAAATCGAAGAACACCCCTTGTACGCTTCATAACAGCTTTTTACACTGCCACCGAACAAATGTCTAATAGACTGAACATCTGTATTGTATTGGCATTTTTTTTATGTCAACCTAGAACTACCGACAGTCTGATGCCCCATTTGCAAGTCGGATGCTCCTGTATCGAGCACTGCCTGTCGAGACCCGTGAATCTGCTTTTGCTGCACTTTTGAATGGAGCTGACATAAATGAAACCACTTGTCGCAATCACAGGAGCGAGCTCCGGCATCGGCGCTGCGACAGCGCAGGCTTTTGCAGCAGCGGGACATCCCCTATTACTGATGGCGCGTCGCATTGATCGAATGCAAGCACTCAAGCTGCCAAACTGCCTATGCAAACAGGTTGATGTGATTGATCGTAGTGCGATTGCCAACGCGATTCAGGAAGCCGAGGCTGCCTATGGTCCCGTGGACTGTTTGTTTAACAACGCAGGTATTGCGCGCCTTGGAGATATCAGCTCTCAGTCACCCGATGAATGGGACGAAACAATCGATATCAATATCAAAGGGGCAATGAACGCACTGCACCCCGTCATCAACAGTATGAAAGAGCGTCGTTCAGGCACTATTGTCAACATGAGCTCAATTGCTGGTCGCAAAGTGTATCCCGACCACACTGTCTATTGCGGTAGCAAGTTTTTTGTACACGCGGTATCAGAGAGTTTGCGAGGTTATCTGGCGCCGTTTGATGTCAGAGTCATCGTCATCTCTCCAGGCATCATCGAAACAGAGGTTTTGGACCACGTCACCGACCCCAATACTCTGAAAGCCTACAAAGACAACAAGGTTCGAATTGGGGGTGGAATTTCTGCCGATCACGTAGCGAACATGATCTTGTTTGCCTATCAAATGCCACAAAATGTGCTGATTCAGGAAATGGTCGTCACACCCACCCGACAAGAATACTAATACGCGATTCAATGGGAGCTGCAATGAACGAACCCTTGGTGATAGGTATTGATAGCTCCACGCAAAGCACCAAAGCCATAGCCTGGAATCGTGCAGGTGTCGCCGTTGCAGAGGGTCGTGCGGATATCTCGATGAGCAATCCGCGACTGGACTGCTTTGAACAAGAGCCTGAAGACTGGTGGACTGCCACACAGGATGCACTGTCTGACTGTACCCAAAAAATCGATGCCAGCCAGGTCGTTGGCATCGCTATATCTAACCAACGAGAAACCTTGGCATTCATCGACAAACAAGGGCAAAGCGTTTACCCCGCCATCGTCTGGCTTGACGAACGCAACCGTGACGAGGTTGCCGAATTTTCTGATAGCTTTGGTAGTGAGAACATCCACCGCATCACAGGTCGTCCCCCCGATACAACACCCTGCTTGTATCGATATGTCTGGTTGCGCAAGCACGAACCTGAAGCTTGGGAAAACACGGCGCATTTTGTCGATGTTCAGTCCTATCTGGTCCAGAAACTGTGCGGCGGTCATTACCGCACGGGCTGGTTCAGCGCGGATCCAATGGGTATTGTGGATATGCAAACCAAAACCTGGTCGCAGCCATTGCTCGATGCGCTCTCGTTGAATGCTGAACGACTGCCGGAGTTGCATGCGCCAGGAACACAACTTGGAACTGTTCTGAATGAGGTTGCACAACGAACAGGGCTACCGACCGATACACCCGTGTTCGCAGGCGGTGGTGATGGACAATGCGCAGGCTTGGGCACGAACTGCACCGTACTAGACCGTGCCTATATCAATCTGGGTACTGCGGTTGTGGCAGGAATATGGTCTCCCCACTACCTCTATGATCGCGCCTGGCGTACAGAACTCGCCGCTCAGGGAGAAGGCTACATTTACGAAAGCTGCATACGTTCCGGCGCATTCCTGATCAACTGGTTTGTGGAGCAATTTGTAGCGCACGGCAAAGCAGACACCAACGTATTCGACCGACTTGAAGCTGAAGCCTCCGAGTTACCCGTCGGTTCTAACGGACTACTCGTACAACCGTATTTTTCGGGTGTGATGAATCCACACTGGGAGACTTCTGCCCGAGGTGTGATCATGGGATTGAGTTGCAGCCACAGCGCGGTACACATTTACCGAGCAATTCTCGAAGCCATTACGGTGGATCAGGTGATGAGCATAAGAGATATGGAACGCGCGGCTGATCAAGCGATCAGTCATTTCGTGGCTATTGGTGGTGGCGCGAATAGCCCATTGTGGCGTCAAATGTTAGCGGACGCATCCGGCAAACCGGTACACATCAGCGCCACAGTCGAGGCATCTGCATTAGGCGCAGGAATGATCGCCGCTTATGGGGCTGGTTGGTACCCCAGTATCTCAGAGGCCGCGACACAGATGGCAGGGGCAACGACTGTCGTTGAGCCAAACCTCCAAATGCACGAAAAATACGCACAATTACTGGAAATATATAGAAAACTGTATCACGCAACTGCCGATCTTAATCGCGAAATGCTTGCGTTTACTGCACAGCAAAATCATACGCCATGACTGACTACACAGGAGTACTAAGTGAGTTGGTAAATGGCAGCTGGCGCGAACCCGGCAGTGGCAAGCAATACAATATCGGCATAAAGAATATTGTTATCCGCGACTCACTGGACGGTATGGAAGCGCAGCTTGTCGCCGAGCTCTACCAAAACAAGCGCATAGCACTTGTCTCCGATCCCTTTACGCACGCAGCGCTAGGACAACGACTGTTTATAGCACTGAGCCAGGACAATACCAATCAAATTACCGAGTTCGTGTGGAGAAATGCCCAATGCTCTGACAAAGGTGTAGCAGAAGTGCAAGCTGCTACGACGAACGCCGATGTATTGATAGCTATCGGGTCTGGAACCATAAATGATGCAGTCAAGTATGCCTGCTATTTGGATGACAAACCCTACTCAGTATTCGCGACGTCTCCAATGAATGCGTTCTCTACTGCTACAGCTTCAGTCTCCTTTGACGGTTTCAAACGCTCCATAACATGCCGAGGGGCAGAAGGAATTTTCTATGATTTGTCCATAATCTCTGCCTGCCCACCCAGACTAATCTCGGCTGCGTTCGCAGACGTCATTTGCCGTACCACCGCACAGGTCGATTGGTTACTGTCGCATTTGCTGTTTGCAACCTCCTACACAGAGACACCTTACACGTTGTTGGCGTACGACGAACCCCAAATGATTGCCAGTGCCGATCGGATGCTCTCCGGCGACGTTGAATCGCTGGGAATGTTGACGCGAATTTCCGCGATCATGGGCCTGGGCACAAGATTTACCAATACCACCCATAGTGGCAGCATGGCAGAACATCAAATATCCCATTACATCGACATGTTTGCTGGCGATAAACATCCGCGCAGTTCACATGGAGAGCAAGTAGGTATAGCAACCATCACGATGTCCCATTTGCAAAACACTATCATTAAAAAAAGTACACCCCCACTTATGGGTACAACCAATATTCCCGCTGAGTCTCTGAAAAATCGCTTTGGTGACGAAATGGGTAACAATATGATTGAACAGACACAGGCCAAGGCACTCAGCGAGGCAGCAGCAGACAAGCTCAATCAAAAATTGACCGACGAATGGGATGCTATAAGAAACGCCCTGAATGCTGTCATGTTGCCTTATGACGTCTTACACCACGCCATGCAAGCCGCCGGCTGTCAAATCACGGCAACGGATCTTGAGCTCGATAAAGAATTTTACTGTGAGGCCGTACGAAACGCCCGATTCATAAGAGATAGATTCAGCATGCTCGATTTAATCGATGACAGTATTGGACTGGAGTCCGTCGTGCAAACCATACCCTCCTGAATGCTTGTCAAAAACTATGAAAACTACGCCCGCAAAATAGTGGACCGACGATCATGAAGCATATCGTGGTGCTAGGCGCAGGTGTGATGGGAAGTGCGTTATGTGTGCCGGCAACAGCCAGTGGCAACAAGGTTTCACTTGTCGGCTCTCCATTGGACGATGCAATAATCGATTCCATAAATGCCAATCGATTCCACCCTACTCTTGATCTAAGCTTACCTGGTGCAATCACCGCTCTAAAGAGCAGTCAATGCAGCGCAGAGCTTCTGCAATCAGCAGACGTCATTGTTTTTGGCGTCAGTAGTGCCGGTATCAGTTGGGCATCAGATACCTTCCGCGAATCAAAGGCAGATCCACAGTTACTCAGCCTAGTCACAAAGGGTCTGTGTGCACATCCTGATGGCCATAGTCCACCCTTAACCTATGCCAACCTTCTGCCTCGCAGCTTGAAGCTACCTGCAGGTAAGCTTGTTGGAATTGGAGGGCCTTGCATCGCTCGAGAATTAGCTTCTGGTGTACCTACACGCGTTATCTTTGGCTCGGAGAATATCAAAAGCAGTCACAGTCTTCGCGATATGCTTGAATCAGATATCTACCGCATCAAGACCACGACAAACTTCGAACAAATGGAGGCCTGTGCTGCACTGAAGAATTTTCTCTGCATTGGGGTCAGCGCCATGCTCGGCCAACACCAGCTGGCTGATTCCCATGCCAAGAACCCGCTGGCGGCGTTATTCAATCAGGCAGTTATCGAGCTGCGCGTGTTAAGTGATTGGATAGCGAATGCGGTTGCCCAACCGAATGTCGATAACTTACCTGCACAAGCATCAGATCAAGTCGCTTTTGACCTGGCAGGCATGGGGGATCTGCACGTGACAGTAGGAGGAGGTAGAAACAGCCGGCTTGGCCACTATTTGGGCCAAGGCATCGCGCTATCAACATTACTGCAAAAACAAATGCAGAACATTACAGTTGAAGGCGTCGATACCGGCCGAGAAATATCTTCAGGCGTCCATGCTGCCTGCCAATCGGGCGCACTGGACGCCAGAGACATACCACTGACGCTCGCGATACTCGGATGTATCGACAGTGGTGACAGGTTCACGTTCGACTTTACCCAGCTACCCGGTTGATTCCATCAACGCGTTAATGTGCGCTTGCCGACTGCTGGCGATATCAGCGAAAAGCATCCGTCGATGCCCACAAATCTACTTGCTTGCACAACTATCAGACTACGCACTAGCCAGTATATTTTTTCCCAACTTCATCAATGGCCTTTACGTTGCCAGCAGACCTGCCTTTTTCATCAAACGATTCCTTTAGGTAGGCTTCAGCAACCAGCTTGGCGTGCTCTGCGCCGATAACGCGGGAGCCCATCGTGATTATTTGTGCGTTGTTGGATAGTGCGGCTCGCTGCGCGGAATAGCTATCGTGGCACAGTGCAGCTCTAATGCCGGGCACTTTGTTTGCCGCTATGGAAACTCCGATACCCGTACCGCAAACCAGAATGGCTCTATCGTATTTACCATCGACAACTTCAGATGCAACACGATCAGCTAACTGGGCATAGAATTTATCGGGGCCCGACCGGGTATGGGAAACTTCAACCACATCATAGTGCCCCGCAAGATGCTCAACAAGTTGGTGTGCCAAAGCCTCACCAGCACTATCCCCCGCTACGGCAATTTTCATGAACAATTTCCAAATTCAAGATAGTAGAACCCAAAACCAAATCGTCCGACAGGCACGCGGATCTGTCAAAGGACCTTCTGAGTTTCTCCGTCGAACACATGCACATGTTCCAGGTCCGGTTGAAAGAATATTGTCTCGCCTGGCTCCCAGGAAATCCGCTCTCGGGTAATTGAACAAATATCGTTTCCGGCAAGCTTTGAATACACATGAATTTCAGGACCAGTAGGCTCGACCACTCTCACAAGCCCAGATAAGTCTTTCGAGCTACCATCCGTGGATTCTGTATGAATTGGCGTCTTAGCCGTGCGTAGATGCTCAGGTCGAATGCCATATTTGATTTTTTGCCCAACAGCCACATTTGCCCCAGCGGGCAATGGCAGAGTGAATTCATCGTGAGATGCATATAAACCCGTCTTGTCTTCCGCGACGAGACAATCGAGAATATTCATTCCAGGAGAGCCAATAAATTGTGCGACAAAAAGGTTATTTGGATTATCGTAAATATCCATAGGTGAACCGCTCTGCTCTATTCTCCCATCGCGCATGATGACCACTTCATCTGCCATGGTCATGGCTTCGATTTGATCATGTGTCACATACACCGTGGTGGTTTTCAAACGCTGGTGAAGATCTTTGATTTCGGTTCGCATTTGCACGCGAAGTTTGGCATCAAGATTGGACAATGGCTCGTCAAACAGAAAAACATCCGGATCACGTACGATAGCCCGACCCATCGCAACCCTTTGCCGCTGACCTCCGGAAAGCTCCTTTGGTAATCGATCAAGATAATCATCCAGACCCAGTATCGAAGACGCCCAGGCTACTTTTTCTTCTATGGTTTTTTTATCCGCCTTTTTCAATCGCATCGAAAAAGCCATGTTTTTACGCACGCTCATATGGGCATACAACGCATAGTTCTGGAAAACCATTGCGATATTTCGATCCTTTGAGTGCACATCGTTTACACGTGTACCGTCAAAGAATACATCTCCGGAGGTGATTTTCTCCAGCCCTGCGATCATTCTTAACAGAGTCGACTTTCCACACCCAGATGGCCCAAGCAACACCACAAATTTGCCATCAGCAATCTCAAGATCAAGATCATGGAGCACCTTTAAAGCACCGTACTGTTTTGCAAGTTTGGATATTTTTACTGATGCCATGGCTCTATAGAATTCGTATGCGTACAGGCTGTATCAAGTCAGACAATTACAAAAGATATTCTAATAAATCAGCTGTATCAAACTGAATTTTACGGTATCGAGTTACCCTGCTCAAAGGAGCAGGGTAACTCTCGTTTCGATTTAGCCTAATTCCGCATCATCAACAACACCATCAACCAACTTGGCAATCTGATCCATACACTTCTGAGCATTACCGTCATAGTCCTGGCCTGTCAGCAACTTACCCAGCTCTGTTGGAATTTCATTGTTGGCAACACCCGCCCAGATTGGAAGATCCGGCTCAGATGCCATTGCATTATCGATAGTCCACTTGACCGTATCGAGATGCCGCGTAGTACCGGCCCCTTCCAAACCTTTACGCTCAACGATGCGCGGATCAGTGTATGAAGAATTTCTCATAGGCGCGAAACCACCAGCTAAGGTGCAGCGTGTCATGATGTCCTGTGAGCAAGCCCATTGCAGAAACAACCATGCAGCATCAACATTCTTCGAGTACCGAGACAGGGCAATACTTGACCCACCTTGGTGTCCCCAGTTAGGGATTTCGCCAAATCCGACATCATCGCGTGATCTCAATGAAGCTGGACCTTCCAGTGGCTTGGCCATCTCCCACAGACCTTTGACCTCGGAATCATCAGCATTCCAGCCCGGGAAAAACTCCGCCCAACTTTGACACAAGGCGATCTGACCAGACGCACCCATCTGCCATTGCCCATCCCAGGTAGACGTAACCGATGCAGCCGGTGAGTTTTTCAAAAGATCCATATACCATTCAAGACCTTCTACACCTTGAGCATCATTACCAGAAAAATTCTTGTCGGCGCCAAAGATGGAACCGCCGTGCCCCCAGACTGCCTGCGTCCAGTCACACTCCAATGAATAGTGACCGGATTTGGCTTGAAGGCCGGTACCGAAAATGCCATTTTCCTTCTCAGCGGCGGTAATCATCTGAACCGCCTTGGTGAAATCCCCATAGGTTTTAGGAACTGCAAGGCCATGCTTCTCCAACAAATCCTTACGATACATAAGCGTGAAAATTGGAATATCAAACGGTAGTCCAACCCACTTGCCGTTGTACTCACATATTCCCTCAACCAGCGGTTTGGAAAAATCCTCAAAGTCGAAACCCGGCATCGCCAGCTCGGGTTTAGATTCGTAATACTCCACCGGGTCTATGGTGTCTGGCGAAAATGTTGACGTCCATGCTTGATCAAGATAGTAGATGTCATAAGTACCCAGCTGTCCCTGTACATCCTGAGTAGCTTTTGCAAGAACCTGCTCTAACGGTACGATTTCTATTTCGACGTTGATTCCGGTCAACTCAGTGAATTCGCTTTTCAGCTCGTTCAGAATATTGGTCGGAGGGGTTGCTTCGGATGTATACCGAATTGTCGTACCGGCAAAAGGTTTTCCAGCATCGCGTAGAAAATC
Organism: uncultured Granulosicoccaceae bacterium; assembly: GCA_964449565.1. GTDB lineage: Bacteria > Pseudomonadota > Gammaproteobacteria > Granulosicoccales > Granulosicoccaceae > Granulosicoccus. The sequence continues at coordinate 24,054 of CAYUZB010000027.1, read as the reverse complement.
CGCCACCTCTTTCGGCGTCGTATTTTCCTGAGCATGTGCGACGTTCCCAAAAAACGGTCTCGACTTTCCTAGCAACCCTGCGGAATAGGCAGACATTCCAATTCCTGCTATGCCCATATTTTTCAAAAATGCTCGTTTGGACATACGGCCTGACGTGAAAGCATTTGCATTATCAATTATGAAATTTTGTTTTTGGAATCTTTTAAAGCTCATCTCAATCTCCTCAGTTGGTTGTGACTGACGCCTTTGCGACATCAGTAAGTGGTTTCCGATATTCCAGGTACATCAGTCCTTAATAGCTCCCATTGTCAATCCTCTTACCAAATGGTTTTGAACAAGAAGAATGAAAATGAAACCAGGTACTATTGCAGCAGTCCCCAATGCCGATATATACCCCCACTCCGATCCTGTAGAAGTCACGAATGTTGTTATTTTTACGGGCACGGTTCTTATGCTGTTTGTCAAAAAAAGCGACAAAATAAATTCCGTCCAGGAAAATATGAAACACAAAACTGCGGTTGCAGCTATCCCACCCTTTATCATTGGCAGGACAACAAGATAAAAGCACTGGAATCTGGTTGCACCATCTATCATCGCAGCTTGATCAATCTCGACAGGCACATCATCGAAAAACGATTTCAGTATTAAAAGGGCAATAGGCAAATTGATTAAAGTATGCGCGATTATGATTCCCATATGGGTGTCTCTCAACCCAAGATCATGGAAGATAAAAACCAATGGGATGATGATTGCAATGGGTGGAAGAAATCGCTGAGACAAAACCCAGTTCAAATAACCTTGCGAACCCCAAAAACGCATTCTTGATAACGCATAAGCGGCTAGCAACGCGATACTGGTAGCCAGAAATGTTGAAAAGATGGCGATAATCAGCGAAGACACTATCGACCCTCGACCATCATAGGCACCCTTGCCACTGGTACCCATACTGATACTGCTACCGGTGCTCAGATCATCTCTATCTCCACCTAACACCGTTACTTGATAATTTTCGAACGTCGGTTTGAAATCAAATACAACCACTCGGTCTTTATTGAACACAGCGGATATTGGTTTGATAGATGTCAATGCAAACCACGCTATAGGAAAGATAAATACGCAAATGACGAATATCGAGATGACATAGCGAAGAACGACCTTGAAGCTTGACCCCTCCATTAGAATCGGACCTTGAAAATCTTGATAAAAACGGTGGACACCACAAGAACTAGTATTAACGTAGCCAATGCCACTGTGGATGCGTATGAAAAGTTCGCACTTTTGAAATAGACCGTTCCAGCGTAGGCAGTTAACGTCTCCGTTGCCGTACCAGGACCGCTGTCGGTCATGACCTTGACATAATCATAGATACGAAATAGATCAATGCCTCGGACTAGTACTGCCAACGCGATGATCTTCGACATCATCGGTAGTGTCAGGTAAAAAAAGGATTGGATTGCCGAAGCGCCATCGATTGACGCTGCTTCAAACGGTTCTTTGGGTAAGGCTCTAAGCCCCGCCAACATGATCAACACCATAAACGGAGTCCACTGCCATACATCAGCGACAATAACTCCCCAAAGAGCAGTTGAACCAGTACCTAGAATAGGTGCACTCGGTGACAGCAAGTTTAAGGAATAAAGCGCATTGCTGATCACGCCAAATGAACTGTCATACATCAACAAAAACATCATACCGGTCACAGCAGGCGGAACGACCAATGGCAACGTCATCAATGCTCGAAGCACACCAAATCCCCTGCGATCAGAATCAAGCAACAACGCGATAGCCATGCCTAAAAGCAATTGCAGAGCAAGAGCAATTCCTGCATAGGTAAACGTAACCTGAACGGCATCAATCACTCGCTCATCCGAAATCAACTTGCTCCAATTCCAAGAGGGCAGGAATTTCTCAGTCCGAGTCGCCGGATTTCGTTTGAAGAACGATAACCACAGTGAATAGAGCACCGGGTAAAGGCCAAACACAATGAGAATCGAAGTAACCGGAAACAGCCAAGGGAGAGGGTGCTCCGATGTAAGCCAACGCGGCAAAGACGCTTTGCTGGATTGCCGAATTTGCGCACTGCCCATTTGCATTCGATCCTGCTGTTAAGAAAAAAGGCCCATTGACTGAACTGCCAAATACCGAAACCATAAAATGTGTCACAGGCCTCAGCGATACAAATGTCATCCAATCTTTACATAAGTACCCTTACAGTACACTTCAGTCAATCTGATTTGCAAGAGTCTTCTGCCAAAAACAGGTTAGGCCGGCCGCTACGTCAGTCAGTTTGACTGTCAGGCATGAGAATCAAGGGTGGTTGCAACAGCGGAAAATAGACGGATATTTTCACCTATCTATTTGTTATTATTAGATATTTCTTGCAAGACAACTTGTTTCTAGCAAGCTCTCGAAGTCTTTAGTCTTGCCATCGAGGCAGGACAGGCCTAGCTCGAAAGCTAGCGCGCTACTGACGGTGTTACAGATAAATTTTTCAGTTTAACTTTGGCCCCTGATCCGTACTGGCCATCCTGCAGCCAGACTACAGGTGAAATGCGCATCATCGAGCCACGAAGGATGCAACAAGCTGATTTATCCGGACATTTACCTGTGCCCGAATAATCTCAGTGAGTCATCGCATAAACCACATAGTTGACCCCGAGACGGTAGGCCATTGCTGTGAATGGCTCAGGATAGATCGCATCATCCGCATGCTCCCAACCATCACCGATATCCTGATTGAAGTTGATCGCGACCATTGTTCGCCCTTGGTCATCTTTGATGCCCAACCAACCTGGATTGACACCACCTTTCTCCCAAGTGCGCCCGCTCAAGACTGCTCTGACACCAGGCACTTGCACACGCTCACTAAGGTCGTAAAGCACCTGAAACTCTTCTGAGCTACCGTCGAGCGCTTCAATCGGTCGATCTGGAAACACGGCTGTCATCAGCGATTCGAAGTTCTCCCATTCATAGTACCCATGGAAGTCATCGACCATCAGAAAACCACCGCGCAGCAAGTACTCACGCAAATTATCTACTTCGCTGCGCGACAAAGACATGTATCCAACTTCGACAACATACAGCCACGGATAATCGAAAATCAAATCCTGATCCAAAGTTAGCACTTGACCTGCATCTGATGTGTCGATGCGGGTCAGCCGCGCAAGTCCTTGGGTAAAGTGGGTTTCAGCTTCCGGCCAGTCGGCTCGCCAACGCGCCCACTCACCGAAGCTCTGATAGCGAATACGGGCGAATTCGAATTCATAGTCTGAGGCATTACTCGCAGACAACGGGCAACTGATAATTGCTAGTAAAATAAATACCCGCAGCAAGCTACACATGCGCAATATTATATAGAGGGTGGGGCAATCTGACTAATATTGCAGGTTAATTGTAAGAATACGCCAACAATTGCAGCAAATTACTAAACTCCAACACCTTCATAGCCACCACTTACACAGGATTGATAGGCCCTATACCAATCATTCAGTGGCTCGGTAGTTCTTCGTATCGCCCGTTCAGCAACAATCAACTCCCAATCAACAATGGCATTTGTACCAGGTACGAGAACAGATGGTGCCGTTAGTACGACCCTCCTCGCCGAAGGCATATGATCACCTTTTTTGAACGGCTCAAAATCTACATTCCATTGATACTGTGGCCGTTTCAATATAACCATTTCGCCAATTGTTATGGCTACATCCATGGCCAGACTGAAAATAATCTCTGCATCTTGCCGGTCACTGCTTTGCCAAAGATGCCATGCCTCAACCCTACTCAAGGACTTGTCAATTAGTGGCGGCCAATTTTCCTGCGCCCAAAAAAACAGGGAATCCAAAACCTGCTTCGGATCCTCACCTTCATCGAGCACAGACGCTATATTGATACCTTGAGTGGCCAGAAAATCGGTAACGACTGACAGACGAGTAGTTTTCTGATCGACAAAGTACGCAAAGTTCTCCTTCGCTTGCGCTTCATTCAATTCATGATGATTGCGGCTGTATGGCTCGCAATAGGGTGGATAGCTTGTCAATGCAAGCGCAAGTTTCGAACGTGGTCCACGGTTAAAAAACCATTTCATGATCGTGTATTCCAAACTCGCCCACGGTGACTGTCGAACATTTTACTGCAAACGTGCAGCGAGATTTGTCTACCAGGAAAACAACCCCTTAACCCCATCAAACACCTTGTTCGCAATTCCCTCACCCGCCATGGCGCCCGCAACACCGCCGACAAAACCACCGATGACTGTGCCAGCGCCAGGCAGTATCATGGTACCGATGGTGGCACCAAAGGTCGCACCTGCATATGCACCTGCAGCACCACCGGCGAGCTGTGTGCTTGCGCGAGCTGTGTTCTCTCCAATACGATTACCATCAGCACGAAAAGCCTGGCCAAGATTTACAGCATCAATGGCGATACCGATCGGACGGGCAATGCGACCAACACGCTCAAGGGTGGCCCCCGCTCCGCGAATCGACCTGTTCGACGCGACAGATCGAGCATCATGATCAAGCTGTGCATCACTGATACTGCCTGCATTAACCCGAAACGCTTTTGATTCGATCTCAATGCGCTGATTCAACCGAGGATCAGTGGCATGCGGAACGTCTACAGCCACGTCGACAAAGCGGTCTCCACGTAACACTTCCCTACTGTTTGCAGGGGTCAGATCAGCACGGTAATGCACTTCGGTTTCAACATTAAACCCGTGTGCTCGGTAATTATCAGCGATCGCATCGCGCGCCAGATTACCATTGAAAGTTGTTGATTGAGCTGCGGTATATGGACCAGCCGGGGTCCGAGATCCAACCGGTGTTTGATGAACATTCTGCGACACATCGAGCCCGTTGGCTGTCAATTTTTCTACTGCTCCAGCGGTGAAACCACCTTGATTGGTCCAGGCACTCGTGGTCGATTCCCAGCGACGCTCAAGAATCGGGTTACTGACCAATGTCCTGTATCCGCTTTGCGCCATTCCATGACCCACGCCGGACAAACCGGAAGGCAAGAAGTTTCCATCGCGCAAACGATCCTCTGTCGTGGGTTCGCTAGTGAGTCGATCGATGGCAGTTGGCTCAGGGTTGGATCGTTGAAATCTGGCCGTCTCTGCTGTGATTGATGACGCAGATACTTGTCCAACCGAATTCCGGACAGACGTGGTGGCGTCGTCACTGCCTGATGTTCGATCCACGGCACCCGCGGATCCAGAACCCGGCCCATAATAGGAGCGTGAACTCTGCCCCCCGGCGTTGAATCCAGTATCTGGCATAGCGACCTCATGAACGAAAAGGGTATGGCTGGGAGGCTAGCGACAAATAAGGTATTTGGATATAAGGGATTACCCTAGCTTTTCCATTTCGACAGGTTTTCAGCGGACAGTGAACAAGATTGACGCGGCAAAAAACTCACAAAATCGATTGATCAAACGACGATGCGGCCGAATTTAGGGTTCGGGTCAATCATCGACCCATCAAACGATCATCAAACGGATAGGTTGTCAGGTTTTCATAACCGTTTTCTGTAACCAGCACCTGATCTTCAAGTTTTATTGAAAAATTACCCCCTTCGGGGCTGACCAAGGCTTCCACACATAGCACCATCCCTGCTTCCAGCTCGTGATCAAACGCACCGTCGACCATTTGATCGGGATAGGCAACGAGTGGCCATTCATCGCACAAACCAACACCGTGCATCAGGCATCCGTATTTGAGCGCTTGAAACTCCGGCCTCAATACATGGGAACCTCGACTGATATCCTGAATGTTGATACCGGGCTTGAGCATCGCCATATTGCTCATGATATGTTCATGAGCATGTTGCATGGCGTCAACCATTTCAGCTGGCGGCTTTTCATCACCAATCCACCAACTACGGCTGATATCAACACAAATGCCATAGCTACCAACCAGATCCGTATCAAAGCTGACAATTTCATTATGCTGGACAATTCTCTGACCGCACTCCTGAAACCAGGGATTGGTTCTTGGCCCGGATGTCAGCAAACGTGTTTCGATCCATTCACCGCCTCGACGTATATTCTCGGCGTGCAGTACCGCCCAGATATCATCTTCGGAAACGCTTTTCAATGGAACATTGTCACGGGCAAATTGCTCCATGACAGCTACCGATGTCTCACAGGCATGGGAGGCACAACGCATCGCCAGGATTTCATCCGGCCCTTTGATCGCTCGGCACTTTTCAGTAAGCTCTTCACCAGGGAATACATCAAACCCTTGAGCTTCAAGCGCTCGCAATCCGTGTAGCATAATCTTATCTACGGCAAGACGTCGACTTTTACCACCATGTTCGTCAATCAGTACGCGCACTTCATTTGAAAACACATCAGCGGCGACATCAATACGATCACCTCGATCAAAATAGAAGAGATCCGCACCTGAACGCTGCTCTTTGACCAAGGGATTGAAAGTCGATAAAAAAGGTGAGTTCTTGTAGTCCCAGATCACCATGTATCCATCTGAGCAAAGCAGCACTGCACGAAATGGATTGTGCGTATTCCACAGCTGCATATTGGTACTGTCAGTGGCGTAACGAATATTAAGCGGGTCAAAAAGCAAGACGCCGCCGTAGTCCCGATCAACGACATGCTGTGTTAGACGCTTCCATCGGTATTCACGCATAGAAGGCAAGTTCGGCAAAACCAAACCGGCATCCGACCACTCATCATAAGCAAGGCGACTTGGGCCAATTTCAATACGGTTGTCATTATTGGGGGAACCGTCGTGTAGAAACTCACCGCAGCTCGGGTCAATTTTGCGCTGCGCGCTATAGTATTCTGCGGATAATTTACTGCTCATGACTATATTCCGGCATGCCTCAATAACGATTGTAGCGATCCGAATATTACTTATGAAGTGGATTAATCCGTAAAACTTTCCGATCTGCGACATCAGTCAAACTGGGATATGACCTCGATAGCGCGAGACCTGTCTCAAAGGAACCTTCGAGCTTCGCTCAGCTCTATGATTCCGAGTCCTTTCTTCTTGTAAATGCAAACCGGAGCTAACGGCATGGGTATCAAGTCCAACACATCATTGTCAATGATCTGGGCGATCCTGTTGATTTTCATGCCTGCATCGCATGCAGACGACACAGTATTCAATAAAATCAATGCGCCAAAGCTGTTCGTGGAGATGCTCGATAATGACTCTACGGGTATTGCAGAGAGCATCGAAATACTGGAAGAAAACTGGCATCCTGGCATGATTCCAATGACCCTTGAAACCATCCGCTTCGCCCAAAGCGCGTTTTTATTCAAGTCACTGATGGCGATGCTGTCAAGACAAACCGAACAACAACTCGGTAATGACATCGATGACTGGTATCGATGGCTGTGGGCTCAGGACGAGAATCGTCACCCTAACTACGCGAAGTTCAAATCTCTGCTCTACCAAGAAATTGATAGCAAATTCGCTAACTACTTCGATGATTCTCGACAGACAACTATTCGACTCGATGAGGCTCGTTGGGGTGGTGTACAGCAAGACGGCATCCCCCCACTTCGTCAACCCAAGATGACGACAGCTTCCGACGCCACTTACCTGGCAGATACAGATGTCGTATTTGGCATCGAGTACAACGGCGATGCGCGGGCCTATCCCAAACGCATTCTTGCCTGGCATGAAATGTTTGTCGATACTATAGGTGGCGAAGAATACGCTGGGGTGTATTGCACACTTTGCGGCGCGGTCATTCTGTACAAAACCCATCATGACGGTGTTCGTCATGAACTTGGTACAAGCGGCTTCCTGTATCGCTCGAACAAGATGATGTATGACAAGGCGACGCAATCATTGTGGAGCACAACCTGGGGACGACCGACTGTAGGTCCTTTGGTTGGCAAAGGTATCGAGCTGGAACGCAGTTATGTGGTTACCAGCACCTGGGGCGAATGGAAAAGGCGACATCCGGATACCACGGTACTCTCACTGCGTACCGGTTTCAGGAGAAATTACGATGAAGGTTTTGCGTATCGGGATTACTTTGCAACCGATGAACTTATGTTCACGATACCCAGCACCGACGATCGACTAGCAAATAAGGCAGAAATCCTCGCCTTGCAATTTCCTGACGTCACGCAAGACCGACTGGCAATCAGTGCTGACTACTTAAGTGACAAACCCATTTACGCAGACAAACTTGGCGCACAGGAATTCGTCATCTTTACCGACCCATCAGGTGCGAATCGGGTTTACGAGAACTTTGATGTTGAGTTCGTCAGCTATGATGGTGACAACAAAATCAGTGATTCAGAGGGAAGAAGCTGGACATTGACAGAGTCACAAATCACAAGAGACGACGGTAAATCACATGCCCGCCTGCCTGCTCACCGAGCATTCTGGTTCGGCTGGCAGGCAGTCCATCAAGACACACGACTTGTTATGTAGGCCTGCGGAAAAGTATAAGAAAGAATAGAGTACGAATCGAACACGTGAGGTAGCGTCCTTTGTCTTGAATTGAGCGGAACAAGGCGTCGTTGGCTAAAATGAACACTTCATTACCCCACTAACACCACATGAACAACGACAAGCCTTTCGCACCTTCAGCGGATCGAAACAAAGATGCCATCCTGAACGTTTTGCGCGTAGAGCTCAGCGTGGATGACCGAGTACTGGAATATGGCAGTGGGACTGGGCAACACGCCTGTCATTTCGCAAACATGTTACCAGGTATCAGCTGGCAACCTTCCGATAGGGCCGACAAACTACCCGGTATCCAACAGTGGATAAATGAAACCACTTGCTCGAATATTCTTTCACCGATTGAACTTGATCTTGCGCATGCGAGCAAGCCACTTCCGAATGTAAGCGTCTGTTACAGCGCAAATACCCTGCACATTATCAATCAGACACTGGTCGAACTTCTTTTCACTCACGCGGCAACGATCTTGCCTGAGGATGGGAAGCTGATTATCTACGGCCCGTTTCGTTTTGACGGGCAACACATCAGCCCCGGGAATCAGGCTTTCGACCAGAAGCTCGAACGGGAGAATCCGGGAGGTGGCATTCGCGATGTCACAGAGCTTGATCAATTGGCCAAGTCTCTTAAATTTACACCGGCACGTATTTTTCCAATGCCGTCCAACAATCATTTACTCATATGGGACAAGCGCTGATACTCAAATCATACGATCAGGCGAGAAAATAAATTCCCATACATGATTCCAACATCTCAGTAATCTATCTTTCCCCGTAGCGATTTTGTCTTTGATCGCTTCGTCTTGCTATCCATCCGACGCTTGGAAGAATTACGACTTGGCTTGGTGGCAATTCGTTTTCGTTGCACTTCGGTTGCCTTGATGATGAGATCTCGTAAGCGATTGAAAGCGTCAATCTTGTTTCGTTCGCGGCTTCGCTGGCCTTGGGCCTTGATGATGACAACCCCATCATCGGAAATCCGATGATCACCACTGGCAAGTAACCTTTCTTTGTAAAATTCCGGCAAGGACGAAGCCTGAATATCAAAGCGCAGATGTACTGCAGTCGACACTTTATTCACATGCTGCCCACCAGATCCGCTGGCGCGGATAGCGTTCAGTTCGATTTCCTTTTCCGGAATACTGATATTTCGATTGATATGTAGCACCAGGAAAGTTTAGCCGAACTGATCGGCAAGTGCCTTAAGCAAGTTTCGCCATCGTGGACTGGACGAAAATGCTATGTGCAGTAGGCTTCGGGAAGTGTTTACTGCCGTAGGAATCAGCCAGACAATGACAAGGTGGCACCCTCCAACAGCATCGAGACCCAGTGGTCCGATCACCATACTCAGGAACGGCCTCAAGCTGGCCCAACTGTCGGTAGCGTTACTATTTGCCTCGTTGATGTCGTTACCGGCTCTTGCCGACGGTATGAACAATTCAATTGATGCGACTATCCCTACAAAAGCGATTGAAGCACCCATTCGGCATCCCGATGTGATCAATCCTCCGATGCCTGGGGGACCTTTGAACGAGTTTCATATCGCGAGACTCGTGTTTGATACCAACAGTTACCACGGCTGGGGGCCAGGACGTCCGTGGTGGCGTATCGACTGGCCCGAGGCCGAAGCACACTTTCTCGATGGCCTGGGCCGCTATACAGCGATCAATATTGCGCCCGATAGCATCCATGTCGAACTTGGCGACGACGCAATCTTTGACCATCCCTGGTTATTCGCGCAACAAGTAGGACGCTGGCGAGTCAACGACCATAATGCACAAAGACTCGGTGAGTATCTACGACGCGGTGGTTTTCTTCTCGCTGACGATATTCACGGTCCGAACGATTGGGCAACTTTCAGTGAAGTCATGCGACGCGCTTTGCCCCACCATCGAATAGTAACCATCAAACCCGATGATGCAGTCATGACCGTGCTCTATGAACTTGATCAAAACACTCAAATTCCTGGCCGCCGCCATATCATCGCTAGTGACGGGCAAGGTAATACACAAGTTCGAATGCCGCATGGACCTCCTCAATGGCGTGGAATCAAGGATGAAGATGGTCGCTGGATGGTCGCCATCAACTTCAATATGGACATGGGCGACTCCTGGGAACATGCCGATGATCCCTACTACCCACTGCGAATGACGTCTCTCGGTTATCAGTTCGGCATCAACTACGTCATCTACGCGTTAACTCATTAATTTTCCTTAGGTCTGATCGTAGGCCTATATATGTCTAAAATTCGGCATACCGTTTAGACACGGATCAAAGATCTACCCACCGCCATTGATCAACGTCATCTTGACGGCGGGTAAACCTGCTCCAGTTTTTCCTCGACTACAAGGCCCCGCTGATCATTTGCTTGGCAATGTGATCCGCCTGCCGAATTGCCAGACTGACAATCGTCAGGGTCGGGTTTTCAGCGCCACCGGTCGTAAATTGACTTCCGTCCGATATGAACAGGTTGTCTATATCATG